>NZ_CP011457.1 GCF_001277295.1 Anabaena sp. WA102 | reverse complement strand
AAACAATAGGAATCTACAAATGCCAACAACAACAGCAGGAATTTTACAATTTAGTCAACCAATTTATAAAATCACTGAATCCGGTGAATGGTTGACAGAACAGGTACAGGTATTACGTAAAGATGGGGCAACAGGGAATGTATCAGTTAAAGTTACTGCCAAAACTGAAACTGCCACCGTAGGTAAAGATATAGATAAAATTAATCAGGTTTTAACTTGGGTAGATGGTGATGTAACTCCTAAATTTGTCAATATCAAACCAATTCAAGATATGTACACCGAAGGAGATGAATTTTTAACATTATCTCTTTCTAGCATTAAAGGTGCTAAATATGCCCCAGTAAAAACTGCTCAATTGGTGATTTATGATCAAGCATTACCTGTGACTGTGCTTCAAGCAAGTGCAATTAAGGATTCTGATATTATCTCTATTTATAATTCAGTTCCTGGAAATAACACTGGTGTTAAATTTGGAGATTTTAAGAATTGGTTATATCAGGAAATAATTGCAAGTTTACCAACAACACCGACAACACCAACACCAACGCCTCCGGCAGGTTCGTGGGTACAAGTGGCTGGAGAAGGGGGTGCTTTTACTGTCGGCGAGTCGCAGCACGTTCGTTATGGACGCAACAACACCTGGATTGAAAAAACAGTGAGTGGGTCTGGGACTTGTGATGTCGCCTTCTTTGGTTCAGACCCCTTGTATGGTGTTGTCAAGGTCTGTGAGGTGTTTATTCCATCTACACCTGCACCAACGCCTACACCTACGCTTTTTGATAAATCTTATCAATTAAATATGGCTACTATGTTAGCCAATGGTTTGAGCATTTTGGCTAATAATGTGACTGCTGGAATAGATTCATTAGGTGAGCATCTGTCCTTTGTCAAAAGATCATCTTCTTTAACCATCAAGGGCATAGAGGAAAACTTTAATTCCGATTTCGCCATAGAAATTAAATTAGCAATTGATCCCCAATATTCTAATATCATGGGAGTTGAGCCAGACGGATTATTAAATCTGCGCCCAGATGGCTCGAATTGGTGCTTTGATGTTGGTGTTGGGCAGAATAATGTTATTACAATCCCAAATTCTGTATCTGGTATTAATTCCCCAGACACCATCAAAATAATTAGATCCAATAATGTAGTAACACTAGATGTAAATGGAGTCTTAGCCTCAAAACCAGTTACGCAAACATACAACACTGCAAATGGACTGGTCATAGGAAATTTCCAAAGTTTTGACGGTAAATTATACGGACTAAAAATATTTACTTGGTAATTACCAAACTGATTTTAACTACACAAAAAATAAATTAGTAGTTGGTGGTAATGCGAATTATCAAATGTATGGTACAGAATTTTCAATTAATTTTACTATGATTTAGGGTTTTGGATTTTAGATGTTTAAGATCCAAAACCTTAATTAGTTAAGCAACCTTAAATAAATACCCAATTTCAGGAATTTCACCAGCACGTTTCCAGCCAGTAGTATTACTCCATAATGGAGTGATTGTTGTTAATCCTTTGGAGATTAATTCTGATTCAAATATTTCCACAGGTTGATTATCAATATTCATAAACCAACTGCGATTATTTGGGATTAATAATTCTGTGGGAATTGGGGGAATTGGCGGACTATTATGCTTAATTGCTTCAATTATTGGCAATGTTGCTGGGTCAGGTTGAATATCAAAACCTTTAGAAAATTTGAAAGTTGGTTTGCGTTTAGCATCAACATCAATTTGTTCACCAGTCCGGGGATTTCTGGCTTTACGTTCTGGTAAATCTCTAAAGGAAAAAACCCCAAATTTATCTATTCTCACTTCCTCACCCTCACGAAGAGAAACTTGAATAAATTTATAGAAAGATTCAAGCACACTTTTTACAGTTACTTCACTGTATCCTGTGGATTGTTGCAAATATTCGGATAGGTTGGCGTTCATATTCTCGTATCATTTAACAGCATCAGATTATGATTTAATTATTACTCAAAAACAGGTGAATTTGACAAGTGGTAACTAAGATTTTTTGGAATAATTCAGGAGTCAGGAGTTAGGAGTCAAGAATTAAGAATTAAGAATTAAGAATCAGGAATCAGGAGTCAGGAGTCAGGAGTTAGGAGTCAAGAATTAAGAATCAGGAATCAGGAATCAGGAGTCAGGAATCAGGAATCAGGAATCAGGAATCAGGAATATTGGTGATAGCAAGAATATAGAGAAGCCAGTTCTTCATCAATTACTAAGAAAGATTCCAAAACTCTGATTTACTCTATATCCTGAATCATTAGGATTGTTTTAAGACTATTTAAAAGTTAGAAAATCCTTGATATCCTCTTTGTCCATATTGGGATCAAATAATGTCAGTTCACTGGTTTTCCCAGTTGCAGTCACAAACCTTGTACTATAAGCCAACATAGTTTTCGTAAGTCCTGGGGGGTAATAAGGACGATATTGTTCGCCGACTAATCCTAGATGATGCCAGCCAAATTGTTGTTTAGCATCAGGAAATTGCATCTCAATTGCTAATTTTTGTTTACCTCCCTGCTCTATTATTTTAGAACGGATTTGTACTGTCTGACCTATCCAAGGTGTTGCTTTAGGGGCAGACCAACTACCATGTTGAACTGCGTAGACTTTTAAAACTTTGGCTATTTCGGGTTGCATATTTTTCAACTTTTCTATAATTTCATCTGCAAACATTGTAAACACCATGCCCGCTTCACCTGTTTCCGCTTGATGTGCAACTTTCCAATACACAGCAACCCATGATTCAGGATGGTATAAACTACCGTCGGGTTTTGGTGTTTGATAAATACTTTCCTTACGGGCTTTAAACAGTTCGGAAACTTCCCGGATCATGCGGGTACTATCATCATTTTCTTCTTTCCAAAGAATTGCTTTTTTCATCGCTGCCCGATATTCTGTCCGGTCAGCCATTGCTTTCTCTAATTGTGCTGGTGCATATTCAACATTACCAAACAACACATTTTCATAAGTCCTGGGTGAAGAATCTAGTCTCAGGTCTGGGGCTTTCCAATAACTATTAACTGTTTGCACTAGTCTGGAAATTGTGTCTAAAGCATCATCTTTAACAGCGCATTTACGACTTAGATAACACTCCTTATCTTTGAAGTCTTTTAACCAAGGGGATTCCGCACCCTGTTCATTTAAAAAATCCCTGACCGCATCTAATCCGTTTTTATTGTTGGGATATGCAGACTTTAAACTATCAACAGCAATTTGTACCTGCTGAGATAGAAAATCAATAATCGGCATTTCCTCATCTTCTTTTTGTTCACCTCCGGCGGGAATATTCAATACCACCTGTTCACAACTACCAGAACGGGCGCGTGCCAACAGTGAAGCCACTACACCAGTCATATCATTCATGCTATTAATCGCAATCTGTTGTAAGTTCCCCTGTAACGCCATCTTGGGGAATTTCCTGGTGGCTGGGGGTTCATCGAAGTTAGCGATCGCTTCTCTCATATTTGGATACGCAGAAGATTTGATTAATTGTATAAAATCACCATCCGTATCACGTCCTAAGTTCAGTAGTAGTAACCGAGGTGCGGCCATAATACCAGTTGCATTTACATAAGTCCCCTCATGTTTGTTTTCCCAGAGTTGACAGTCTCCCCAATGTCGCATCGGATTACAGAAAACTATGTATTCTCCCGGTTCAAAGTCCGGGGCGCAGAATACTTTTTTACCTTGGATTCTGCCATCTGGTAATACTCTATGATAATGAGCCAAGGATTCATCTGGTTGTGCCATTGTTGAATAGAATCGGATACCCGCAGCTTTAGCTAAGTTTAACCATACAGCCCTCATGCGTTCTTTGATACGAGTTACCACATAGGGATGTAACAGTAAAAGACCCGCTTTATCGGCTTTAATAATCCGAATCATCGTGTTTTCATATTCAGCTTCGGACTGGAGTTGATCGCTACCTTCTTCTATTTCTGCCTCCGCTTCTGATTGGTCAATTCTCAGGATTTCCGCTAGGTCAGTGATGGAATTATAGGCTTGAGATAGGCGATCGCATTTAGCTTCTAATTTGCTGATGATATTATCTTTTTGTAGCACTTCAAATGAGAACCACTGGAGTAACATCCATCCTGGTTTAGCCCGGCGTAATTCCCCTTCAAACACCAAACCAAATAATAGTTTACCTTGATGATTTCCTAACGCTGGTTTATTGCCTTTGAGTGAAGATAAGGGAATGACTAAATCAAATTCAGAAGAGTTGAGTTTAGGGTTATAACCAACAGTACCTTTACCAATCCATTCTACTAAATTATCGTTGTTTCTGAATGCTGCCCGAAATTGTAAGGGTTTATTTTCATCAGGTTCAAGTTCTTCGTCTTCTCCAGTATCGGGATTAAATTGTTGTAATGGCAGTCCCAGTAATTGCATCAGTGCTTTACTAGCTTTGGCGTGACTATCCCCGGTTTCCCAATGAATATTATTGACTGCATCATCTAAGTCGTTACCATCTGAATCTTTATTTTCATCATCTACTACTACATATTTCATTTGTTTGTATACCAGTTTCTTACAACCAGTATGCAAAATGCTACCGTAAATTATACGTTTCCATTGGTCTTTAGCTGTTTCCCCAAAATACTTTTTACCGATGGTTTTTTCATTAGTGAATGTGAATCTTCCATGATTTCTAGAACCACTGGCTAAATCCAGAAAGAATGCTGCTTGATAACCTTTAGGTTTAAATGCGTTTAATGCTGATGCCCTGGTTTCTGTTGTTTCTATTTCCCCAATACAAAAATCTAATTTTGGATGTAATCCTGCTAATAATATATTTCGTAATACTACTCTAGGTGCATTTGACCATTTATTTTCAGTACAATTCCACACTGACCATTCAGCAACGGTGGCGATTGAACCTACCGAACCATCTTCGATATAGCGGGTGTTTGTGAATGTTATTGTCATAATTAAAAATCCATGTATTCTAAACTTGATAATCCTGCGTTAATTGTGATAGCGGCTTCTTCAGGAATAATTACCGGAGTTTCATTGGATATGTCCATGCTTCTAGCAATCTGTTCATTTTTAAATGTCAAAGCATAAATAAAGTCATAATTCTTATTGGTTTCGGTAATAAATCCCTCTTTCAATGTTTGTATATCCTCCATTTTCTCGTCACCAATTACCCTGGCACAACAGATATCGGGTTCTGTTTGGGATGCTAGTAACCCCAGTATCAAGATAAAATCACCGAGTTGATTTCTTTTAGCCATTTTGATAGCAATAATCACCAGTATTGCTGCTGCTAAAATATAAGGAGCGCAAGCTGTTAATAAACCCCATGCCCCCGCAAACATTCCAGTATTATTGAAAACTGCTGGTAATAAATCTTTTACTGTTCTTAGTAATCCCCCAGTAATATAACGAATTGCTTCACCTCCGGGAATATCCAATCGTTTTAAGATTATAGAAATCGTAGTATTTTTTAAGGCTTCAACGAAAACTCCCGGTAATTGCACTCCCTTTAAAATAAATGTTGTCAGAATACTTTCGGTAATCTTTTTCAATACTTCAATAGCGTTGATTGTTGTCGGTATATCGACAGGAACAATTGCACCATAAGCACTAGAAATATTCCCAAATTGGGATTTAATTGTGTCTTCTTTATAATTATTTTCTTCTTTATTAGATAACAATTTGCCGGCTTTTCTAAATAGTTTTTTGATACCGTTAATTGTTGGATTAACAATCTTGCTTTTCAGAAACTTCAACAGTCCTGATTTATCCTTGTGTTCTTGTCTCGCTTCTGCCCTCGCTGCCTTGGATTCATCTTTACCTAAAACCAATTCTTTGATTTTTTGTAAAGCATCCGCAAGTTCTTCTTTGACTTTATCTAGGAGTCCTTGAAATATATTGACAATGTTGAGGTTGTCCTGGGGAAAATCAGCGATCGCAGATGGAAATTCCTTCTCTGTTTTCTCCCTAATTCCAATAAAGTGATTCCTTACCTCTTGTGGTACGGGGTCTTCTCGCTGATCAAACATTGAAAGTAAATTATCATAAGCTTCAAGAACTTTGGTTTTTAAGTCCTCAACTTGTTGAGAAAACCAATCTTTATTGACTTTTTCTATAGCTTTAATTCTGTCATAAGCTGAGTCATCATTACTATAACCACTATTATTGATATTTTTCCAATTAATTAGTAAATTATTGACCTCAACAGCCGCTTTATAAGTTTCTTTGTTCGTTGGGCGTTGTCCAATTGCATCAAGTTTTTGTTGACCAACTGCGCTAGGATTTCCATGTACTTTACTATTAAAAACTTTGTTGACACCATAACATGATTGCAAGATTTCCGCACTTGCATAGCCAACTTCATCATCTAATTCCTGTTCTGAGAAGTAATTTATAATTGCCTTTAAATCAGGTAAGTTATCTTCAGAGAATTTTACAGGTTCTATGGAATCAAACCAATCCTCTTTATTTGATAAAGCTTGGACAATTTCTGTGGGTACTTTGAGTCCACTTTTATTAACCCAAATTCCATCACTTATTTGATTTAAAACTTCTTCTGGTGTCATAGTTTGTACTATAAATATACTAATTAATCTCATCAATATAATAAATATACTTGCAAATTTGCATCAAGATAAGCAGATGGAAAATCTAGATATTGGTACAGATGCTATCGCTTTTGGATGTTGTTGTTTTAAGTTGATATTATGACCACTGCATTCTTTAAGCAAACTGGAATCAAACCTTTAGAATCCATTGAATTAACTTGTGAGCAATTAAATTTGCTATTAAGTGAACCCCGGATTACTAGATTTGTTGAAATTTCAGTTTCGGGGAAGTTAATTGTTAAATGTGAGGACGGTTTAGCCAGGATGATTGGATTTTCTGATCATGAAATAATCTGGTTTGATAGTTATTCAGAGCCAGATTAGAAAAAAAGGGAATAGGCATGAGTAAAACTATTCCCAGCACTACATTATTATCATCTAACTGAATTCTAGCCATTTTTTGATTCTAACATAATCATGAACAAAATGAAGTTTTCTGGAATTGAAGGAACTGTACTTTCTACTTCACCACATGGCAATTATATAGTTATGCAATTGCATAGCAGAGTTGTTATTTGCGGGACTTATTCTAATAAATTTAACTGGACAGAATCCACCGATGAAAGTTCGGGATTTATCAGTTTCATTACCTATATTGGTTTGAAATCTCAGGTGGAATTTCCCAGATTCCGAGATTGGGTAATTGCTAATAATGGATACTTTGAAGGTGACGATGCTACACCCCGCAAAGCTAAACGAGTGCCAAGGTTTCCATTAGAAATTAAGGTGCGTGGGTTATTACCTGAATCTGTTGTTGATTTGATTAACTGGCAATAACAAATAGCAAATAGCGTTATTGAATCATTTAGTAATGCTATTGCTATTGCTTTGTGGTGATGATTATATTATAGAGTATTTAATATGATGGGACAATTCTTTACCACTGGTATTGGCATTTATCAACAATCCCCCAGAACTGATAATAAATGGATTGCTCAAGTTAATTTTGAATATTAGTCTGTTATGATTATCCCTGACTTCCTCATAATAGAAGAAATCAGGGATATAATATCATTGATTTTGCTGTAATTCTGCATCAATTAACTTTTGAAATTCCTCCAATGAGGGAACACTAATACTTGACAAAAGTAAATTTTCCAGAATAAGCATATCATCAATTTTTGTGATGGAATTACTCATCAATTCTGTAACATGATCAAATCTCTTGGAGAGAATTTTGATAATATTGTTTTGGCAGGTTTCTTTAGCACCTTTTACTTGGCCTCTTTCTTCTGCAAGTTCTTCAATAGTGCTGAGGAAAGGCATATTTAGCTCCTTTTCATGTTGTTCTAATTTATGGTTAAACTCTAATTGCAATGGTGGTGGTAACGTCATCATTTTATCAATGAACTTGACTAAATTAATAATGTCAAATTTAGTTAAGCCTTTTTGATACAATGGTCTGACTAAGTTCCATTTCCATTGTTCTCTTTGCGTTAAGTCCTTAGTAGTGACTTTGGTTTTCAGATGTGCCATTACTATTATAGCAAACAGATTGTTACTTGCAGCTAGTTCTTCCCATTGATAGTCTAGCAGTTTCACTATACTAAATTTCATGCTTACTTCACTATCGCCTATCCCATATTTATAGCTATTTGGTCGCCATTTTGCATCTTCATCTCCTAAGATAGCTAAACTAATCACTGGTTTATTAAATAAATCAAATGAACGATAATTATAGATAAACATTCTTTGAGGAAACTGTTTATCATATTGACTTTGGACTTCTATATGAATCAAAATCCAAATTATTTCATTATTCAATAACCAGACTTGAAACAATTTATCCGCATAACGTTTTTTAGTTTGACTAGATGCGGTAATTTGTTCTAGTTCTTTATCTAAAGAAATAGGGGGTTTACTCCAGTCAATTTGTTCATATATTTTTGGATAAAAGAATTGTAGAAATGATTCAAAATATTGCCCTATAGCTTCTTTCCATGTTTGATCATAATTTGCTGTAATATTGGTCATGATTACTATTTATCTCTCTGGTTTATTATTTATGTACCAGATCCCCGACTGCTTTTTTCCATTTTCTCAATAAATGATGAATTTAGTTAATAATTCGGGAATCTGATATGGTTAATTTTTATGCAAAGCCGAGTCAATTAACTGTTGAAATTCCTCCAAAGAATTAACATTAATACTGGGTAAAAGTAAATTTTCCAGGATGGACATATCATCAATTTGCTTGATAGCATAGATCATCTTTTCTGGAAGATTATCAAATCTATTGGTGAGGATTTTGATAATGTTATCTTGACGAGTTTTTCTAGCCCCAATTTCTTTACCGATTTCCTTGCCAATTTCCTTACCTTTTTCTTGGGCATTTTCTTCAATAGTGCTGAGGAATGGCATATTTAACTCCTTTTCGTAATCATCTAATTTGGTTTGAAATTCCGTTTGTAATGGTGGTGGTAAAGTCATCATTTTATCAATGCACTTAACTAGATTAATAATGTCAAACTTAGTTAAGCCTTTTTGATATAATGGTCTAACCAAACTCCACTTCCATTGTTCTCTTGCAGTTAAGTCCCTAGTAGTAGCTTTGGTTTTTAGATGTGCCATTACTATTATAGCAAATAAATTATTACTTGCTTCTAGGTCTGACCATTGATAGTCTAATAGTTTGACAATACTAAATTCCATTTTAACTCTACTATTACCTAAACCGTATTCATAACTATTTGGTCGCCAACTTTTGTTTTCATCTCCTAATATTGCTAAACTTATTACTGGTTGATTAAATAAATCATAAGAACGATAATTATAGATAAACATTCTTTGTGGAAATTCTTTATCATGCTGACTTTGGACTTCTATATGTATTAAAATCCAAATTACTTCATTATTTAATAACCACACTTGAAACAATTTATCAGCATAGCGTTTTTTAGTTTGACTAGATGCGGTAATTTGTTCTAGTTCCTTATCTAAAGATATAGGAGTTTTACTCCAGTCAATTTCTTGATGAATGTCTGGATAGAAGAAGTGCGATTCGTTGTTAGCTGAATCACGGTAATCAGTCCGTACATAAGCTAACCAACCCAATCCAATCATGGAAAAAAAGGTTGAACTCTCGGTCTGATATGGGTGTAAGTCCCATCTACCAGACTCAGGTATGACTCCCTATCTGCCCACGATGACCCGACTCGGTATCGGGAGGTCGAAGCTGGGAACAGGACGCAATCAGACATCTGTTGTGAGATGACACTTGGCGTTAACGGGGAGTTCCTACGGTGAAACAGAGCCTAAAAAAGCAACCTAGTCCAAAGCAGGACACAACAACAACACCTGACTTTACTGGAGCTAATTCCCGCCGCATCGTTCTTCAATAGCGGTAAGAGTCTAGGGAATCCAGTGGTTGAAGTGGCTACACCTAACGGAACTAACAATCTAGCCGAGGGAACGAATAAAAACGGATTGAAGGTCTAAGGGCGGTCGAACCCTATAAGTAGGCTGGACGAGCAGCGGAATTCCTTCAGTTCGGGTAGGACAGACCGTAATTGGTCGGAGGTGTTCAGAATACACAGATTGGAGCAGAGCATGATTAGACACAGAGAAAACTCTAGTGAATCCTGGAAAACGTTACCTTGGAAGCAATTCCGTCGTAACTTATTCCGCCTACAAAAACGCGTGTACAAAGCTGTTCAAGTTGGCGACAAGCGCAAAGCTAAGTCCCTACAAAAGCTGATTCTGAAATCAACCGCAGCGAGATTACTGGCTATCCGTCAAGTAACACAGCTAAATGCTGGGAAAAAGACAGCGGGAATAGACGGCAAAACCGCGCTCTCATTCGAGCAAAGGTTTGAACTAAGTGAAAAACTTAGAACCGAAGGTAACGACTGGAAACACCAGGGATTACGTGAAATACCCATCCCCAAAAAGGACGGAAAAACCCGGATTCTCAAAGTCCCCACTATTGCAGATAGGGCATATCAATGCCTTGTCAAATACGCACTAGAACCAGCACATGAGGCAACCTTCCACGCTAGGAGCTACGGTTTTAGGACGGGACGCTCGGCACATGATGCCCAGAGATACCTGTACAACAACTTAAACTCTAAAGCTAATGGAATAGATAAACGAGTTATAGAACTCGATATTGAAAAATGCTTTGACCGGATAAACCACACCGCCATAATGGATAGACTCATCGCTCCTTATAGTATAAGACAGGGAATATTCCGATGTCTCAAAGCCGGAGTCAATCCAGAGTTTTCTGAACAAGGAACACCCCAAGGAGGAGTGGTAAGTCCACTGTTAGCTAACATCGCCTTAAATGGGATTGAAAGTATTCATAGATATCACCGTATATCTAGCTACAGAATTACAGACAATACCTCAAATGGAGATATTGTCGAGCCAACAATCCGTTACGCGGATGACATGGTGATAATACTCCGACCTCAAGACGATGCCACAGAAATACTTGACAAAATCAGTCAGTTCCTAGCAGAGCGGGGAATGAAAGTCAGTGAGAAAAAGACAAAGCTAACCGCCGCGACAGATGGATTTGATTTCCTGGGCTGGCATTTTAAAGTCCAGAAAAACGGAAAGTTTAGATGTACTCCCTCAGTGGACAACTTCAAAGCTTTCCGCAAGAAAGTAAAATTCATCGTCAACAACTCGAATTATGGTGCTACCACAAAGGCTGAGAAATTAGCCCCTGTAGTCAGAGGTTGGAGGAATTACCACCGCTTCTGCAAGATGGATGGGTCGAAGTTTTCCTTATGGCACATCAATCACAGAGCATTCAAGGTATTTAACAAGGAAACTAAGCAGAATCGCCATAATAGCCAAGAGCTAATAAAGAAAGCATTCCCAACAGTTCCTTACTCCGAAAACAAACACATCAATGTCAAAGGTGAGAAATCACCCTACGATGGAGATTTAACCTACTGGAGCGAACGCAATAGTAAGTTATATGACAATAACACCTCTAAAGCCCTCAAACGGCAAAGCCATAAATGTGGTCATTGTGGGTTAAAAATGCTCAGTGACGAGAAGGTACATTTACATCATATAGATGGAAACCACCAAAACTGGAAAACTAAAAACCTTCTAGCAATTCACGAAAGCTGCCACGATTACATTCACATGAGCAAAAGCGAAAGCTAAGAACATCGGGAGCCGGATGCCGTGAAAGTGGCACGTCCGGATCTAACTGAGAGGGGCGGGGAATAATATCCCCCCTCGACTCAACCTTGTAAGAATAATTCCAAATATTCCCCTATAGCTTCTTTCCATGTTTGATCATAGTTCGCTGTTGCTTCTGTCATATTTGCCACCGGTTTTTGGGATTTATAATAAATCCCCAACTTCTTTATGATACCATTAATTTTGTTGTCAATAGTATGATATTGTCTGAGATTTATATACTACAAAATTTAGTATAATTAATAATGCTCCTGGCGATCGCTCATTCACTTGAGAACCCCGAAGCATTATCAATATTATCAGCATTGTAAACATAGGTAATCAGCCCCCTATTGGCATTGATAGCGCAGCGTGGCGTAAGCCATAGTCTTGAGTTACCCGGAAGTTATCGGTAGGGGCGCTATCGCGCAGAGGGGGCGTTGTTTTCGAGGTTTTGTTATGGCTATCAACATTCTTTCCAAAGCTGACAAGAAACTTTCTCAACTCAAGGATGGAATTCGAGTTTTGGCTTGGGAACAGTACAAGATTGATAATCGTGTTAAAGGTGAGGAAGGTTATAAAATCTTTGAAGCAGAATGGTTAACTCATGAGATTCATAAGATGAACCAAGCCAAGTTTGACAAGTTCATTGCAGATTTAGGTTATACCGTAGATGATTTGCTTGGTGAAAGAACCAGATATTATCAGAAACGTAATCGAGCTACTGGTATTGGTAATGAACCAGCTAGTTTTAATAACGAACCTGCCAGTGTTGATTATGTTGAAGGTAATCAACCAGATAACATTCCATACTAATTAGTTTACAGTCCTAGTCTCCTTTGGGGATTAGGGCTTTTTTTTAATGTTATCACTTGGCGTTTTTGATTATCTAACATGAGGAATTATGGCAATTAACATCCCCAGTAAATTTGGTAGCGGTTTACCCGAAAAACCCAGTGATAAAAGTGATAAAAATGGTATTGACTTTAATAAACTCACTGAACAAATTTGTTTTGAACGTGAGCATATTCAACCCCACTTAACTAACCAACAGTGTGTATTATACCATCATAGATGTGAGTTATTTGTGGGTAATTATTATCATGGTAAACATCATTTTCTGGATCATACCAACAGTGAAAGTGAAGATTACCCAGTAAATCGTAACTGTGAATATGATGAAGTTGGTAATATCTTAGCTCAGATTTAGTTTATTAGTCCTGACTCCACAGTTAGGACTTTTTGTATGTTTACTCATTAGGGCGCTATCGCGGGGAGGGGGCGTTGTTTTTTCGGTATTCGTTATGATTATTATTGAACAGTTCAATCCCCAAATCTGTCAAGTTGAAAAAACCCGCTTCAGACTCAGTAACAAGGTTTTCAATGTCAGTGAAGGTTGGACTGAAGATTATGATGTTCTCGGTAGTTCTTATCTGTGGAGATATGATTACACTATTGAACAACAAAAAGCTATTTTCTGGAAAGAAATTCAACAGTATCTTTCCCGTTATCAAGAAGGTAAATTGAAAGTTTGGGGAACAGAACCGCGTTGGTATCGTGGAATGTATTTCAAACATCTCATGCAGATTGTTGAATTTGCAAAACAACATGAGAATGTGAAGTTGATTTACATTAGCGAGCGCTCTCATGCAGAGTTGATAAAATGTTGTATTGAATGGTTATTAACTCAAGTTTAGTTCATAAGCATAAGCTAGTATTCTCATTGGGGATACTGGCTTTTTTTATAACAGATTCGTTGAGCCAATACCGCCGTGTCCTGCAAGCAGTCCAGGGCTAGTCTTTGCAAACTTAACTTAGAATCGCTGCGCTCAATGTTACCGATAGTTTACTCGTTGGGGCGCTATCGCGGAAAGGGGGCGTTGTTTTTTAGTATTTGTTATGTTGACTTATTTTACAAGGTTAACCCCTGAAGAATATGCTGTAATTGCCCAAGAATTTGATTTACCTAAATGTTCAAGAACTGCAATGATTGGGGGAATGCCTCATTATTATAACCCTTATTTTGGTGATGGTTATGATCCTTTTGAATGTGAGTTACCAATATGTGAAAATGGTGATTGCATTGAAATAGGAGGTAAATACAAGATTTCTGGTTGTGGTGTTTGTGAAGTTATCAAAATCACTCGTTCCACAATATTTCATCATTTTGTGGTTATTGATGAAGATGGTGAAGAAATTGATTATTTGAAAATAGGTCAATTTATTAAACGAGTTTAACAATATCAATCCTAGCTTTCATTTGAGAGTTAGGATTTTTTATTGTCCATTTATCCGTGGGGGCGCTATCGCGCAAAGGGGATGATTTTTTGGAAATTAATCATGATAAAACTAATTAGTAAAGTCAAATCTGAAACTTTAGCTGACTTAAGAAGTTTTTGTAGAGAAACTACAAGTTTAATGACTAGTGATGTTAGTAACTATGCTAAAGGTAGATATAGACTTTGGTTATTTCATGAGTGTAATCTTAGTAATGGCAAAATTACTAAAAGTTATCATAATGATAGACTTTGGAATTTCTGTCAACGAGTTTATCCCGGAACTAATATCGGTTTACTAACTTTCGGTGGTAATATCAATGGTATTCATAGTACAGGATTGATTAAAGAACATCGAGATCATGGTTATTCCAGAGCGATCGCTAGAACTGTGAATCTTGGTAGTTGTGTATTTCACTATGATGGTAAGGAATATCAATTAAATGATGGTGATATCATCGCGTTTAATTGTAAGAAACTTCATGGTGTAACTAAAATTTTGAGTAATGAAAGATTTAGTATCAATCTTTGGCAGTTGAATCAAGAGAAAGGTTATCATCCAGTAGTTTAATTACAAAAATAAATAACTCCAGTTTAGCAATATATTGGAGTTAAGTAAATTAATTTGTGGGGGCGCTATCGCTGACAGGGGGCGTTGTTTTTTGGTATTTATCATGTTTTATCAAGCCCCTGAAATCCAAGGCAGTATTCGCAATCTCCGTCAATATTATCGTGAATCTATGCGTCAAGACGCATGGGCTTATGAAATATATATTGATGACATTTTGGTGAAGAGTGAAGATTGTCATTGGTGGTCTAAGACCCGTGAAGAAGTTATCACAGAAGTTAAAGAAATCGGCGAACAACTCAAGCAAAAGGAGTTCGTTAAACGAGAATTAGCTACTGTTGGTAATCGCATTTATGTGAAGTGGTGTACAGATATCACTAGAGCAGGTAAAGCTCAAGGTATCACCGGCTATTATGGGATATTTGAAAAGCGTCATCTCTATTGTTGTGCTACTTATCAGAGTTTAGATGCTGCATTAGCGAAATTGGGTGAAATTGAAAGTAGAAATGATGTTGAAAAAGCGTTATTTAATTCTTTCAGAGATGATTAATTTGTACTTATTAACCTCAGTCTAACAAGATTGGGGTTATTTAATGCTATCGCTTGTTGACGATGATGTTTTTGTAATATCATTATGTCACAATATACTGAAGAATACGAAGCTCATGGAATGCCTGTTTCTGTAACAAAATATGAACCAGAAGATTGGGAGTTAGCAGAGGTTCAGGAATACGAAAAGCGGGATAATGAAATGCGAAATAATTTAGCGATCGCTCTTAACAATACTTTAGCAGTGAAGTTCCAAATAGAAAACCTGGATAATCCCATGATACCATATCAAACACGAATTGAATTGATTAACAAACTTCTGGAAAGCACTATTAAATCTATTCAGGAAGCTCAAGAATTACATGACATAGAATAATTTGAATAGTCTCTAGTTTATCTAGGGACTTTTATTAATTGCTATCGCTTATTTGTAGTGTTGTTTATGCAAGCATTATGAAAGCGTTTTTCACTGGACACCGGAACATTGATGATATTAAAGACCCCATTAACCAATTAATTGATATTGCTTTAAAACGAGGGGTGACAGAGTTTCTCAATGGTATGGCTTTAGGAACTGACCAATTAGCTGCTGAGGTGTTAATTAAACGAAAACTTAATTGGACTGCGGTGATTCCTTGTAAAGATCAGGACAGATTATGGAGTCTGCAACAGAAAGTTAAATACAAAGAACTCCTGAAGTCTGCATCCAACAAGATTGTCCTTTATCCAGAATACGCCCCTGGTGTCATGCAAGCCCGTGATCAATGGATGGTTAAATATTCTGATTTGTGTCTGGCTGTTTATGATGGACGGTTGACTGGGGGGACAGCGTTGAGTGTGAATTTAGCGACTGTTAAAAATATTCTCATCATTCAATTTAATCCCCGAACTTTAGAAATCAAAGTTATTGAACCCCAGCAACTAAGTTTATTCTAACACTATCGCTTCCCGATTCTGCTGAGTTTTGGGAAGCAATGGAAAATAAGTCTTGTTTTAATTGGATTGTCAAAAATGATTTTGCAGACGCAGATTTCTGGCTAATCAATAAGGGTAGTCTCAAGGATTTAGGTAAACCCGTGCGGGAGTTTCAACCTTATTATACAGGCATTCAATGTCCAATATTAATATGGCCTGATTATGGATATTATCTCTGCGTTTATTTCCAGCAAATTGGTGTGTGGGAACGATTGGGTATTGGGACTACCAGTTACAAGAATCTGAGAATTACAGATATCCGCAAAGTATTTAATCAGGTATCTCGACAACATTCACTGGATAAAAGGATAGTGAGATTGAGATGAGTTAATGCTATCGCTTAGTGGTGTTGTTGTTTTTGGTATTAACCAATGAATGAATTTCTAGAAAGTTTATCCCGTGCATATTGGAAAATGAATTATGAACAATTCCTGGAAAGAACCGGGTTTGTTAGTTCAGATTATGCACTGCAAAAGTTCAAACTATTTCAACAAAGTGCCAAGGGGTTATTAGATTTTGATGTAGAAACCTTAACTTCAATTCTATCACAAGAACAAGAATCTATCAACCAATAGTAAACAAAGTGACTGGTGTGAAAACACTGGTCATTTACTCTCAATATTACCATGAATAAATCACATAAAGCACTGGATTTGTTATTGAGTCTGCGAAATTCCGTTAATAAAATCTCAGCAGAAATTGAGGTGGTGATGCCAGATGCTATTTCTGAAGCTCTTGAAATCGTTGCAACTGCTAAAAACAAGGCGGTTTATAACAACAAAGATGGCAGAATTGTTTTAGTTTTCAGGAAAAAGTTTTCTACTAATAAAGAAGATACCAAATTAGCCAGATTAGATGAGGATATTCACCGAATTACTGGGGAATTAGCTAATAAAAATTCTGAACAAATTGCAGAGATTGAATCTCAGATTGAAGACCTTCAGGGACAGATTGAATTATTGGAGAAACAACGGGATAGATTATTGAGCGATCGCCGCATTACCAATCTCAAACGACAATACCACGAACACCGGGAATCAACATTGTATTTAGACCCCAATTTATCGGTGTTTTTGAACGATTGAATGCTATCGCTTTGTAGTATTGGTGATTTCAATGTGACACAATGGAATTAAGACGATATAGATTTAATCGTAAAACAGGGAAAGTTTACCTGGAAGTTGGCAAGGAATTGAGTGACATTGGTGCAACTTTGAAGATGATTATATTATGGGCATCACAACCAGTTTATGGTAAACCATTTGCCCATTTACCTGCACAGAATTGGGTGCAAATAACGTTTCTTGATATGCAGAGTAATTGGTGTTATGCACTGCTGAATAATGGGACTATTGATGCTTTGAATCCTTGGTTACAATACAGAAAACAAGTTGAATCAGAACTGGAATTATGTGGAGTAATCACCACCATTAGTTTTAATTTAGTTGAAGGTGAACATGAATGTTTTGATTATTCATTTTCGGGAGTTCGGGGAAAACCAGGACTCGAAGAACGGATGAAAACACTGATTGATAATAGTGGTCATGCTTTGGTGGATACATCGGTGAATTTATTGACGTAATAGTTGGGAGATAGGGGAAACCTTGTCTCTAATGCTATCGCTTTTTGATGTTGGTTTCTATGAAACTAAATGATGTTAATGTCTTTCAATTTTGATTATGACTAGAAAAAGAACCGCTAACAATGTTGAAAATGGAGTTAATAAAATGACTGTTGATAATGTTCAAAATGGAGTTAATGAAATGACTGATAATACTGAAAAAACAGTTGATGAAGTTACCGAGAATCTTGATAATCAAGAAGTAGATGTTAGTGCAGAATTTGAGATTGACCCTGCGGTAATGGGAGAAGAGTTTAATTATGTAAGACCCAAGCGATTTCCTTATGGAATTGTCATCAATGAGGAAACAGCCGGGTTATTCATTCCTGAAAAGAGTTTAGCAAAAGCTGGATGGTTTGGAACTCCCGAAATAGTTGAAAAGGATTTATCAGGTGGTGTTGAGAAAGGATTATTTATTACCAATGCTAGAATGATAATCTTGGGTAATGTGCGTCCCTATTTGAGATATAAAACTGATTTGAAAGATAACCGAGAATTAGAAGGAATAATGATTGGTTGGTACGACGAATATTCTGAAGAAATTGACAAGAAAATGATGAGTGCAGTTTCAGAGCATTTAATAATGTTTCTAGATAATGCCAACAATTTTCTCCATGAAACTCCAATTAGAATCAGATTCAAGAATGTATCGCTGTGGAGTTTACGAGAAGCTTTGGAACAGTATTACTCTCAAGCTGAATTAACATTTGCGAGAATGCTGAACAAGAAACCCAGTGGTAAAGATGATAGATGGCGGTCATTGTGTGTTGTTGATGTGGAGTTTAAAGGTGTTAAGGAAGGTGAAGGTAAAAATCGGTCATTCTGCTGCAAAGTAGGGACTTACATTCACCCCGATGAAGAAAACTTCCCAGCTTTGTTTATGGGAACAAGAACTAAAATGTCTGCGGTGTTGGAAAAGTATGATACTAGCTTAGGCTTTGATGAAACCGTCAAGGCTTTGTTACCAGCACCTACTAAGTTGGCATTACCAGACAGTCAACAATAGTCATTAAGGATTCACGGAAAATTAAGGACTCAGGGGAAACCTTGGGTCTTTTTTTTAAGGAGTGCTATCGCCTATAAAAAGTGACTATTTAAACAACAGACAACAAAATGAAACTATTAATTATTGACACCGAAACCACAGATATTAATGATGCAAAGGTATGTGAGATTGCAGGAACTTTGTATCAAGTTGGTGAGAATATCAGGGAAACCGGGGCGATTTGTAGTATTTCCACAGTGTTACCAGTGACAGAAAACCCCGCAGAGTTTGTGAATGGTATTAGTCCAGAGTTGACATTGAATGCTCCTGGATGGATTGCACCAATATTTGTGGGAACGCTCAAGAAAATGGCTAATGCTGCTGATTATGCGATCGCTTTTAATGCTGAATTTGATGCACCCCTGGTAGATAAATTATTGAATACAAACCTCAATTGGTTATGTGCCATGAAGGATTTTGATTGGGGTTATCCTGCTAAAAATGACAGCTACAAACTTACTGATTTAGCTTTATTCATGGGTATTGGCATTAGCACTGTTCACCGTACAGGTGATGATGTCCGGTTATTGGTGGAATGCTTTAATCGGCGTAAACAGATATTACCAGAAATAGTGAATCAGGCTATTAGGGTTTCCCAGTCACCGATGATTGAGTTGAAGGCATTGGTTGAATATGAAACTCGTAGTTTGGCTAGTAATGCTAGGTTTCATTGGGATGGCGATCGCAAACTATGGACAAAGAAAATCCGGGAATGTCGGTTTAATGAGTTTGTGAAAACCCTGTCATTTGGGGTTGAAGTTATCTAAATACAAATGCCCAGAGTATTCTTTGCTTTGGGCGCTATCGCTTCAGGGTTTTGGTGTTTTTTAAAGGTAATTATGAACCCAAATATCCTGAACGAATTAGAAACCAAAATCAATGATGGTATTGGTACTTTTGAGGAATTAGACTCCGTTTGTTCTCAGTTAATTAATATCATTCATCAACAAAATGAGTTAGCAGTGAAAGCTAATGAACTCTTTGAAATATTAAGACCCGATTGGTCTAGTGTTGCTTTTCAGGCTTGGATGATTGGGGAGGTTTTGTAATGTTGAAATCTAAGAAAAAACTGAAAGAGAGAGATGAGCAATTCTTTCAATATTTGAGTGCGATTTTGGAAACTCATGGATATGAACTTATCAAAATCTTTTCCGAAGATGATAATGAGCTTGGAAAAGTTTATGAAATTCTTTACAAAACTAAGACATTAGTTACTGAGGAATTTCAAGATGAGAAAGGTGAGAACAAAACTAGGGACGTGCTTCGAGAAGTTACCGACACAGATATTATTGTTCAGCATTTTTCAAGTTCAGGAATTAATTGGGTATGGCTTTCTCAGTTCGAGGATTATAAAGCTGAACGTCGTGCAATCAGTTTGATAATTCAGGAGTTGATGAAACTACCCAAGGAAGAAAAGATTAAACAGTCGGCATTTTTTGTAGAAAGACTTGCTGAGTTTAATCCTAGTTTAGTTAGTCAAATGCTTAACGCTTATTAAGTTTACCACGAGTCAGGAGTAATTCTGACTCTTTTTTTTCTGTGGGGACGCTATCGCGCAGAGGTGTTGGTTTTTTATTAATTGCGAGGACACCCATGAATAACATGATAGTTCATTATCAAGGATTCCAAATCGAAATTTATGAAAATCATCCTACGTGGATTGAACAACGATATGCTTCCGAAGTTAGTCTTTCCTCGCATCCTGATTTCTATATATTTGATGGTAATGCTTGTACTCCAGATTTCGACAGTTGTTTGATTCAATCTCTCAGAAACTGTGATGACCTTGTTAGAGATTATGGAGCAAATGTTATTTTTGAACCAACTTTGGTATTGAATCCTCCTGGTTGGAATGATCCAGACAATTTCTAACAATTAGTTGGCAATACATAAGGGTATTGCTGACTTTTTTAATGCTATCGCTTATTGGGGCTGTTGACTATATGGAGAAATTAGAAATGTACGCAGAACTGTTTGATATTAATAAAATGGAAAAAAGAACCTGGATTTCACCGGATGGGAAGTTTATAGACTTTTTAGAAAGTTCCATGTTTATATGTAAAGACCCTCGCTATGATGATGGATTATATGGACATTATGAAATTCAAGTTACCAGATGGGCTAAGAACACTAAGGTAGCATTGGTTCATATCTTGTTTGACCCCGGACTGATGGGAGATGGTGATAAACCAGATTTAGATGAAACGTTTATACAAGTTCGTAAAGCTCCAAATGATGATATGGAAACTTTATGTAAATTTGTAGATGAATTAATTGAACTTGCTAATAAGAAAACATCTTTTATCTAGTTATTTGATTCAGGTTTATTTCTGGGTCTTTTTAGAAGTTTATCAGTAATTAATCGGGTTGGGGTTTCCCAGCCTATTAATGTTGTCATGTTTAGAATATAATTCTTTAGGAGTTTACCAAATGAAACTGTTAACAGGATTTACCCCGAAAGCATTATTACCTGATCGTCCAAAACCACCAAAGCAACGGTTATTAGAGGTGATTGAATTATTGGATAATCATGGGGTATTGACAGATTATAATTCAAGGTTGTTGGAAGCAATTGCAACTGCACCAATATGGGATGAAGAAGCCTATGCAAAGTTTGAAAACTTGGGATTATTAATAGCTAAAGAACAGTTTAATTTAGCATTCATTAATTCGGAATATGAAGAAACCCTGGCATCCCCTGAAAACCCCGACAACTGGAAAAAGTGATTAATGCTATCGCTTAATGAATTTGGTTACTTTTGAATAAAAAATAGGGGTTAAAATGTTTGTCAAAACTATCGCAGTCAGCTACGAAAGAAAGTTTAATTTGGGTGACTTTAATAGTGCCACATTAGGCTGTTCACTCTGGGCTTCAATATCAGAAGGAGAAAACGAGGATATGTGTACTCAACTTCTCCAAGATAAATGTCGGGAAGCTGTCAGAGAAGAATACAGAAAATTGCTTGATAAATCCAAACCAGTAGAGACTTTCACTGTTAATGGTAATTCCCCTGTTGATGATGAATTCATTCCAGAAGGTGATATCTATGGCAATTAAATAATAAATAGGCTGGGTTTATCCCGGCTTTTTCCATTTAACTATAATGATTGTATCAATTACTACGTTATTAAAGATGGTTGCTGGTCATTGGAGGAGAGCTTTGAGGACAGAATGAGTGCAATGATATTAGGTGAGTGCGAGAGATGCAATTATTGGATGAGGAGATTAAAATATAGTTAGCTAATGTTGGTTTTACTTTATAGGTTTTATGACTCCAGTTATTTTGCAAAAGCTTAATCCTATCGTTCTTGAAAAACTCAAATATCTTGCTCAAAGTCATCAACGGACTTTAGAAGAAGAAATCACATCTATTCTTGAAGATGTCACGGAAAATACACCTATAATTACGCCTGAAAATAGGGGCTGGTTTCCTGGTTTTTTTGAGGAAGTTATTGGTGGATGGGAAGGAGAACCACTGGTTAGGGAGCATCAAGCAGAAGCGCAGGAGAGAGATTTTTTGTTATGACATATTTACTTGATACTAATGTTTGCATCAAGTTGCTTAATAATAGCAATCAGTTAGTTGTTCAAAAATTGTCAGAACAAAGCCCTGAGAATATTAATTTGTCTACAGTAGTTGCATTTGAACTTTTTTATGGAGCTTTTTGTAGCCAAAAAATAGAGAGTAATATCAAGAAATCAGAGCGTTTTCTGAGTCAGTTTAGAATTCTTAGTTTTGATAAAGATGCAGCAAAAGTTTGTGCTTATATTCGTTCTGATTTGAAGAAAAAGGGAACACCAATAGGAGTTTATGATTTACAAATTGCTGCAATCGCTATTGCTAATAATTTAGTTTTGGTGACTCATAATGTGGGAGAGTTTAGCCGAATAGAAGAGTTACAATATGAGGATTGGGAGATGGAGTTATGAAATTATAGGGATTTGTTCAAGATTTAGAACTTAAATTAAATCCCGGTTCTAAACAAACAGGAATTGCTTTATTATTTAAATAGAAAGATTAAGGAACATTTAGCAAAGATTGGTTTTTCTTTAGAGGAATAGAAATGATACAGGATAGTGATCGAAAAATTGTTTCAGAGTTTCGCTCTCGACTAGAAGCGATAATTCCCATTTTGGATTTACGGGTATTTGGTTCAAGAGCGCGGGGTGATGCTACAGAAGAATCAGATTTAGATGTGTTTATTAAAATTACTGAATTAGATAGATCATGCCGAGAAAAAATTAGTGATTTGGCGTGGGAAGTAGGTTTTAAATATGATCTAGTTATTTCCACCTTTGTCGTCACAGAAGCACAGGTAGAAAGGGGAGCTATGGGGGCTAGTCCCTTACTGTCTAAGGTGTTACAAGAGGGTATTGCTATATGATAAATCAGCAACTAAAGTTATTAATTGAGTACCGTTTATCTGAAAGTGAAGAAACTTTAAGAGAAGCAAAGATTTTACTCAATCAATCAGCTTTTCGTGGTACTATCAATCGCTCTTATTATGCAATGTTTTATGCGGCACTGGGTCTTTTAGCAACTAAAGGTTTAGGCAGTTCTAAACATAGTGGAATAGTTAGTTTTTTTGATCGTGAGTTTGTGAAGACAGGAATTTTTTCTAAGGAGTTATCGCGGAGTTTTCATCGGGCATTTGATGAACGACAAGCAAGTGATTATGGAGAAATGTTAGAACCAGATATGGAGTCAGCAATGGCTTTATTTGAGAGAGCGCAGAATTTTGTGGATGAAATTACACAGTATTTAAAGTCTTGGATGGAGGTTAACTAACCTTCTGGTACTAAGATTTCTGTAGATAACTGTGGTAATAGTTTGGCTTGTTGATTTTTAAACAACATAATTAGAGGTGAGGAATTAATAGTCAGTAACTGAGGGCTAAAGCCACTGAGCTTGTAAGAATAATCAAGCAAGCTATACTGACCAGACCACCCTGAGCGACTTGCCCTGAGCGGTGTCGAAGGGTAGCCGTTATTTGAGTCAAGACACCACATAATTGTACCTTGAGTTCTTGATGATTATTAATAGTTAAAATTAAATTATTGTCCACATCTGTTACCGTATAAATTGCGCTATTTGATGGAATTTCCTGACAAGATACAATACTCAATAACCCAAATAAACTTAGTCCCCAAATAATTTTATTTATGTTATAATGTTAGAAAAAGATGATGATTGTACCAAATCAAAGAATCAAACCCACCCTGAAATTTATTGCTGATGGGGATACCCTCAAACTCAATTATGAAGGACAAGATTTTCATGGTCGTGCCAGGTGGATTGATGCCCCAGAAATGCAGAAACCCGGACAATATAGTGATAACCCCCAAATATTAAAACATTGGGAATGGGCAATAAAATCTAAAGAGTTTCTTGGAAGTTTAATCACTAGAAAACCCTTGATAATTATTCCCTACGAACTTGATCAATATAATCGGTGGTTATGTGATTGGTATGTTGGCACAGTTTCAGCATCAACTAATATTCAATTACAAATGTGTTTGGCGGGAATGTGTGCTTATTATTTACCATTTCAATATTACAGTTTTCCGACGACAAGAGAATTAAGTTTGTACACAGGAATCATTAAAAACTGTGCAAAAGCTTATAAATTAAAGTCTGGGTTTTGGAAAGAGGATAAATTCATGTTACCCCACGAAATCAAAAGCTTAAAACTATAATTACTGTTTTCTTTCAATGGGTATGAAGTGTTCTAAGTTCAATAATCTCACACCCAAATCTATAACAAAGATTCCTGTCATTTGGAGGATAATAAACACTATTAGCCAAGATTTTAACCCACCAGGGATGCTAGTAATAATCCCCACAATTTTAGATAAATCATTGATTTTATTTCTGCTTTCTGCAAGTTGTTCCCAGTTCTCATCATCGTTTTGTTGATAAACTTCTAATGCTTTGACTCTGCTCATCAATGAAGAATCTTCCCATAAAAGCATTTTTTCGACTTGTTGCAGTTTGGCAGAATTTTCCCTAACTTGAACTTCTAATCTAATTAATGTTTCAATTGATTGTCGGTCAACAATGGGATTTTCAGTTAAAGATTTAACAAGAAATTCTAACTCATCAGTAGAATGTCTTCCCGCCCCTGACTTAATAGCTTCAGGAATAGCCCTGAGTAATATTCCATTTCTCTCATTAGATGCTTTAAGTTTTTCCTCTAGGTGTTTTCTTTCAGTAATATCAACAGCTTGATTGACAATAAAAAACTCGTGTCGTTTAGACGAAACAGCTAAACAAGTACCTTCAAAATAATACTCCCAAGTTATTTCAGTTCCCACTGGGGAGTCAAGTAATTGCTGCATTTGCACACTTTGCTTTTTGCAACTTCCACCCGCCAGCATTCCCTTGATATTCTCTTTCTCTAGGTTAAACAAAGCAGATAGTTTGTTATTAACCGTAAGATACGTCAGATTTAAGTCAACAATTGAAATAAACCCCGGCATGGCTTCTATAAATTCAATTTGATATGCCTCTTGTTCTGGATTCATAATTTTAATTTAAAAACTTAATTTCTATTTTATTCCTAATATTTTAAATTGGCATAAATTTGGGCATAAATTTGATTTTGAATATGTTATTAAAACCAGCGATTATACCCTATGAAAATATTGATTTTTGCAAGTTAAAATCTAATCAATCCACAACGACACAAACCGGAATTCTTTACCACTAAATAACCCCCGGTCACTGAGTTTTAAGTCTGGGATCACCAGCAATGCCATAAATGAAAGTGTCATGAATGGTGCAGTCAGTTTTGACCCTAATTGTTTTGCCCAATTATCAAGTTCTGCATACTGTTTTGCTACCTCATAACCATCGCTATCACTCATCAACCCAGCCACAGGTAAAGGTAATACATGAACTACATTGTCTTCTGCTACTGCAATACCACCTTGATGTGAGATTACCGCATTTACCGCTGCACAGATTTCCGTGTTGCTTGTCCCCACTGCCACAATATTATGGGAATCATGCGCCACACTCGATGCGATCGCCCCCCGTTTCAATCCAAAATTCTGCACTAATGCCACCGTCGGCTGTGTGTCTTGATACCGATTAACAACCGTAATTTTCAGGATATCTTGCTCTAAGTCAGCTATAACCTCACCGTTTTCAATATGTGCTGGTACACACTTTTCCCCTGTGATTAATTGTCCATCGGTAACGGTGATCACTCTGACTGTTGAACCCCTAGCGGGAATTGCAAAGTCCCCCGGTGTTTTTGGAGTAGTGATAAATTTATTGATAGGTTTGACAGGAACTGATGGTAATAAAGTTGACCCGGTTTTTGCTGTTAAAACACCTTGACAATAAGTAGCCAACACCGTGAAATCTTGTAAATTATCAACAACAATCAAATCTGCACTGTCCCCAACTTGTAGTAATCCCACATCCAAATTGTAATGTTTGACAGGGTTCACACAGGCAATTTGCAGGACATTCATCACATCGTGACCTAATGCCACAGCCCGTTTTACCAGTAGATTTATATGACCATTAACTAAATCATCAGGGTGTTTATCATCACTACAAAACATACATTGTTCAGGGTAAGAATCAATCAAACTGTGTAGGGCATCAAAGTTTTTAGCTGCTGAACCCTCCCTAATCTGTATCTTCATTCCCAATGTTAATTTCTCTACAGCTTCGTTCAGTGTGGAACATTCATGGTCTGTAGTGATTTTAGCATCCATGTATTTACGTAATCCTGTCCCAGATAACCCCGGTGCGTGACCATCAATGGGTAGTCCCAAACCTTGCGCTAGGTGAATTTTGTCCATCATTTCTGGACTATCTGCCAAAACCCCCGGTACATTCATCACCTCACTCAGATAAGAAATCCCATGTTTAACCAGTTGACGGAAATCGTTTACCGTCAGTTTTGCCCCGGCAGTTTCAAACTCGGTAGCGGGGACACAAGCAGGAAAACCAAAGGCTATTTTCAAGGGAGTCTGGGCGGCATTGTCTACCATAAATTCCACACCTGCCAAACCCAATACATTGGCGATTTCGTGAGGGTCAGAGACAGTTGCCACTGTACCATGCACCGTCGCTAATCTAGCAAATTCACTAGGCACAAGCATGGAGCTTTCGATATGAACATGAGCATCAATAAAACCGGGAAGGATATATTCTGAGTATTGCCCCTGGTCCCGAACTATGGTTTGAATCCGTCCATCTGTGATGTGAATAGTACCGGGAAAAATGGTGCGGTGGAGAACATCAACAATGTTGCCAGAGAGTGTTAAGTTATTCATAATTTTATCCTTAAACAATAACTAAAGGTAGAGTTTTTATGACAAAAAAATGCAATAATAAAGTCAGGATTTTGTTAATAAATTACCCCTGATTTTCCCTGACTCTCAAATATAGTCCTTTCAAGGTGACTAACGGAAATACGTCATTTCATTACTATCATCTTGAATCTTCCGCTCATATTTTGGGTTTTTTGAAGGTTGAAACAACCAATCTTCGTTCAAAATTTCACCACCTTGAAAGGGCTACTCTCAAGTATTACCATAAACTGTAGAACCAAGAATTTAAAGAAAATTGTGACTAAAATTATTGCTATTTTCAATCAAGCTGGTGGAGTGATGAAAACCAGTCTGACGATGAACCTGGGATACCATCTGGCACAAAAGCATAAAGTTTTACTGGTAGATACTGACCCCCAGGCATCCCTGACAACTTTTATGGGACTTGAACCCCATGAACTTGAAGAAATCGTTGCTGACTCACTACTCACACCAGAGACTAAATTACCAATTCACCACAATTTACACGGTATGGATTTAGCCCCGGCTAATATTACCCTCAGTGCGGTAGAATTACAACTCTCTGCGGTTATGGCCAGGGAACTACGACTCAAACAAGCTTTAGAACCCATTTTAAATAACTACGATTTCATTTTGATTGATTGTCCTCCCTCTTTAGGTATCCTCAGTATTCTCGGACTCTGTGCTGCTACTCATGTTTTAGTGCCAGTTCAGACTCATTACAAAGCATTCAAGGGAACGGAGTTATTATTGGATAGCATCAAACAGGTGAAGAAACATATCAATCCGAAATTAGCGATCGCCGGATTTGTGCCAACCTTGTACGTAAACGCCAACCAAGACAAAGTGATTTTGGAGGCTTTGGAACAGCAGTTATCACCACTAGCTAAAGTTTATCCGAAGATACCCCGTGCCACAGCTTTTGCGGATGCAGTGATGAATAGTCAACCCTTAGCTGTATATGACCCCAAACATCCAGCGATCGCAGTTCTGAAAAAGATAGCATTGGGGATGGAGAAACTGTAATGGTCAAGAAACCTTTAGAACTCCCAAAAATGCGTGGTGTGGAAGATTTGTTGAGTATGGATGTGGAATCAGAATCACCAACTGCCACCGTTAATATTGATAAAATTCGTTTACCTGCTCAACAACCCCGACGGTATTTTGACCCGGAAAAACTCAGTCAATTGGTGCAGTCAGTTAAAGAACACGGGATTTTACAACCTTTATTAGTGCGTGCTGTTAATGGTGAATATGAGTTAGTCGCTGGTGAACGCCGACTCCGGGCGGCCAAAGAAGCGGGGTTAACGGAAGTACCGATTATCACCAAAGAATTATCTGACCATCAAACCCTGCAAATCGCTTTACTGGAAAACCTGCAACGGGAAGATTTAAACCCCATTGAAGAAACCGAGGGGATTTTAGAACTACTCTGTATGGAACTTGATGTAAATTCAGGTGAAGTTGTATCAATTCTTAACCAAGCAGCCAACGCCAAAAAACGGGGATTAGACCTGACGGAAAACGTTTCCCGTCAACTGGAAATTATTGAATCAGTGTTGTCGGGTGTTGGTAGATTCAGTGCTGAAAGTTTTCGGACCAGTCGTTTACCATTATTGAATTTACCCGATGATGTATTGGAAATATTGCGGCAGGGGAAAATAGAATACACCAAAGCTAGGGCGATCGCTAAACTCAAAGATGACGGTGAACGTAGGGAACTACTGGATAAAGTTATTAATGAAAATCTATCTTTAAGTGAGATTAAGCAGTTAGTAAAGGAATTAACCCCAGGGAAAATCACAGCCAAAGAAACATTGAATGCTAAATATTCCGAGATTGGTAAACGGTTGAAGAATGCTCAGGTGTGGGAAGATGTGAAAAAAACCAAAAAGCTAGAGAAATTGTTGAGTGATTTAGAACAATTGTTGGAATAGAAACCCAGAAATAATCAAAACAGGAGATGCACTATGGCGAGAAAGTCTCAGGATTTTAAAGATTTGATGAAACAAAAACAGAGTTCCCAAGATAAGCAGAAAAACCTGGAAGCACTGAGAAAGAAGATGGTAGAGGGGGATTTGGGGAATTGGCTGCAAATATACCGATAGAACCCAAGGGCGCTCCAAAAATGTCAGAAATTCTCCAACAGTTCGTTGCTCCGTATTTAGATAATGTAAGCACATTGAGAAGGCGTAAATCATTATTCAGTTTGGCTGCAATAGCATGGAACACTGCGTTGGCGACTGAATCAGAAAAACAACCAATACTTGAGGCTTTCTTAGAAAAACATTTGCCCACAGAAGATGCAGAAACTCAGCATCAGGTTAGACAAATGATTGATGAACTAATTACTAGGAAACATCAGCATTTCTCTGATAATAAGTATTTTATTCTGGACTTCCAAATTACAGAAACAGGACAAAGATATGATATTTCTGTGGCTTCAACTTTGTTGGAAAATCCTGAATAATTGCCAGGGTTAAACCTCCTGTATTCTATATACTATTTGGTATTTTTGTTCCATTCTCGCGTTTCACGTCATTGCCGAATTGCCAAAATATAGAGAATTAATAAGTTGTAAATTCCTCTATTGCCAATGATAGAGGCAATAGAGGAAAAATTTATTTTCATCACCACCGATAAAAATAAATAATGTTGTTTTCCCGGCGGCGGGAAAATCTAGCGAGAGTAGAAGGTGCGATAGCGAAGCGCTCCGCAGGAATCACTAAACTTGCTGTAGTTCCTGTACAAACTGAAGTCTTGACAATGGTTCTAATGGAGTAATCACGGGGGAGTAGTGACAGTAACAGATAACTACTAACTCAAACCCACCAGCAGGTAAATTGGGGATATATTCTTCAACCCTTGTTACTTCCCAATCCCCTACCCTGCTATGGGTACTTGCACCTGGAAATTGAGGGTCAATAAATTTTTCAACTGTGTGAAAATCTCTCAATCTGTACCCAGGCTGGGGAATTGTTTTTTTAGAACTGTCATAGTGTTCTGCAAGAATATCTGTACAAGCACCTGTGTGAGCTAATAGCATTTGCTCCCACTGTTGGGCGCTTGCGTCCTCAGCTTTGAAAATAATGTACTTACTCATCTTTGTTACCCTCTTGATAATTAGGAAACTGAGTATCACCCTCAAAAACACAGTCGAATTTAAGGACTTTAGATTTTGTCGTTTCTACTCGCAGTAGATTCCATCCATACTTATCTGCTATTTCACGGCATTTTTTAGGGTGGGTTACTGCGTGTTTTGAGATGTTTTCATCATTGGTCATTGGCGATGCCTTCGGCGAGCGGAGCTATCGCTCTAACTTGCCTTTTGTTTTTGCTGTTGTCTGTTAGAGATTGCGTCCTTGAGGACGGTTTCTACAAGATTGCTAACGCTCCTGTTTTCTTCCTCAGCCCAATCTTCTAACTGTGTTTTTAGTTCCGGTGGTAAATAAATGCTCACTTTAGGTTTTTTAGTAGCCACAATCATTCTGCTATAACCAGCGTCCTCTAACGTTAGTTATAACCTTTTGCGGTGACTTGCTCCTATAATGTTGACATTTGCCGTTACTTATAGTTACTATACCACTATAGCCAAGTTGATGTAAACCTCTTGCATTCCTTCAAATCCTTGTAATGTCTGAATAAAATATATGCTTATATTTAACGACATGAATCCACCTGAATCAACTTAAGTAATGCAGTTAATGATTTTAAAATTCAATAATTCAATCTCTAATTCTTGATAGCCTGTTTCCTCAACTGCTTGCAGCAGCGCTTCGCTATCAAAAGTTCTCAGAAAGCGAAACTCCTCAGTAGCGCCAATGACTATTTCCGCAGTTGTGTAGATAATACATCCATTATCAAGATGACCACCAATAGTTTGACAAGAGTGAATCGGCAATGGCGATATGGAGATGTAAGCCGTTATTTGCTATTGTCCCATTGAGAGAAAGAATCTCAAACTTATCGCTCAAAACTGTACTATGATCTTGATTAGCAAAGCGAATTGTTGCTTGTTTTAAGCTGCCGATGGCAGTCAATATAAACCCAGCTTGAATATTTTGCTGTATGCTAAAGTCCTTGAGACTTTGCTTTAAATCTTCATTGGGTTTAAGCCTAATTGCAAATAGTTTCGTCATTCCCAGTCTTGTTGAGATTCGTTAAATGTTCTAGGTGTCTTGTTTAAATTAAAATCAGCCGCCATTAAATCAATACCATCAATAATTTTACTAGGTTCGGCAATTCTCAAAGCCGTAAAACATTTGTCTCGATAATTGGGGTGATTTTGGAAAAAGGATAAGCTGTTACGCAGCTAAATTTAATATTTTGCAGCCTAGAGTCCTTGTAGTAAGGCTTTTAGGCAAAAAAAGCAAATGCGTAACAGCTTATCGCTTTTTTTAAAGGTTCAATTACAGGATAAGCTGATTCTGCCTTCTCAATAGCTGCTTGAGGAATGGGAGAATTGAGCCTTTGCATCGCCAAATCAATTAAATCTCTCGACTCTACCGAGGAATCATTCCATCTGTCAGAATTAGCTAAAAGTTTTTCCGCAAAACTGTCAATTTGATTTAAGCATGGGACAGGCGACCAACTGGGATAATCTGCCTCTCCCAATTCAATCCGTCCTTCCATAATTATCTCAAATTTAATCAGAGTTTCATCAACTACAATGGCAAATCTTACTCCATACTGGTCAGCTTTAATTTCTCCGGGGAGGTTGAGATTATTTTGAGTGTTGAAAAGGGCATGATATTGATTTTCAGCTATTTTTTGGCGCAGTAATCGGTAGCCAGTACCAGTGGAACAGAGAAAATCTATATCCTTGCTTAATCTATATTCCCCATGATTTAAACTAACCAGAGTCCCACCGCCAAAATACGCGCCACACTCTAATAAAAAATTAGCATTTAATTGATTAAGAACAATTAAAATTTTTTGATGAAATTCCCTTTCAAACATTTTTGCTCCTAACCATGAATGATAATATTGAGCTAATTGTTGCACAAATAAGGCTTCTGTATGGCTCAAGTCGCCTAAAACTCCCCGGTAATGCCACCCTCGTTCATATATTCTCAGCATTTCTAAAGGAGTAAGATTTTCTATATCTTCTCTTTGCCAACATAATTTTTCTAAAAACAGTAATTTTTCTGGAGTTTGAATTTGAGGTTTAATTAACATTGGGGGTATACTGGAGTTTAGTATTTTGAATCAGGGAATAGGAAGAAAATTGAAGAAGGAGTCAGGCTTCGCTTTGATAAATAATAATTATTTGTCATAAGTGTCAATTAAAGCAATATTGCAATTATACCCCATATATCTATTTATCAAAAACATTAATAAAATCCTAATAATAGGAAAGGATAGTAATTTATTGGTACATTTATCAACAAAAATGTTATTATATAATAATAGTGAAACACTGATATTAAGATTCAATAGCTATCATGGTATATCCAAAACATTGGAAACAATTAGCTAAATCCATCAAGGAAAAATCAGGTTGGCGTTGTCAAAAATGCGATCGCTCTCTACCCCCTGATAAAAACCCCCAACGTCGTACCCACCTACAAGTTCATCATTGGAATAGAAACCCATCAGACAATAGACTCGAAAATCTAATAGCTTTATGTCCAAAATTATGTAGAATCCACGTCGTAGAAACCTTGATGTGACTGATATTGATGAAAATCTTCTACAACGTAACCCATGATAACTCCCTTTTAACAAAACAGAAAACTTGACAAAATTTAACTTGTATTTTTGATTCAGTACCGTATAAACAGAGCAAGGTTGTTAACATCACTGTATTGAAGAGTCTTGCATAATCACAGCAAAAACGTGGTTGAGATGACAGTAAAAATTGCCTATCAACTTGACAAATGGCTACAATCGAAGTGGCAAAGAGGTACACGATTCTACACCTTAACCCTTTGCCAAAACATATTTGGAGAATGGATGATCACCAAAACTTGGGGCAGTGCTGTCCATCGAGGATTTGGCAAATCAAAAGATTTAGATTGCCCTAATTATCAAGCCGCTTTAATAACTTATTACAAGCTGCAAGAACGAAGAGAAAAGCGCGGATATAAAATAGTTGACTCTGATTCAAGAAATTGATGAATCCTCATTATCTTCCATTTTCGATTTAGCTATTCGCCACTTTTGTAATTCATAGCCTGATAAACATTTATCATTGCAGACTCGAACCATAATTTCTCCTTGTTGTATGGGTAAATATTTTTTCGGAACATCTTGACAGAAACCACTCTCAATAGCCTGACGATACCAACATTCAAACTCATCTTCTTCAGGAGTCATCGCTGTTTGAGAAACATTAGGTTCAGCTTCATCACGAATCATTGCCAACAAGCAAGCACCAGGACTCTCAATGTGATTATGGCTTCTATACTGTTTGAAAGCGGATATTGCCAATTTCACTTTCTCTGGCTCATGTTTAGCTATTTCCTGTTTTAATCTAACGCCGATTTTAATGCCCATTTCGGTAATTAAATGAGTAATCTCTAAAGATGGATTCTGGAGTTCACCATGATCTGACTTTTGGGCAACCGAGTTGAAAGAAACAACTTTTGGGGATGATTCAGGTATAGTCAACTGCTTAATTTGTGTTCGTAAGCGTTCACATTCCGACTTCAACTCAAAAATTTCAGCAACATGACCTCTCAAATTCTGATTCTGTCGCTTTAATTCTCTATTTTCAGCCTCCAATTCTCGAATTCGTTGCTTGAATACTTCAGAAAGGGTTTTTAGACTATGAGGTCCAGGTTGTTTTTCCGCCAATGAGTTGAGTTGCTGTGTTTTTTGCGACTGTAAATCATGAATGTATTCCGTTAATTCTGTCCATTTGTAGAGGTAAGAAATGGAACAGCCAGCAACTTGAGCAATGTTAGGAAAAGTCAAAGGTTTACCACTTTTTTGAATCTCTTCAATAGCACGAAATACTTGTTCACGTTTGAGTTCTTTTCGCTGTTGTTGGGCTGCCCGCAGGATAGCAGTCTGTTTTTCACGTAATGGTTGCTTCGTCATTAGCAACTTTCCTCAAATCTGATAGCCATTTATCCATTGCTTCTAGGGTAGCCTGAGATTCTTCATAGGCTAGGGCAGCCCCGGCTTGTTTAGCTGACTCCATGCGTTTGTGTTCTCCAGCATATTGCCGTTCATAAAGAGGTAATTTGCTGGTACTGGGGCGGAAACTACTACAGCCGTAACATTTGGGATAGAGGTTGTAGATACAGTTGGTTTTAGGGTCAAGGGTGCAATAACCATAGACCGTCAGACGCGGTGAAATTTCCAGGTCAAGTTCGTGGGCTTGAGGGTTTTTAAGAAGGCTTTCAGGTAAACTTTGCCAAGGGAGAAAGCGGTTTTGGGAATTGAGTAGTAGTTTCTGAAAAGGTAAATCTACTGCCGCTACTTGCTCCTTAGTAGGAGGCGCATAGTGTTGAAATGTGGTTTCACTATTGAGGTGGTCAGCATAGAGTTGAGCAGCTTCCATTCCATGTTTAGCCCTCACTTCCTGGAGGCGACTAGAACGGGTAATCTTACCTGTAAAGTAGGGTCTAATACCATTGCTATCCCGAATGTCTTCGCGCTCTATTAACAGACGAATCAGGCGAACCATTGGGTTTTGCGCTGCTGTTACATGAGGGGGTTTGGGCATTGGTTTAAGACTAGGAAAAGATGGGTAAGAACTCTGTTTAATACTTCTAAAATGACAAAACAGATAGGGGTAATCCTTGCCCAAGGTTTTTCTCATCCATTGCTGTTGTTGTTCAATGATTTGTCTAATTTCACGAGAGGCAGGGAGTCTGTGCCATCGTTCTACCTTATGCTGATAAAACTTGATATACCATTGACCATTTTCTTCAACTAAACAATCAAAAGTCATCTGACAAATATCTGCGGGACGAGCAGCTGTATATTCTTGGATTAAATAATGACGAGCAAGAGGAGCAGGAATTTGGTCGAGATGCTGTTTAATCTGTTGACGGGTGATTTCATCCAACCAATCCACGTCCTGAACTGTTTGTTTAGGAATATCTCGCTGACGAACTAAGTTTTGGGATTCTAATCCTAAAAAATCACAAAAATCTTTGAGGATATATAGCTTTTCTCTAATAGTCCGATTACAATTTGTTTGGTTGAGGTCGAGAAACTTAAAGATTAGTTCTCGGCGAATTTCAGAGAGATTTTGGATATGATTCTGCTGCAAAATTTGACCGAACTGACGCAAAGCTACTAGAGAATTTATCGGTGTGGCAATGGCAGAATACTTACCTGATTTGAGTAAGGAATATAGATATTCCTTGACTTTGACACGAAACCATTCTGGTTTAATTGACTTAAAGTTGAGGATTTTCAAGGGTGAGTTTTTGACAAAATGACGAAAATCCCAAACATCATCATCAAAACAGAAGTTCAATAAGGTTTCTTGTTGTTGACACCCAACCCAACTATTATAACTTGTGGCGTGAGGATTAAAGTTAATGTGGCAGAAGTAACAGCGACAATTACTCTGTCTGCTGTTGGCTTGAAAGCTTTCATAAATCCACCCTTTCTGTCCATTTGGTCCTATTTGCTGGCAGAGGGGATTAGGACAAACTAAATGGGAACGATAACTATGAATCTGAGGTAGAACTTGACAACAAAGGAGGGTCTTTTGGGAACAATGATTACATCCTAGCCTGAGTTGACAACTATGTCCATTAGTATAATTAAATTTGCTGATTTGACCTTGATTACACTGAGGACAGATAAATTCTCCAGCATACTTTTCTGCCCAATTTACTGATAGAGTTCCTTGAAGAGTTAGATGAGTGGAAATGGGTAAGTGTTTAACTGTACCAGTTAGGTAAGTTGTCTGATGACAAAAATCACATGACAATTTTAGTTTGCAAACAGCCCCTTTCGAGTAATAAAAGTTGGTGATTTGACCTTGATTACATTGAGGACAGATAAATTCTCCAGCATAATCTGTCTGCCAATTAACTGATAAAGTTCCGTTAAGGGTTTGGTGTATTGAGATATTTGGATGTTGAGGAAGTTGACAAGTTAGTTGGGTTATTTTAGCGCATGATTGACATTTGACTCTCAGTTTAGAAATGGCTTTTTGATTGTTATAAAAGCTGGTGATTTTTTCTTGATTACATTGAGGACAAATAAATTCGCCAGCATAATCTGTCTGCCAATTGACTTGTAAAGTTCCGTGAAGAGTTTGATGAATTGATATGGGTGGAGACTGTCTAATTTGACAGGAAAGGGGAGTGGATGTGTGGCAGAGTTCACAGCCTAATTGAATTTGACAAAGTGTTTTTTTGTCGGAAAAGAAATGGCTTAACTGTCCGCGATGACAATGGGGACAATTAAATTCGCCAACATAATCTGTCTGCCAATTGACTAATAAATTTCTGTGAAGGGTTTGGTGGATTGAAATTGGTAAATGCTTGCGTTTACCCATGATTTTTCTGGTGTTGAATATGTTGTAATTCTGACAAGCCCTGAAAACGATTTTTGATGAAAACTAATAAGTTATTAATCTCTGTTACTCGTCTTGCTTGTCCGTTGTTTTCAGCTTGAATCAGGTCTTGCTGTAAGCGGTTTAAGTCAGCCTCTAATTGGGATTTATCTTCGAGGGTTACGCGATGATGAGAACAACTAAGACAGGCATAGCGATGTTGACAATCTCCTAACATGGTGGGACGATGACATTCTCCTAGAGGGGTACTAACTTTGAGGAGATTTGCTAATTTTTCATACCTGGTTTTTCTGGGTTTAAAAGCTGTAATTTGACCATACATATCTACATAACCTTTGAGATTAGCTTCTTTTTCTAATCTGGTTAGTGAACGCTGGCGATAATGAGGTAGCATATCTAAGGAACCGTGACCTAGTACGGCGGCGATATATTCATCTTCTACTTCACAATGAGCCATAATGCTGGCTTTGGTGCGGCGAAACATATGGCTAGTGAGTTTAAATCTGTTGCCATATTTATCTTTTAAGTTTGCTACTTCTCGAAATTTAGTTAGCCAGTTACTAATTTTTAATCTGGTAATTGTTTGGGGTTGATAGCACAGTGTTGTTTCAGATTCTCTATCAGCCCAAGGAATACTTTTTTGGGGACTATAAACGTTACAAAATAGTTTATCGAATTCACTATCTCTACCAAATTGGGTATCCAGAAATCTCTGCTGTTCTTGAACTAATTCAGCTACTTGAGGATGAATCTGAACAAACCGCCAGTGTTTGAGTTTTTCAAACCAACGTAGTAAAAACCATTTTTCGCTTTCTTGTTTGAGGCTATGGCGTGGCATGGTGAGAATTTCTCCAATGCGGCAACCTAATGCTAATTGTAACCGAAAAAGTCTTTCAATTGTCGGGGGGAATAAGTCAAGTTTTTCGTAGATTTGGTAAAGAACTTCTTCTGGTATTGTCTCGATTGTGGGTGTTTTTTGGGAAATTCTGATGGGGGTGAAGGCGATTTCTAGCCACTTTTCTTCTCGCCACAGATTGAGAGCATAGTTAATTGTATTCTGACGATTATTACTGTTAATTTCGCTGATAAATTGATGGAGGATTGATTCTGTTAAAAATTGGGGCTGGGTATATCCATTGTTATATAAAAAATGCGCTAAGTGGTTTAAACAACCTAGTCGTTGAATAATACGACCCAGGGAATATCTCTCTCGAATGCTGGCTCTAATTGTTAGTTGAGTCAGTTGTTTTAACCAAGGCAGTGAAATTTTGTGGAAGTAGAGATGATAATGTCCATTAATTCGGCATTCTTCTTGACTATAACCCAATTCTATTAGTGACCAAATATCTTGATTCATGAGTGGGTCATTCATCCACTCTTTTCCTAGTTCGGAGTTTTTAATTCGCTCTTGTAATGTCTTTGGAGCAAATGCTGGTGCCATTAGTTTTCTTCTTCTTCTCTTAGGTATTGGTTTAGGGTCATTTCATCAAGAACATGACTGTAAATGTCTTTGGTTGTGGCGATTGAACGATGTCCTAAAAGCTGTTGTACATATTGGTCAAGATAATTATCTTGCAACATTCTGGTAGCGAAGGTATGGCGAAATAGGTGGGGATGTGCTTTAATTCCTGTTCGTTTGTGGAGTTGGTCAAATAATTTATTTAGGCGAACTAAAGACATTGCTTGTCCTTCCCATTTCCCTGATAAATTGACGAATAACATTCCATGTCCCAAGGTTTCGGCTCTATGTGGATATTCTTCTAATAGGTAGGCATGAAAGGTCTCTTGAATGGCTGACCGTTGGTGTAGAATGGGGATTTCTCTTTCTCTTCCTTTTGCCATTGCACTATTAGGGTTGTCTTCTCTGCGGACAATGCGAATGCGTCCAGTGATATCTAAATCTTTTACGTCTTCTAGGTGTAATCCTAATAGTTCTCCTCTTCTTACTCCTGTTGAACGCAACAGCATGATAATTAATCTGTCTCGATAAGTTGTACAGGCGTTGGCTAAGGTGGCAATTTCTTCGTCTAGTAGACATCCACTAAATTGTTTCGGTTCTTTTATTTTGATGCGTTTGCTTTTTTGTGGATTGTTTTTGGCAATGCCTTTGAGAAAGCCTCCTCTTCTTCCCCAATGATGTGCTAGTTTTGTGAAGTGTTTTTCTTCTATTCTGCCTTCAATTGTGTGATAGGTATAGAATTCTTGGATGGCGGTGACTGCTTGATTGACGGTGCGAGGACTTCTTTTGGCAACTATTTCTCTGACTTTTTCTGAGATGGCTTCTACTTGACTACCTAGCAAGTACCAATTCACAAAATCGGCTAATTCATTTAACCCAATTTCAGACCAATTGAGAGATTTGGATTCTAGCCAGCGCCAAAAGTCTACTAGTCGATAGGCGTATGTACTTATTGTGTTAGGTGCTAATTGTCGTTTTCTACAGTAGTTCAAAAACCTTTGGATTGCCTCTATCGGTAAGCAGGTTTTTTGGTCGAAGACACAGCTAAATCTTTCTTCTGTGTCAGGGGATATCGCCCATTCTACTTTGACCATTTTCTCCGTTGTGGAAATTAATTTGTTTCTACCCTAACGCAAAAATTAGGTCTGTTGTTGTTGTTTTTTCTATGTTGTGGAGGTGGTTGTTGTTGTCTATATAACCAAAATGTCATCTTAGTTATCATCGCGGTGGTAAGGGTAATGTTTCTATTGGCCAATTGTCGTTGTTTGATTTGTCGGGGTTTGAGAATCATTAAATTTTCTTGGGGGAAATTTTGAGTGGTTTGCTTGCAGCATTGAGTATTGTTGCATTTACAAGCATCCCAACTCTACTTATTTTTAAACCTACTGATAGTTAAGGATTACCAAGGAAATCGCGCTTACCTAGTTCTACACCACAATGTCTAAGAATGTTATAAGCAGTAGTGACATGAAAATAAACTTCACAAGAAGAAACCTGTAGGCTAGGAAAAACCTGACAAAATTGTTAAATTAGTTGTGAGAATATAGGTAGTAAGAACATATCTTCCCATAAGTAATGGCTGACTCTACCGATATCGGTGAAATAAATTCTGTCTCTTTATCCTTGACTGCTCCTGTACCCCTAACTGAACACCCCGCCGCTGTTTACCTTGCTTCTTTGGGTGCGGGTTCTCGGCGGACTATGGAACAAGCCCTGAATGCGATCGCCAAAATCCTCACGGGTAATATTTGCGATGCGCTGACTCTGGACTGGTCTAAACTCCGCTACAAACACACCGCTGCTGTGAGGGTGATTTTGATGGAAAAATATGCCCCGGCAACTGCCAACAAAATGCTTAGTGCTTTACGTCGGGTACTCAAAGAAACTGTGCGTTTGGAACTGATGGATGCCAACGATTTCGCTAGGGCTGTTGATATTCCCTGTATTAAATCTGGGAGGGAACTCAAGGGTCGGTGTCTATCAGAGGGTGAAATTGATGCCCTAATGCAAGTATGTTTTGCTGATCCAACTCCCATTGGTTATAGAGATGCGGCATTAATAGCAATTCTTAGAGGTGCAGGTTTACGTCGGGGGGAAGTTGTGAATTTAAACTTGAGTGATTTTAAGGCTGGTAGTCTCAAAATCCTCAGTGGTAAGGGTAGTAAAGACCGCACTGTTTATTTACCAGATGGGGCGGTGACGGTGGTGAAAGATTGGTTAAAAGTGAGGGGACCAGAAGCGGGGGCATTATTTTGTCATATTAATAAGGCAGGTGTGGTTACTCTACGACAACTTTCTTCTCAGGCAGTATTATTGATTTTGGAGAAAAGAGGTAAAGAAGCTGGGGTTAGTGAATTTTCACCCCATGATTTCCGCAGAACTTTTATTTCTGATTTATTAGATTCTGGTGTTGATATTGTGACTGTACAGAAATTAGTAGGTCATGCCACCACTGACCAAACTGCTAGATATGACCGTCGGGGTGAAGAAACCAAACGACAAGCGGTACAATTTATTAGTGTTCCTAGACGGAAGTGATAATATTTTATTAGTAGTTAGTTTTTAGAAGTAAAAAAAATGGCTAAAGGGTTTGGTGTAAAGCCAGAAAAACAATTAGGATACATCTTACAGTTAATGCCAGAAGTCAAAGCTTATGCTGTGAGATTCAATTATAATGACTTTCATGAAAAAACTGGAGAGGAATTTATTGGGGTAACAAGTATGCTTCATGAGGCTCAAGTCTGGAAGAAAAAGGAGCAAGCTAAACAGTCAATTGAAAAATATTCTGACTTTCTACTGGAAAAGGTAGAAGCTGGTTCACAAGTGCGCGTAGATATTAAACAACTTAAACGTTCCAGTGACGGTAAACTCATTGATGAGTTAGTTGAATCATTATTCATAGTTACAGACAACTCTTAAATGAAGATATTATCCCCTACTGTCTCACCGGATAATACAACCCATCACTAACCTGAAATTTCCACCCTAAACTACTAGGATCTCGATTCCTGGACCAACTGATAAATTCTTTCTCACTCTTGGTTTCCCATTCTGTAATTAAACTGTGCTGTGTTACCCCCAACCGTTGCGCTAAGTTCTCAGGAGCAAAAGATTTTATTTCTACTGCTTGTTGTTGATACTGATATGGATATCCTGAATACCTTTGTCTAGAGTTGCCACCGCTATATCTGCCAGAAGCGATTGCTTTTTCAATCTTTTCTAACTGTTTACCAAGGACTTCCAGTTTAGTGGCCACCTGTTGATCTTGTTCACAAAGGTGCGTTTCCAGTTCCCCCAGCTTCTCCTCCACCTGCTGTAATTCGTTAGTTATTTCTAGTTTTACACTGCTATCGAACTGCGCTATCAATTCCTGTAATCCTTGCATTAAGGGTGTTGTATGACCGTCACGGTGGATTTTGGCTAGTTGCCGTACTACCGGAATTAGTACATTAGGCACGCGGATCATTTCACTGGGTGGGGTCTTGTTATTCATGGCGATATCAGTTTTGATATCAATTATAGTCTGAAGTTTCCTCTAAGAATTTTAGGGAGCGATATTGTCGATGTGAAATTTTGTTGCGGACTAAGTAAGTGAACAGAAAAATTTAAAGGTATATGTAACGTTGTCCAAAACCTGTTCCCTTGTCATAACGACAATTTTTAACGCCAACCTACTTAATTGAAAATATGCTTGTGTAACCGACACGATATTTGCGGCAGGCAGAGATGGACACCAAGAGAAGTAGTTCGCCACCTGGGCAGTTAAAAAATATGCTAAAATATAATCGGTGGAAGTCTTATGACAAAGAAAAAATATGCAAATTTCTATTGTTTTACCCGATGCTATAGCTCATTATCTGACAGAACAATGGGGTGATTTAGATACTAGAATCATGGAAATGATTGCAGTTGAGGCTTATCGTCAAGGTTTAATTAGTGTAGGTAAATTAAGAGAATTATTAGGTATGAAAACCCGTTTAGAGGTAGATACTTTTTTGCAATCTCAAGGCATTTATCTAGCTTATAATGAAATGGATTTAGAGCAAGATCACCAAACACATCAACAATTACAAGAATCAGGTATTTTGTAGAAAAATGTTAGTTATATCTGATACTTCTCCAATTTGTTATCTAGTGTTAATTGGTGAAATTGACATACTTGCTCAACTTTATCATCAAGTGCTAATTCCGCAGATAGTTCAGGAAGAATTGTCGCATAAAAAATCACCAAATTTAGTTCAGAATTGGATTAATGATCCTCCTCGTTGGTTAATTATTAAAAATATTGATATTTCTGGGAGTCCAGATTTAGAAGTTTTAGATCCAGGAGAAACAGCAGCTATTCTTTTAGCGAAAAAAGAAAATGCCAATTTAATTATTATTGATGATGGACTAGGAAGAAAAATTGCCAGCAATCGCGGTTTAAAAGTGACTGGTTTGCTGGGCGTTTTAGAGCAAGCAGCATCTCAAAATTTAATTGACTTACCTGATGTTATTAGTCGTTTACAAAAAACAAGTTTTCGAGCTTCATCATCATTGCTAAATTCTTTATTGAAACGTCAAACATAAAAATTGTGCAGCTTCAGGAGTATCTTTGTATAAGCATTCAAAACGAACAAAATTGTGCTTTTGTGCAAGTTGGTACAAAGTAGTTTGAGTTTCGGGAAAATCATAAGTAGATATATGATTTTCCATGATTGACATATCTTGAGACGAGAGTGCAGTCCAGTTTTGACGCATATTTTCTAAGTAGCGATTAACAAAGTGTTCTTTGTCTTCCTCTTCTTTGCAAACTATGTCAATCAAAACAAATATACCGTTGGTTTTCAGAAGATGAGATACTTGCTCAATGACTTTATCTTTTTGTGCCAAACTTAGATGATGTAAAACAAAGGAAGTCATAACTACATCAAAGCTTTGGTTTCGGTTTTTAGCTAGTTCCTCAACAACTTTCGATATGTCGTCTTCAATAAAAGTTTGTTCACAGTTAATTTGTGCCATGTTACCTTGGGCAATTTCCTTCTTCAGTCGCAGATAAGTCAATTCCGGTATAGGAGGCAACAGTAGTATTTAATAAAGCTTGAACTGTTAAACTAGCATCACCGCATCCAAGTTCAAGCAAGGAAAACGGTGTTGGCAAGTAATCAGTTAGCAATTTATGCAAAACACCATAAATTTCTCGGTGTTCCATGTAATTATTAGCTAAGGCTTTTTGATATGTTTCCCAATTTTTCTTAAAGTAATCATCTGATTGAGTTTTGAGAGTGTTCATGGAAGCATCTCCATAACTGACGATATATTAGAAAATTATAGCAGTATAGGCGTTATCGCTAGTTCAATATTTAATTTCTCCCAATAATCTCAGTTTCAGGGAAGTTGTTTGACCCCACAGTAGTCAATGAAAAGTGGGGTTTTTACTTAATCTAAGACTCTGGTTTATTTTGTAACCATTGTTCTAAATCAGTGATAGAGGAGAAATCCAAGAGCGCTTCACCGAGTAATTCTAATTGGTCAATTGTTAATGTCCGAATTGTGTCAATGAATGATGATTTAATTTCACCAATTCGCCGATTTAGTTGCCGAATAATTAGTTGTTGTTCACCGCGTTCCATTGCTAATTCTTCTGTTGGACTAATAAAAGGCATTTGATTTTCCTCCTCTAAATGTTTGATTTTAGCTACTAATCCTCGTTGCAATTCTTTGGGTAATGTCATCATTTTATCAATTATCTTAAAAAGGGTAACAATTTTTTCTTTTGTTAAGCCTCGCTCGTAAAGTCCCTTAATTAATGTCCATTTCCATTGTTCCCGTTCTGATAAATTCCCCGTAGTGGCTTTGGTTTTCAAGTGCGCCATTACTATGATAGCAAAGGGATTATCACTTGATTCTAGTTCATTCCACCGTGATTCGTAGTCCAGGAGTTTGGCAATGGGGAACTTCAGACTTAATTCACAATCTAACATGGCTTGATGATAACTGTTAGGTCGCCAAGTGGAACTTGTATCACCTAAAATTGCCAAACCCACCACAAATTTATGATAAAGGTCAAAGGCTCGGTAATTATAAATGTACATTCGTTCTTCAAAGTCAACATCATATTGGCTTTGAATCTCAATATGAATTAAAATCCATACTTGTGTTTTATCCAATAACCAAACTTTGTACAGTTTATCTGCTATGCGTTTTTCACTTTTTGATGAAGCTGTAATTTGCTGTAGTTCTTTATCAAGTGATTCCGGTGGTTTTGTCCAATCAATTGCTTTATAAGCCACAGGAAAGAAGAAGGATAAGAAACTATCAAAATATTCGTTTAAGGCTTCTTTCCAAGATTCATCGTAATTAGCAGTGATTTCATTTTTGTTCATAAAATGCTATACTAGAAATTGTTATTACAAGCTCGGTTTCTCTAATTTAATTTGTTTGTGTCTATCTAATATTTTAACTTTAAATAGTTACTTTTTCATAAATACTCTATGTTTCAACTAAAGTAAAAACCTATTTTAAAATACCGAGAAGTTTTGATTGATTTAGATACTAAAACGGCAATGTTTACGAAAATTGATTCAGTTACCATTATTAATAATGTTACCTTGTTGGTATTCTACACAGAAGCCCATTGTTGGCAGTTTCGATTAATTACTGCTGGTGGTGAAGTGTTTGGTGAACGCAAGCTTTACTACACCCCAGAAAAAGCGGGGCGGGAATGGATTTTTCAGGATAGTTGATTCTGAAGGGATGGAAGGCAAGTAAGCGATACCTTTGATCAGCGTAGCTATCGCTCCCTAGAAATCGCTGTAGGCATTTATTTAATATCTATCTTTTGGTAGATGACACTGGATTTACTTAGTGCATATTTCGACTTTATACAAGTCAAAAATGAGGAAAAACAAAAAATCAGAAAAATTTCCTGAATTTAGCGGTTTTTGCTATTGCTTTTATTTTTAAATGTGCTTATTATGTCAAAAGATATATTACTCGTTACATCAGGCATGAACCAGATGTTAAAAAGACCATTACTGGTCAAACAACCCGAAATTGGGGGGCTAATTCGGGAGTTTCGCCTGTTGACTGGACTTACTCAAGAACAGTTTGGGGCTTATCTAGGTGTGACCTATGGCACTATTAACCGTTGGGAGAATGGGCGATCTAAGCCCTCACCTATGGCTATGGACAAGATTGAGCAGAAACTTGGGGAATGGGGGGAAAAGGGGACAGTTGGTACATGGCTAACGCCACGCTATCAGGAGTAGAAAACTTAAAATTTTTAAAAAACCAGAAATTGGGTTTTCTATTTGGGTATAAAGTGGAAAGAAACTTATTCATTTTAGTTGTGCGTGACTACATTGTGGAGAATCTTACTAATGCTTCTGCTGCTTAATCAACATGGATTAGTTTTTTTGTCAATGCGTAAGTCGTAGTTATACTAAAATTACTGTAGCCTCTAAGGAGTGTATTGTTAAAAATGTTAGTTTCTAGTAAAAATAATCTAAATTACATTGCTAACATAGTAGATTTACTTTGTTATAGACAAGAGAATCAAGCAAATGAAATTGCCTTTACCTTTCTCTCGAATGGAGAAACAGGACAAGTCGACCTTACCTATCAAGAGTTAGATATAAAAGCGCGATCCATTGCAATGATGCTGCAAAGCCAGGGAGCAATCGGTAAAAGATCACTTTTACTTTATCAACCAGGGCTAGAATTTATTACTGCTTTTTTTGGATGTTTATATGCAGGAGTAATAGCAGTTCCAGCATATCCTCCCAGACGTAACCATCATAACCATAGATTACAAGCAATTGTGGCTGATGCCCAAGCAACTATTATCCTGACAACGAAATCAGTTATCAGCAATATAGAAAAGACTTTAAAAGAAGAACTGCCTGGTACAAAATTAAATTATATAACTACTGATGATATTAATATTAGCCTGGCTAATGATTGGCAGTCGCCACAATTAAACAGAGATACTTTAGCATTTCTCCAGTACACTTCTGGGTCTACAGGAATGCCAAAAGGAGTGATGGTTTCTCATGGCAATTTATTGCATAATTTAGGCTTAATACATCAATCTTTTGAGCATGAACCCAAAAGTAAAGGTGTGATTTGGTTACCACCTTATCACGATATGGGATTAATAGGTGGAGTTCTACAGCCAATCTATGGAGGTTTTCCAGTCACACTTATGCCACCAGTGGCTTTTCTTCAGAAGCCTATACGTTGGTTGCAAGCAATTTCTGACTTTAAAGCAACCACCAGTGGCGGTCCAAATTTTGCTTATGAACTGTGTGTACAAAAGATTAAACCCGAACAAATAGCAGGACTTGACTTGAACAGTTGGAAAGTTGCGTTTACTGGTGCAGAACCCATTCGTGTTAAAACACTGGAACGTTTTGCTAAGACTTTTGCTGATTGTGGTTTCCGCATGGAGGCATTCTATCCTTGTTACGGCATGGCTGAAACAACTTTATTTGTCAGTGGTGGTCTAACGAGTGAAAGCCCTATTGTTCGCTTGGTTGATGGAAGGGAATTGTCACAAAACCGAGTTGCGGATGCTGTTGAGGACTCAGCAAATGCCCAAGCAATTACAAGTTGTGGCTGTAATTGGTTAGATCAAAAAATAGTAATTGCTCACCCCGAAACAAAGACTACCTGTGCAGACGGAGAAGTTGGAGAAATCTGGGTATCTGGAGAAAGTGTTGCTCTGGGGTATTGGAGAAAACCAGAACAAACTCAACAGACTTTTCATGCCTATTTGATGGATACAGGTGAAGGACCATTTCTTCGCACTGGTGACTTAGGATTTTTGCAAGATGGGGAATTGTACGTTACTGGACGCATTAAAGATGTAATTATTATTCGAGGACGTAACTACTATCCTCAAGATATTGAACTGACTGTAGAGAATTCTCATCCAGCTTTACACAGTAGTAGTTGTGCAGCTTTTTCAATAGAGGTTAAAGATCAAGAGCAACTAGTTATAGCAGTAGAGGTAGAACGGGCTTATCTGCGGAATTTGGATGTAGATGGAATCGCCAGCAGTATCCGTAAGGCGGTATCAGAACAACATGAACTGCAAGTTTATGCAGTAGCGTTCCTTAAACCTAGCAGTATACCTAAAACATCTAGTGGAAAGATTCAGCGTCACGCCTGTCGCAGTGGGTTTTTAGAAGATTCTTTAAATACTGTAGGTCTATGGAAATCTGAAGTAATAGAGTCTGTAAAATCGCAAACAAAAATGCAGCCAACAGAATCTAAACACATCCACCCTTCAACAACATCTATCAAAAACTCAAGTCGTAATTCAGTCAACATAAAAGATAAAAGCAAAGCTCGTGCAGACGAACTAGCTGTATCTGATACTAATGCTTTAACTACTCAGATATCTAATTATGTGACAAGCATAGGTGATATGGAACAAACTCTAGCAGGGGAAGATAATGAACTTGATGAATTACTGCGACGTAATATATCCAAAAATAAATCTGAAAGTGAGTCTAGGGTTAGTTTAGAATTTGCTGAAAATCAAGATTTACTAAAATTAGTAGAAGATAACCAAGCTCACTCTATAGAAGACAATGACAATTATAATACTGAGTATATACAAAGTTGGATTGAAAATTGGCTGGCTCAAAAATTAAAAATAAATGTTATGTCAATTATTCCTACTAATTCTTTTTCAGATTATGGCATGGACTCAGTAATGGCAGTGGAGGCAGCACAAGATTTATCAGAATGGCTACAACATTCTTTAGAACCAACAATCCTTTGGAATTACCCTACAATTGCATCTTTAGCTCAATACTTAGCTAAGGAAGTTAGGGTAAAAACAGCAGAGACTCCAAAAGCCACAGAATTGCAAATAAAATTAGAACAAAATACTTCATCACCATTATTTGATTCGTTAGAAAATGAAATTGAGAAATCAATTGCTCAGGAATTAGAAGTACTAGAAAACTTGTTGAGAGGCTAAAAAAAATGTATCAGGTTTCTAAACAAAATCCAGAAGAAATTTATTCATCAAACAGAATACTTCAAGCTTTAAAGCAAGCACGTACCCAAATAGAAGCAGCAGAACAAAAAAAGAGAGAACCAATCGCCATTATCGGTATAGGTTGTCGTTTTCCTGGAGGAGTAAACGATACCCAAACATTTTGGCATTTACTGCAAAATGGAGTAGATGCAATTGATAAAATTCCTCCACAAAGATGGAATGTGGAGCATTACTATCATCCAGATCCCAATACTCCAGGAAAAATGTACACCCGTTATGGAGGCTTCTTAGATGAAGTAGATAGTTTCGACTGCCAATTCTTTGGGATTTCCCCAAGAGAAGCAGTAAACATGGACCCACAGCAAAGACTGCTTTTAGAAGTAAGTTGGGAAGCCCTAGAAAATGCAGGAATTGCACCAGAACGATTACAAGGCTCTAAAACAGGGGTGTTTATGGGAATTGGTTTTGAGGACTATTCCCTGTTTCATCTCAATTCTGGAGATTCGACATGGATTAATGCTTACAACAGTTTAGGAAATACTAGAAGTATTGCATCTGGGCGTTTGTCTTATGTGTTAGGGCTACAAGGCCTAAATTTATTTTTGGATACCAGTTGTTCTTCTTCTAGTTTAGGAGTTCATCTTGCATGTCAAAGCCTACGTTCAGGAGAAAGCGATCTTGCATTAGCTGGTGGAGTTAGCCTAATATTGTCCCCCGAACCAACTATTGCTTTCTGTAAGTTGAAAGCCTTATCGACAGATGGTCGTTGCAAAACTTTTGATGCTGCTGCTGATGGTTATACCAGGGGAGAAGGTTGTGGAATTGTTGTTCTAAAACGCCTATCTGATGCTGTAGCCGATGGAGATCAGATATTGGCTTTAATTAAAGGCTCCGCAGTCAACCATGATGGTAAAAGTAATGGACTGACAGCCCCCAATGGTTCTGCTCAAGAATCTTTAATTCGCCAAGCTTTAGAAAATGCCAAAGTGGAGCCAAGTCAAATTCAATATGTAGAAGCCCACGGAACAGGAACCCCATTAGGAGATCCAATTGAGGTATTAGCTTTAAATAAGGTGTTAGCTCAAGGTCGCTCAGAGGATGAACCTCTTAAGATTGGTTCGGTTAAGACCAATTTTGGACATCTGGAGCCAGCAGCAGGGATAGCTAGTTTGATCAAAGTGGTTCTTTCTCTACAGCATCAGCAAATACCGCCTCATCTCCATTTTAAAAATCCCAATCCTTATATTCCGTGGGCAAAGCTCCCAATTGTAGTCCCTACAGAATTAACTCCTTGGGATTCAAAAACAGGCAAGCGTTTAGCTGGAGTTAGTTCCTTCGGGATGAGTGGAACAAATGTGCATTTAATTTTAGAGGAAGCACCCAAACAAGCCACGCAGGTTAAAAGTTGGGATTCCAATGAGCGTCCACTGCATATTTTGTCATTATCAGCAACAACAGAGCAAGGATTACAAGATTTAGCACAAAGTTATGAGAAGTTTATTGAAAGTAATTCTACAGCAGCAATTGCAGATATCTGCTTTACAGCTAATACAGGGCGCTCGCATTTTGATTACCGCCTTGCATTAGTAGCTAAATCAACTGAACAGTTACTAATGCAATTGCAAGCTTTTGCCGCGAAACAAAATACTTTAGGATTAGTGAAAGGTCAACTGACTAGCAAAAAACGCCCAAAAATCGCATTTTTGTTTACAGGGCAAGGTTCACAGTATGCTAATATCCCACATTCCGCACCCCAAACTGTTCCAGAGGGAAATTACGGAGATGAAAAATCAAAGTTAGCATAAAAACAGACATATACAGTGAAAAAAGGCATTTGAGAAACAGTAAATCACCAAAAATGGCATCAAAACCCATTCTCAATAAGGAGCAATAAGAATGAACACCACCTGGAGAGGTCAACATATAAATAAAAGAAGATATTCAAGGGAAAAATCATAAAATAGACTAATATTTACAGGATAAAAATGAAATTATAGACATAGTAAAATGGAGCTATAAATCAAAGAGATTAGCTCATCTTCACTCAGAAAAATTAAATTGATAGAGATAATAATTAGGTGACTAATTGATAGTAACGTAAACAATCATCTGGTAAAAGACGCAAGATAAAATCTCTGTCCTGATTCCAATTAGAAATATATTCTTCCTGATTGATTGTCACCAAATGAATACATTGAAAGCATTGAAAAATCCAGCGTAAAGTAGGGCGGTTAGTTGCTTTACCTAATTGATTTTTAATTGTTGATTTAGACTCTTTCAGAGCATTTCTAATTTGTCGTTGAGCCAAAGTATAAACCAATAGACATAAACCCATAATCATTCCCAAAGACTCTATTCTTTCAGGACTTTTGAGGAAAATACTGTCTGCAAAAAATAATGGGTCTTTAAGAAAACCAAACCCTCTTTCACATGACTGCTGGGCTTTATATTCACTGAGCATGGAATCATCGCTAAGTTCTTTTGAATCTAAAACATTCGTCGCAATAATAAAACGTCCCGCACTCAGCAATTCTGTATTAATTTTACTTTCATCCTGGGAGACTGTAGCTGATATTTGGTAACATATTTCTTGTGGAGAATCTTTTGTCTTAGATTTGATTTGAGTAACAATACTTACGTTAATTTGGTGATATTTGAATTGTTTTGATAATTTTGATAATGCTTTGATAGCATCTGCTTCACAAGCAAATTCTTCTTGTGATAATTTTTTCAAATCTTGCACAGCTTTTGATTCTGCTTTGATAATTTTTTGGGTGAGTTTACGCAGGTCTGATTCTCTTCTCTCTTGACTTTGTACCACTAGCCATCTTTGTTCTATTTCGGCATAATTTTCGGTTTTTGATGCTAATTTATATCCTGGTATTGTACTATCAATAAATTCTGATTCTGGTATTGTTGATATTAATGATTTTGCTGCTTTTATGGTTAATGGTACTCGACATAACCACTGTAAATCTGACATCATTTTTAGGTTTGATTCTGTATATAATGCTGAGTCAGCAACAATGAGACTATTAACTTCTAATTGTTTTTGATATTCTACTGCTATTTGACCAAAGCATGATGAATCTGTTTGGTTTCCTGATGCTAGTTTTAAAAATATTGGGATGTCTCCATCCCCTGAACATATCATTTCTATAATGAACTGTTTTAAGTCTGGTCTGTGGTCACGGGAATAACCGTAGGTAATTGTAATTTCTTTTGGTGATTTTACTGCTAATTCCTCTAATTCTTGGTTATCTCCTACTTTTTGATTCTCAAATATTACTTCTGGTAAGCTAGTGTTATACTGCCCATGCACGTGCATTGATGATGAGTCTAGGTGTGATGTTGATAGTGATACTCCAAATTTTTTGGCTGCTTTTACTGCGATGATAAAAAATATTGTATCCAATCCTTTTATAAATAGTTTATCCATGACTCTCCCCAGTTTATCGTCGTTGAGATATTCTGGTTTTACTCCTGCTCCTATTAGATGTTCACAGGCGATTGTTTCAAAATATTTGGGAAACATATATAACGGTTTGGATACAAATCCTAACCCGTTTATGATCATGGCTTTTACTACTTGACCTGCATTTACTTTTTCGTCTTTTTCGATTCCTATTAATTCATTTATTATTTCTACTATTCCTATTGAATCTATTATTCCTGCTACTATCCCTAGATGGTCTATGTTCTGAATTTCTATTTCTTGCGGTTTTAATTTCACAACAGTTGCCTCTAATATTTCTGTTGTCATCAATTATTTCTTATTTGGTTATCAATTCATTTTTTTCTTTTGTTACCAAGTTTCACTTTCTCACACCATGCCCTTTCTAATGCTACTTCTTCTCATTAAGTATCTTAATCTTTGAGTTGTCTTTAGTTATTATGTACTACTTGGCTGGCTTTTTTGATCTGTGAAAGTTTAGGGTGCGGAATGTGGGTAATATGGGTCGAGAACTCTACGAAACCCAGCCTACCTTTCGCAAAGCTCTTGAGCAATGCGATGCAATTTTAAGTCTTTATCTAAACAACTCCTTACTGAATATCTTGTATCCAGAACCAGGAGAAATTTCATTAATTGATGAAACGGCTTACACTCAACCCGCCATCTTTGCAATTGAATATGCCCTAGCTCAATTATGGAAATCTTGGGGCATTGAACCAGATGCCGTCATGGGTCACAGTATCGGCGAGTATGTTGCTGCTACTGTTGCAGGAGTCTTTAGCTTGGAAAATGCTTTGATGTTAATTGCCACCAGAGGACGATTAATGCAGGCTTTACCAAGCAACGGTAAAATGATGGCTGTCTTAGCATCCGAGAACCACGTCCAAAAAGTAATTGAGTCCTCTGGTGAAGCAGTCGCTATTGCTGCTATTAATGGTCCTCAAAGTATCGTAATTTCTGGTGATTCTCAAGCTATTGCTGCTGTTTGCAAAATCCTTCAAGCCCAAGGAGTGAAGACTAAACCATTGCAAGTATCTCATGCTTTCCACTCACCTTTAATGGAACCGATGTTAGGGGAGTTTGAAAGTATTGCGTCAGAAATCAAATATAACAAACCTTGTATTCCCATAATTTCTAATGTGACTGGAGAAGTGGCTAGTAATGATATCACCACTCCTCAATACTGGGTTCGTCATGCACGACAACCAGTTAAATTTGCCTCTGGTATGAATACGCTTTATCAACAAGGCTATAAAGTATTTGTGGAAATAGGGGCTAAACCTATTTTGCTAGGAATGGGTCGTCAATGTTTACCAGAAGATACTGGAATATGGTTGCCGAGTTTAAATCCTCGCAGCCAAGATTGGCAACAAATGTTGATTAGTTTGGGACAGTTATATGCCCAAGGAGTGCTGGTAAACTGGTTAGAACTTGACCGAGATTATCGCCGCCAAAAGTTGGCTTTACCCACTTATCCTTTCCAGCGTCAACGCTATTGGATTGGGGAAACTAAAAATGGCTGCCATACTAATGAGAACAATGGAAACGGAAAACAACTAAACGCGATCGCTAACTACATCCATCAAGTTGATACTCAGCAAATAGTACAAATTTTAGAAGATACGGGTAAGTTTTTACCAGAACAGATAGAGTTAGTGCCACAGTTGTTACAAACTTTAGTAGAAAAATATCAGCATCATACTAGTGGCAAGTCTGTGAATGACAAAACAGTAAATGTATTGCTGGAGAAACAACCCCATAATCTCAGTATTAGACAAAGGTTAGAAATTACTCCTCTTAAAGAGCGTTATACAGTGTTAATAGATTATATAGAAAAGCATTTAAGCAAAGTTCTTGGTTTTGACTCATTACATCATTTAAAGCCTACACAGGCTTTAAATGAACTAGGACTGGATTCCTTAACTGCTATGGAATTAAAAAATCGCTTTGTTAAGGAATTAGAAGTAGATGTAGCAATCGAAAGATTCATTGAGGGAATTACTATTGAGCAACTAGCAGATTTATTGCTCATACAATTTACTTTCACGACTATTAACGCATCAATCTCTGCAACTGATAGCTTTGCTGAAGATATAGAGGAAATTGTTTTATGAACCTAAATGAACTTTTATTTGAATTATCAGAACGTGGTATTAAGTTGTGGGCTGAAGGTGAAAAACTTCATCTTCGCGCTGCTAAAGAAGCACTAACACCAGAAATTCGTGAATCCATCAATGAACATAAAGCAGTTCTGCTCGCATCATTAAATCAACACAATCAAATCAAACTTGCTTCTTCAATTTCTATTCCCACTGTTCCAAGGGATAAAGAAATCCCTCTAACTTTTAATCAAGAAGGACTATGGTTTTTAGATCAACTAGCAGCTAAAAGTTCAACTTACAACATCTCAGCCGCTCGTAAAATTGTCGGAAATCTTAATTTAGTTGTTTTAGAAAAATGTATAGCTGAAATTGTAAAGCGTCACGAAATTCTCCGTACTAGCTTTAGAATGATAAATGGTTCTGCTATACAGGTAATTAACACCGACGTAACCGTACTTTTGTCAGTGATAGACTTGCAAGTATTACCTGAAAAAGAACAGTTATTAAAAGTGCAATACTTGGCCAATCAAGAAGCACAACAATCATTTGACCTGACAACTGCACCTTTAGTAAGGTTTAAATTACTAAAATTAGGTTCTGAGTCTTATATTTTATTACTAACAATACACCACATCATTTCAGATGTTTGGTCAATGGGAATTATTATTCAAGAGCTAGCCACTCTCTACAAAGCTTTTATAGCTGGGCAACCCTCTCCATTGCCAAAACTAGCACTGCAATATGCTGATTACGCTTACTGGCAACGTCAGTGGTTAACTAATGAATTATTAGAAGAACAATATAACTATTGGCAGAAACAGTTAGCAGGTGCGCCAAATTTGCTGATTTTGCCTACAGATAGACCCCGCCCTTCAGCACATACTTTTCACGGTTCTCTCCTATACTTTCAACTTGATAAAAAATTAACTCAGGAGTTAAAACAGCTAAGTCAACAAACAGCAGCTACATTGTACATGACCTTGTTGACTGCTTTTATGATTTTGCTCTCTTACTGTAGCGGTCAAAAAGATATTCTAGTTGGTTCACCAATTGCTAACCGTAATATCAGCGATCTAAATTTACTAATTGGTTTTTTTGTCAACACTTTGGTAATGCGTGGGAATTTATTGGACAATCCTACAATCCAAGAGATGCTGGAACGGGTCAAAAAGGTTGCTTTAGATGCTTTTGCTCACAAAGACCTACCATTTGGAAAGTTAGTTGAAAAACTCTGCCCTGAAAGAAACCAAAGTTATAATCCTCTGTTTCAGGTTTGTTTTGTTTTGCAAAACACCCCAATAGGTAAGTTAAATCTACCAGGCTTGAGTATATCTTCCTTGAATTTGGATAGGGATGCAGCAATGTTTGACTTAACTCTGTCTATGGAAGAAACAGAGTCAGGATTACAAGGATACTGGGAATACAACAGTGACTTGTTCGATGTTGGGACTATTGAACAAATGTTTCGTCACTTTGAGATACTTCTCAAACAAATAGTTGCTAATCCTCAACAAAAAATTCATGATATAACTGTTTTAAGTGAAGCAGAAGTATATCAGCAACTAATTAGTTGGAACTTGACACAAGCTTCTTATCCTGAAGATAAAACTATTCATCAATTATTTGAGGAACAAGCAAGCAAAACTCCAAATAATATAGCAGTAGTTTATGAAAATCAATATCTAACTTATCAGGAACTGGAAACTCGCGCTAACCAACTGGCACATTACCTTCAAAAACAAGGGGTAGAAACAGATACTTTGGTTGCTCTTTGCCTCAACAGGTCATTAGATACTGTTGTGGCGATATTAGGTGTTCTCAAAGCGGGTGGTGCTTACCTTCCAATAGATCCTAATTATCCTCAAGAGCGGCTTTCTTTCATGGTTGAAGATTCTCAAGTCACCCATGCGATCGCCACTCAAGCTTCAATTAAACGCTTACCAACGCAAATTACATCTTCGATATGCTTAGATACTGATAATGAAAGCATTGCTGCACAACCATCTCATCCCCCTATTAGCAAAGCTACCCCCAGCAATTTAGCTTACTGTATCTACACTTCCGGTTCTACTGGTAAACCAAAAGGAGCTTTGTTAGAACATCGAAATGTGGTTCGACTTTTGGTAAATGATGAGTTGCAATTTACTTTCGCTGACGGCGATGTTTGGACAATGTTCCATTATTATGGCTTTGACTTCTCCGTTTGGGAAATGTATGGTGCATTGCTGTATGGTGGTAAATTAATTGTTGTTCCTCAAGAACTAACTAGAGATCCTGCTGGTTTTTTAGAACTAATTATCCGTGAAAAAGTGACTGTTTTAAATCAAACACCAACTTTCTTTTATAACTTGATGCAAGAAATCCTCAAACAACCACAAGTAGATATTGCATTACGATACATCATCTTTGGTGGTGAAGCACTCCATCCTATTCAACTTAAAGCTTGGAAACAAGCCTATCCCAATATCAAACTGATTAACATGTACGGAATTACAGAAACTACAGTACATGTCACCTTTAAAGAAATTACTGAACGAGAAATAGAGGAAAACGTTTGTAACATTGGTATTCCTATCCCTACCACTACAACATATATTATGGATTCTCAGTTACGCTTGCTTCCTGTGGGTGTACCAGGAGAAATATGTGTTGGTGGAGATGGAGTTAGTCGCGGATATCTCAACAGAGATGAACTAACAGCAACAAGGTTTGTTCAAAACCCTTATAAACCCCAAGAACTCATTTATCGTTCGGGAGACTTAGCAAAACTCTTACCAAATGGCGAGATGATACATTTAGGTAGGATGGATCATCAAGTTAAAATACGTGGTTTTAGGGTGGAATTAGGTGAGATCCAAAATCACTTGCTCAAGCTTGCTAGTGTTAGTGAAGCCGCTGTTGTTGCCAAAAAACTACGTTCGACAGATGATTTAGAAATTTTAGCCTATATCGTACCTACAACTTCTGGCATTAGCGTTACAGAACTACGGAATCACCTAACAGAAGTATTACCATACTTTATGATGCCATCGGCGTTTGTGATCTTGGACAAAATGCCAATCACTTCTAATGGCAAAGTAGATCACAATGCTCTTCCTGTTCCAGATATGTCCACTTTTAACAAGGGTAAGAATTTTGTTCCACCCCGCGATTTTTTAGAAATGCAACTAGTACAAATTTGGGAGGAAATTTTACAGGTTCATCCTGTGGGTGTGCAAGATAATTTCTTTGAAATTGGCGGTCATTCTCTGCTAGCTGTACGGTTGATGGCTCATGTTCAAGATAAATTTGGTAAGAACCTACCTCTTTCCATACTTTTTCAAGGAGCAACTATTGAGGGATTAGCAAGTATTCTCCGTCAACAAGAAGAAACTCAACAGTGGTCTCCCTTAGTCAAAATACAAACTAAAGGTTCAAAGCCACCTTTTTTCTGCGTTCATCCAATTGGTGGTAACGTTTTATGTTACGCTAGCCTGGCACACTATCTAGGTAACGAACAACCTTTCTACGGATTGCAAGCACGAGGTCTTATAGGGAAACAAAAACCTCGTATGACCATCGAAGAGATGGCAGCAGATTATTTAGAAGCTATCCGTAGCGTCCAACCTGAGGGACCTTACTACCTGGGCGGTTGGTCTTTTGGTGGCATAGTAGCATTTGAGATGGCACAAAAATTGCACTCGTGGGGCGAACAAGTAGCCTTACTCGCTTTAATAGATACTCAAGCACCTATAGTTCAATTGCTGCAGTCAGAAATAGATGATGTAATGATTGCTGTGTTACTTGCAAAAGATTTAGGCGGGAACTTCGGTAAAACAATACCCATCTGTGAGGCAAAATTACAACAGCTAGAACCTGAAACACAAATTAATTACATCTTAGAAGAAGCAAAACAAGCCGCAATTATCTCCCCAGATACCAATTTGGAGCAAATTAAACAAATTTTGCAAGTTTATCAAGCAAACATTCAAGCCTTCTTCAAGTATGCTCCCAAAGTTTATCCAAATCGAATTGTTCTTCTACGAGCAAGCGAATCTATGTCTCCAACCCAAGATTTTTTGTTAAAAAGGTTTTCAGAGTTTAAACAAGATAAATTATTAGGATGGCAGCAGTTTTCTGCTATAGAGGTTCATAGCCTTACAGGCAACCATTACTCAATATTGAGCGAATCCCACATCCATAATTTAGCTGACAAACTTAGGTTCTATCTAAATTAGTTTTAGCTTATCAAATTCAAATATAATATTTACCCAATAAGATACAATTAAAATGGAGTACAAAAAAACAACTAACATTGATGCACCTGTGGAAAAAGTCTTTGGCTTTTGTGCATCACCTTACGGCTTTGAAAAACATTTTCCACATCAAGTTCGTTGGATTAATAAACATGAGGAATGGAATATAGGTTCAATTATTGAATTTAAATTTCGGTTTTTCTTTACCTGGATGTATTGGAAAACTGAGATAACAGCTTACGAAGAAAATGAGTTATTTGCTGATATTATGAAAGTAGGATTTCCATATAAATACTTTAATCATTATCATTTTTTTGAACCTGTTGGAAACCAAACTATTTATACAGATCAAATAGAGTTTAGTTTAGGATTTGGTAATTTAATAGATAAAACTGTTGGAAAAATGATCATAGTCTCAATATTTAATAAACGGCATAAAAATTTAAAAAAATGCTTATGCAAATATTAAAAATTGCAAAGTTTCATATTTTCAGGTTTTAAATCAAACAAAGCAAGTAAAAAGATTGAGATTGGAGGTAATTATGTTAAAAGAAGACTATGTATTAATCGCTAAAAAATTAGCTAAAAGTGGTTCTTTGAGGGTAAATAACTTTTACGGAACTCTTACAATATTAGCAGAAATAGCTTGTTTTGCAATTGGCTTGGCTCTTTTGTTAAAAACTTCTTACTTTTCCTTTTCATACTGGATTTTAGAAATGTTTTTAGGACTATCACTTTTTCGTTTTTTTGTAATTCTTCATGAATGTGGACATAAAGCTTTATTTTCTTATAAATTCATGAATACTATTGCAGGTACATTAATTAGTCCTTTATGCATTATTCCTTATATTTGCTGGAGAAATATACATTATCAACATCATAAGTGGGTTGGTGTAGTAGATAAAGATCCAACACAGGCTATTCTTCTTAAATTGAGAGAAAATTCCAAATTGACCCATAACTTATTTCGTATTATTTGGAAAACCTGGTTTCCAATTTCATTTTTTAAATTAATTTTTCAAGTTTTTTGGTTATATCCTTTGAACGAGTATAAGGAAAAGAGCTATACCAATGCTAAGGCTGGATTTGTCTCATTGATTGCAATTATACTTCCCCATATTCTTGTGATTGGCTATTTGGGAGTAGTTAAATATCTAATCATATTTACTCCAATGTTGTTGATTTATGCCGTTTGGTTTGAGAATATGAATTTTTCTCAGCATGTTGGACTTTTTCCATACTTATCTATCCATCATCCTAAACCAATTCCACTGCACAAACAAGATTCTATCAGCCGAACCAGTGAGATAAATCCTATTCTTGCAGTTTTGTTTTGTTACAACTTTAATTTACATATAGAACATCATTTATTTCCAGCGGCACCTTGGTATCAACTACCAAAAGTAAAGAATTGCTTAGAATCAGCGAATAATTTAGACATAGATTACAAAGGAGTAGGTTTCCCCGATTTTGTATTACAATTACGTCGTCAAGATCCAGTTGATATTTATTTAAAAACTCTTCCACCTCATGAAGAAAAATAATAAATTTAGTTAAAATTTTAGAAAATTTTATAGTAGTAAATTAAAATGCAAAAACTCCAAACGCAAGTCAGTATTTTATCTAAACTTCCCAAGTGGAAGTTTATTACCCTGATAGTTGTGGGATCAAGTATAGCAATTACGATTCCCATATACTATTTCTTAAATACTAAAACTGTTAAAGAAAAGCCTTTAGTTACATCTGCCGAACCAAAAGCTATTACAGCATTAGGAAGACTAGAGCCTGAGGGAGAAGTAATTAATATATCTGCTCCTAATACATTAGAAGGAGCTAGAGTTAAACAACTTTTAATCAAAGAAGGAGACTGGGTAAAAGCTGGACAAATTATTGCTATTTTAGATCGTCGCGATCGCTTAGATGCTCAATTCAAACAGTCTCAAAAAGAAGTTGCAGTTGCTCAGGCTCGTTTAGATCTAGTGAAATCTGGATCTGAGGAAGGAGAAATTACATCTCAAAAAGCAATTGTTGCTCGTTTAGAAATAGAGTTGTTTCAAGAAGGCAAAGTTCAAAAAGCTAAGATGGCTGGTTTAAGAACTAAATTGCTCAGAGAGCAAGATGTTCAACAAGCTAAACTTTTGAGCTTAAAAGCAGAATTAAATAATGCCGTAATAGAGTGCCAACGTTATGAAACATTGTTTCAACAAGGTGCAGTACCAGCATCGACTCTTGATACTAAATGTTTAGCCAGTAAAACATCAAACGAGCGTTTTAAAGAAGCGGAAGCGGCTAAAAATCAGGTTATAGAAACTTTACAGGAGCAAATCAACGAGACACAAGCAAGTAGAAGTAAAAGCCTAGAAAGCTTAGTGCAGCAAATTTTAGAAGCTAAAGCTACCTTAAAACGCATTCAAAAAGTGCGTCCAGAAGATGTTAAAGTCGCTCAAACTGAGGTTGAAAGCGCAATAGCAGCAGCAAAAAAAGCACAACAAGAACTTGATTTAGCCTACGTCCGGACTTTTAAAGAAGGTAAAATTCTAAAATTACATACTTATCCTGGTGAAGCAGTTGATTCTGATGGGGTTGTTGAATTAGGACAAACTAATCAGATGTATGCGGTGGCTGAAGTATACGAAACTAATATAGGCAAAGTTCGCATAGGACAAAAAGCAACTATCAGTAGCGAATACGGGGGTTTCACAGGAGAATTACAAGGAGCAGTAGAAAATGTTGGCTTAAAAATTGGTAAAAGAAATATTCTTGATACTGATCCTGCAGCTAATGTAGATGTCAGAGTCATGGAAGTTAAGATTAAAATTAACCCGGAAGATAGTCAAAAAGTTACAGATTTGACTAATTTACAGGTAAAAGTATCAATTCATATCTGAAGAAAATCTTGACAAAAATGAAGATTTATTCAAAGCTAAACCCCGTCACCCCGTCTATGTTGAAACCGATAGTTTTTTCTATGGCGAAAACTCAAGTTTTCAAGATGGATGGGGTATAATATTTTTTAGAAAAATTTATTCACCATAAATAGATTTTGAATATGTTTCGACGGAATACGCCTTTGGCTTGGTTACAACTCACTAGAGTTAAAACTCGCTTCATTGTTGCTTTAATTGGCATTGCTTTTGCAGATATTCTCATGTTTATGCAGTTGGGATTTCAAGATGGCTTGTATGATTGCAATACAATTTTTCATAGAAATCTGGAAGCCGATATTGTGATGCTGAGTTCTCAAACAATTGGTATTTACTATATGGAAAGTTTTCCTAGACCGTTATTGTACGATACTTTGAACTATGAGGGAGTTGAATCAGTTAATTCGACGTATGTTGATGTTTTAGCATGGAAGAACCCTAATACTGCTCAGTCTTATCCCATATTAACTTATGCTTTTGACCCAAATAAACCTATTTTACATTTACAAGGAGTTGAAGAACATTTAGATCACTTAAAACAACCAGATACAGTTTTATTTGATATTACCTCACGTCCTGAATGGGGTACTAATTTTATGAAAAAGAAGCTAGAAAAAGGTGAATCTGTATATACTGAAGTTAATGATCGCAGAATTAATTTAGCTGGCTTATTTACTATGGGCCCGTCTTTTGCAGCTGATGCTAATTTAATTACTAGTGATTTAAATTTTCTTCGGATTGTTAAAAATCGCTCTCCTCAACAAATAGACGTAGGATTAATTAATGTTAAACTCGGTTATAATATCCAAAAACTTCTTGAAGTTTTAAGAAAAAATTTACCTCAAAAAGATGTGAAAGTTATGACCAAACAAGAATTTGTAGACTTAGAGACTAAATATTGGGCTGAAAGCAGCCCAATTGGGGTAATTTTTGGTTTGGGTGTTATTATGGGGTTTACTGTTGGTGCGGTTATTGTTTATCAAATTTTATATGCAGATGTTGCCGAGCATCTCAGCGAATATGCAACATTAAAAGCAATGGGTTATTCGCATAAATATTTATTGAGTCTTGTTTTTCAAGAAGCTTTAATTTTGGCATTCTTTGGTTATCTCCCTGGATATATTATTAGTTTATTGCTATACGACTTAACTAGAGCAGAATCATTTTTACCGATATTTATGACAGTAAATAGAGGAGTAAACATATTAATATTGACAGTGTTAATGTGCTTTATTTCTGGCGTTATTGCAGTGCGTAAGCTAAAAGATGCAGATCCAGCAGATGTATTTTAATTTTTAAAATTTAGCAAAATCATTATGAATAACAAGCCAATTATTGAGATAGAAAACTTAGAGCATTTTTTTGGACAAGGTGATCTGAATAAACAGATTTTATTTAATATTAATTTTAAAGTTTATCCTGGTGAAATAACTATTATGGAAGGCCCATCTGGCTCTGGAAAAACAACATTATTGACATTAATTGGTGGTCTAAGATCTGTCCAAACTGGAAGTTTGAAAGTTCTTGGTCAAGAGCTTTTGGGATCTAGCGAACAAAAATTGATGCAAACACGTCGCTATATTGGCTATATTTTTCAATCTCATAACTTGCTGAGATTTCTTACAGCAAAACAAAATGTGGAAATGTCACTAGAACTACACGATAACCTAAGCCGTAAGGAAATTCGTGAACGTTCTGTGAAAATGCTAACAGATGTTGGTTTAGGTGAGCGAATTGATTCTTATCCTGAAAATCTTTCAGGAGGACAAAAACAAAGAGTTGCTATTGCACGTGCCTTAGCTTCACAACCTAAGTTAGTTTTAGCTGATGAGCCTACAGCATCTTTAGATAAATATAGCGGTCGTGCTGTTGTCGAACTCATGCAAAAACTAGCCAAACACCAAGGTTGCTCTATTCTTATTGTTACGCATGATAATCGTATTCTTGATATTGCTGACCGCATTATTAAAATGGAAGATGGTCACTTATCTGAAGAGTTAGTAGCATTAATATAAACAAAAACTATGTTTAGGTCTTCGATACGATTTTAATATGGCATAGCTTTGCCTTTTTTAGAAGCAAAAAATTTAGTATGCGCTTTAGCTTGTGTAATCCACCTCCTCATCTTAACGGGTGACAAGGCGGTTGAAGATGAGATGTGGCAATAATTTGAGAAAATACGGGGGTAAAAAAATAGGCGCAAGGAAGCCCTCAAAACAAAAAAATGTTACCACTATCATACCAAACAATTTTCCGAAAGCATTTGAGTGAACAGCAGTATTTGACACCAAAGATATTGTTGTTATTGATACAAGCTCGTCGCCAAGTAAAACTGTCAAAATTGGCCAGCTTGCTTCCCCAACCAATTAAATATGAAAGCAGAAAACGTAATCTACAAAAATTTTTAGGAATAGGTAAACTCTGCATAAAATTATTATGGTTTCCGTTGATAAAATATTGGATTAGACAATCGTTAATACCAAAGCAACTAAATTGAGAACTATGAAACAAGCTGTTTAACCACCTTGTCACCCGTTAAGCCTCCTTATTTAGCAAAATTATGGCGGGAAGTTTCTTTGTGAACTGTTCTTTTAAATATTAATTCTACCCTTAGGTGTTCCTAATGCTTGTTGAATGAAGCAAAGAACTGAAGAAATGTGGATTTCTAAAGGAATATCCTTTTGATAAATGAAGGCATCCTCTCCTGCCCGCTCTAATAGATGCACTACGTAATTAGCAGCAAGCATAGAATTTAAACCAGGAGAAACTTGCCCATTAGCGATCGCTTGATTGAGCAAGTTGTACATCCAATTTTTAAAAGGAGCAAATAAATTTTCTCTTCTATCTACCGTTTCAATCAACGCAGCACCACTGTGAATTAAAGGCATAATATCGCTGTATTGCTCAATGATTGGAAAAATAGCTATTACACTCGCTTCTAAAATAGCGTCTAGTTCGGTTAATCCTTGAGTAACTTGAGTAAGAGAAGCTTGTACTTTCCCAAACATTTCTTCTGTAAGAGTAGTAATCAAGGAAGACTTAGACGGAAAATACAAGTAAAAAGCTGCTTGAGTAACTCCGGCTCGCGCAACAATTTCAGAAATAGATGTGGCTTCGTACCCCTTCTCAGCTAAGACAGTTCGGGCAGCGGCAAGAATTTGTTCTCGGCTATTAGTTTTACGCCCCATGAGTAAGGCTTCCTTCAAGCTATGTGTGGTAATTGGCTGGCATGTACTGGCGGAACCAGCTATCCGCAAGAGTCACAAAATCTTGCAAAAATTCTGGACAAAGTGAAAAATGTCCCCAGTCTAGTTCCACATACTTTTTGGGTCCGGCCAAACGCTCATAACTTTGAATTGTGACTTCGGGCGAAATCATTTTATCCCGCATAGTATTGATAACCAAAAAAGGAATCTGATTGTATTCCATTGACTGTTTTGCAGGAGAGTTGAAGAGGCTAGCCAAAGCATGGACAGTGAGACTTTTTAAAGTATACGGGTCATTAGACCACTTTTTGAAGAAGCCAGTACTAAGATCTCGCTCATCAAGCATATTATGCCAGCGAGCAATTGGACGGTAAGGAATTCGCAGTTTTGGAAATAGTTTCTCCAACAACCCAATGAAAAACTGAATGATCCAAGGTACACCTGGAATACCTGCTAATACATTAAATCTTGAAAGGTATAAAGCTGTTTTGGGGTCACCAAAATCGTAAAGTTGCAGAGTTGCTATAGCTTCTACAGGGGCTCCTTTGGTAATGGCATGATAGGTAATACCACTTCCTAGACTGCCACCGCCCATAAAAATAGGACCAGCATAACGATGCCTTGCCCATTGCGCTACATCTGCAATATTTTGGGCTGCCTCGTCTAAAGTAAAGTCACCTTTGACTTTTTCGATGCTAGTACGCCCTTGTCCCTTTTGGTCAGGAAGCAACACGGTGTAACCTAAGTCGTAGAAAGCTAGGGCTAGGCTCACAAACAAACCAGAATAGCCACCACCACCGTGGTTAAAAATGAATACTGGGGCATTTGGTTCCGAACGTTCGTACACATCTATGTGGAGATTTACTCCTGTGGATTGGATAAAGTGGCTGCACCTGATACGCTCGGCGCGTGCCACGATATCAAAGGGGTAATAGCAATACCAGTAAGGAGATGTTTGATATGTAAATGGAGTATCAAAGATTACAGGCTGTACAGACATAGCTATCTTTATCTCTATTGCTAACTTACTGTTAATTATTAATTTAATAATAACTAACAGTAAGTTAGTTATCAAGGAGATGAAACTAAAATTGACTTATTGGCCCCGATTTCGAGATTTTTCTAGGCTATAATTTGGCAGACTTCCCAATCTGGTAGGTACTTGGTATTTACGTTTTTTGGTCAATACGCTGCACTACTGGGTCAAATGCCATAAATTAGGCTATACCAAAATCAACAAAGCCTTTCCAGGATAGGAGTTCCCTAATCTTAGCAATGGCTATAAGCGTGCCAAATAGGGGTAAAGTTAGGTCGAGGGGGAGTAGTCGGGTAAGGTTCGAGCGTCACCGCTCTTCCCTCCCCTAAAAACCGTGCATAAGACTTTCGCACTTACACGGCTCAAGCCTTACTTCAAGCAAGTTGACTTGGTTTTAGAATGTTCCTGTTTGTGACAAGCATGATGCAAGTGCTGTAGGTTTTCAATGCCGTCTTGTCCACCTTGAGCAACGGGAACTATGTGATGGGTGTTTAATTCCTCTCCATTGAATAAAGGTTCACCACAGATAGGACATTTCCAACTTTGGTTTTGAGCGATTTTATACTTCCAAGAGTTTTTCTCCCAGTAGCTCTTTCCATATTTCTGGTGGTGTTTTTCCCAGTATTCTTGGGGTACAGTCGGGATACCCTCTCAATGGGACATGATGTAAAGAAATATTGCAAAAACTGATTTAGTGATTTACTAACTTGCCCAAAAATGGTGAAAGGATATTCCTTTTTTGGACACTAAAATCAACTCTTCAGGCTATTTAGTCTCCCAAACTTGCCCATAAATGACCCTTTTAGGGAATGTTTTTATTTGAAGTGTCAAGTTCAGATGGAGGCTGAAACAACGGTAAATCAAGAGTTTTTAAAATTAAATTTACAAAACTTTACATCATGTCCCAAATTGCAGGAGGAACTAATAGAATTTCTAATTTGTGTCTAGCTTGTGAGAAATGCAATATCAAAAAAGGTACTCAAGATATTGAGAAGTTTTTAGTAAAAAAGCCTGAGTTGTTGAAGCAAATTTTATCCCAAGCCAAGCGTCCACTAAAAGATGCGTCTGCTGTAAATTCAACGAGATGGGCTTTAATTTAATAAGTTAAAAGAAACTGGATTACCTATAACAACAGGTTCAGGAGGTTTAACTAAGTTTAATAGAACTCGTTTAGGATTGCCTAAAACTCATTGGATTGATGCTGCTTGTGTAGGGAAAGTTGAAACTCTCAAAATACTTACAACAAAAATTTTAACAGTAAAAAGCACGGGGCATAGTTGCAGAAGATTTTGTAGGATCAATAAATTTGGTTTTCCTTGCACCGAGCCTAAAAAAATATGGTTGAGTCATAATGTTATACAACAAGTAATTGTGACATTTGCAAAACCCGGTCATTCCAAGTACCAAGTTAATCAATAATTTTATTTCGTGCTTCTATGTTATTCCAAACTTCTAAACTAAACAACCAGCGTGTTAGGAATCGTGCTAAATTAGCTAACTCAAAAGCATAGTTAAATTCTATATCAGGGGCTATCCATTCAATAAAATACATAGTTTCTCTAATTAAACTTTTGACAACATCATTATTATTAGAATCCAGTAATAAACACTGAATTTGTTTTAAGTGATTGTCTAACTTATTTAACCTGATAGAAACATCATCTTTAATAAATATTGTTTGTAAAGTAATTAAGTTAGTCATCCCAAAACTTCTATAAAACTTTAATTCCTGTAAAATTTGCTCTATTTGTTATGGTGTAGTACGACCATAAATAATTTCTATCAATTAAATCCACTCCTTTACATAACTACTTTTAAATTTATTGATATTTTAAATAAAATATAGGATAATTATAGCAGTTATTACCAGGGAATTCCAATGGACAGAAATCATTACGATAAGTTAAGCGCTGAAGAAAAGTTAGAATTTTTGGAAATTGCTACTGAACATTTGACGATAGATGAAAAAGCTAAGTTGGTAAAGAAATTATTTCCTATCAAAGACGATAATGGTTGCTCTGTAACAATGGGAAATTCTCAAGTCCACGCCAACACTGTCTATCAATTTAATCTCAATAGTAAAGATGAAATCAAAGATATATGGGAGGCGATCGCTGAAACAATCAAAAATAATCCTAACAAGAAAGTTGAATAAAAGAGAATATGCCAAAACCCCAGGAGCAAAATAAATCACGTCATGCCGCAGCCGATGAGGAATGTTGTGATGATGCGTAGATGGATTGTGTTTCGCGCTGATAAACGTCAACCAGGTTGGCAAGACAGAAAATATGCTCACACGGGTTCTTTAACCAAAACTCTAGGTGAACACTATGATTGTTCAGATACACCACTACCCGAAGTTGGTTATCGTCCCCCAGAATTTATTAAAGTTGAGCAGTTTGTTGATGCCGAATATCCAGAAGCCAAAACCCATTTAGAAGCGGCTTGGGCTTCTCTAGCTAAATATTCGTTTGTTGATGCCGAATATCCAGAAGCCAAAACCCATCATCGTTTAAGTGATTGGGAAGTAACCAGTGTTGAAACCTATACTCCTGATATTTCCGGTATGGGATTTGATATGATTGTGATTTGTTATTGTAAGTATGTACCTATTAATGCAGCACTTCAACCAATGTCAGAACGACAGATGCCAGTAAAGCAAACAGTAAATGTTTAAGATTCAGAACTTCCAGGTATTTGCTTGGAAGTTTTTTTTATGGGCAACAACAATAGACAGGGATTTTCTCAGTATTTAAGTTTTTCTCTAAGAATTTCTCAGTAGTTTAGTTGAGGATAATTAATCCCACATCTAAAAATTATTTGCTTTAATCATTTTATATTATTTAATACGCATCAGAAAATTAAGAAATCCTAGTTACTAAATTTACTAGGTTCTTGTTGTAGAATTACCCAAGAAAATTCTTAGAGAAAATTTATTATTTATGAGTTTTCTTAGAGTTTTTACTGAGTGTTATAAACTCCCTGATATTTTGTACATTGTTACCGTTGTGGATCATATTTGCAACTGCGGTAACTATTTTTGTGGCAACTCCCAAAGAGCGGTTTTTCCATTGACCATCAATTTTCTCCTTCCAATTGTATCCCCAACGCCAATGTAGATAATTGTGCTTATCGCGTTCACCTTCTACACGAGGGTAACTAACTATTGAACCATTCTTTAATTTCTTATTTTCAAGATACTGGTACAAACAACCACAGGCATGGGTTATTTCAGTATTTAAGTTTTTCTCTAAGAATTTCTCAGTAGTTAGAGTTTCCTTACCTAATTCCTCCGTATCTAAGTTTTTCTCTAAGAATTTCTCAGTAGTCAGGGTTTCCTTACTTAATTCCTCCGTATCTAAGTTTTTCTCTAAGAATTTCTCAGTAGTTAGAGTTTCCTTACCTAATTCCTCCGTATCTACGTTTTCCTCTAAGAATTTCTCAGTAGTTATTGACCCCGGCGATAGTTGCAAGGTATTGAACTCTATTAACTCCGATGGCGGCAACTCTGGGATCAAGAAGATTTCCTGCTGCCTGTCTTTGCTTTCTAATAGTGCCGTTGCCGGACGGGACTCCCAGGGGTCTAGCCAACTCGGCGGGATATCGTACCATTCGCTGAGGATAACCGGGTTTAGCACTTCGCCTTTGGGCAATAACCCCAGCTTTTTCAACTGTGCTTCTAACTTGGTTTGGCCAGGGGGTCGTGATTGTCCAGTTGAGCTTAATGCACCGGGAGACTCCAACCAAAAGTAATCGTTCTCTAAGGAAGGGGGCGGCAAAGTGTCCTGAACATACACAAATCCATTCCGCATCGTACCCGTAGCTGTTAATGGTTGCGATCGCACCTCTAAAATATGACCCTGATGGTTGTCCTGGGTAGTTGGGGCAGGTAAGTAGTCCGGTAACGTTTTCGATACAGAAGAATTTGGGCTGGATTCTGGCAATAGTTTCCAGCACTGCGGGGAAACAGTCTCGTTCATCCCTTGCTCCCAGTCGTTTACCGTTGATGGAGAAGGGCTGACAGGGTGCTGAAGCTGTAATAACGTCAATTCCTCTGATGTCTTGAACTGGTAAATTCCGCACATCTCCGTAATTGTGGACACCGGGGAATCTTTTGGCAAGAATGTTTGCACAGTAGTCGTCAATTTCACAGACTCCCATGAGTTGCCAACTTGCGCGGAGTCCAGCAATCCCAAAACCTGCACCAACGCCGGAGCATAAATCAAGTTGTCGCATTTTTCCTCTAAGAAAATCAAACTAATTTTGTCACCGACATCAAACCACCCCATTGAAAAGCCTAATTCCACTGCTTGATTGATAACTGATATTTCAGTCTTGAGAGCTTGACTTAGTTCTGTTGTGGAAGCTGCTGTACCATCGCTTAGGAATAATGCTATTGCTCCCAACAATTCCCAATGTTTAATAAGTTGGTTTAGATACCAGAGGGGACTGAGATATCTTTGTTTGATGTAGTCCGTGACGGAAATGGTGCGGTGTTCCCAGTGGATTATATGACCGTCGTAAGAGCATGAACCGTTTTCCCAGGACTGACGGTAATCCCAGGGGGTAGTTAGTACATGAGTTGTCATTTTACTCACTCCCTAAATACGCTGTTGAAGCTGCTTCCCAATCAAAGTTTTCAGCTTCTTTTTTGCGCTGCTGTGCTTCCCGGTTGTCATTGTCTGTGCGGTCAGGGACTCCGGGCATTGCCATTGTTTTAGTTAAGGCGCGGATATCAACTTGACGTTGTACTGTGTTATGCCAGTTCTGACGCTCGATTAAATCCAACTTTTGACAAACCAGTGAAGAAAATCGCATATCAAAATTTTCACTGCCTATATTAGCTCCAAATTTTTGCTCAAAAGCATGGCAGTTTGGGTTTTGGCAGACTGGCCATTTATCTTCTGAACTGTTGTAGTTAGGTATTATTTTTCGAGCTAAGTTGCGATTTATTACTCCGTAGTCTTGGCAACAAAAACAAGTCCATTGAGGGTAAAAAATTTCTTTTTCATCCTGTGACTGAGGTGCTTGTAAAGGCATCCGTTCAAATTGCGGTAAATCACTAAGATTCATAACTCATTTATCCAAATCAAATTATTAGAGTCAGCCCACTTATAAAAGCTGCGACGTTCTTTTTCTTCTGCTTTGTCTTCAAAGTAGAAAGCTACATACCCCATAGTGCGAATTTTGTTTAGCCACTCTTCTCGTTGTGGGTGGTTCTCCCATTTCGTGGCCTGCGTGGTGGAAACTTTACCTTGGGACTTCTCCCATTGCGATCGCAATTCCTCAAAATGCACTTCAATCCATCTTTGGGGCAATGTTGGAACGTTAGGTAATCTATTGGCTTTATCTAAACCAAACTTTTCAAAATCCTCTCTCTCGCTATCTGATAAGTCTGAGAGAAAGTTTTGGTAAGTTTGATTAGTTTGATTAGTCTGAGGAGCGGTGGAATCCTGATTTGGCAAGGGTTCTAACTCTTGATTGGGGCTTAAATTAGCTCCTTCGGGGTTTAAATAATCTTTTTCGGGGCTTAAATTAGCTCCTTCGGGGCTTAAATAATCTTTTTCGGGGCTTAAATAATCTTCTTCGGGGCTTAAATAAGCCGAACGATTATCCTGACTAGGTTTCGGCTTAGATTTAGAGGGAGATTTTAACCTATCGGCCTCAGATCTAGCATTAGCAGCGGTGGTGTTATGACCCTGAATGACTACGGTGCGGTATTCATAAAGCCCTAGACTACGAAGTTTTCTGAAATCCTTTTCAACGGCTTCTACTGAACTACCTATAGCCACAGCGATTTCTGGAATAGAAGGGAGATCATGATATTTGATTTCACCATCGGTCGTATAATCAGCAAACGGGTCAATAAGCATCAAATAAAGCCAAAGACGGCATTGATTACCAGTTAACTTGTTGGTAATGACCAAAGCAGCGTCACGCTTAGAAATCATGAAATAACCTTGCATTCTTGATTCCTCGATAGGTTGTGGATAACGAACAGTGCGAGTTTTAGTTTTCATGGCTAATGCACCCCCAAAGTAATTGAGAGTAAATAACTGGTTATTGCTTCTGGTTGAAAAATTTTGGTGAGTATGGCTATGCCACGTAAGCTATCACTACAGTCAGACTCTAAACGCTTGAAAAGCACTGTTAATAATACTTTCAATGCGGTGGACTGTAGAAAAACATTGGTGAAAAAATCTAGTAAATCCGGTTTTATTGATGCTAAAGTCCAACAATCTCCTAGTTTGGACTGGAGACAGTGGAAAAATTTCTGATTATGAGTCATAATTAGGTTAAGAAATTTTATTTTTTTAAAGTTTGCCTTAGCCATTTCCGTGGTTAAGGTCTTTTTTTACATTTGAACTTCTGTTTACCCCCCTTGCAAAAAAATTACCATTTGCTATATAACAAGAGTATACTATCATCCTGATAAATAACAATGATAGAACCTAAAGAAATATTAATTCAAGCTATCGAACAGGCAATGAGTGAAGGAATGACTAATGCCAAACTCTCTCGTGCATCCGGTGTGAACAATAGTATGATTTCACGGTTGTTAAGTAGAGAAAGAGAAGATATAAGGTCTGGAGATTTCTTTAAGCTGGTTCATTCACTACCTGAACACATCAAATCAGCCACTTTGGGTAAGTTAGGAGTGGTGAGCTTTGACTTAGCAGCAATTGCGGCAAGCTCGCCTCCAGAGGAAAAAGCTAGAGTGTTGGAAGCGATCGCCCATTCTTTAACAGCGCAAAACAAAGAAAAAGCTAAAGCAGTGGCGTAAACTAAGAAACCTGATCCATTTGTTTAGAAATTGACTACCCCCCATTGCAAACTAAAGGTAATTAGATTAAAATTATTGGTGTGTAACTTATGGAAATTCCTAAGTTAGACGCTAGAGCGAAAAGAGTTTGATACTGTTGTGGTACTATTGGCAGTAACTATCTAATTTGCTATAAACTAAATATAATCTTAAAATACCTATAACGCAATATGAATCACAGAGAAATTTTAATTGACGCATTAAACAAAGCGATCACCAGAGGAGAAACGGCAATCAACATATCTAAAATGTCTGGTTTTAGCAGCAGTTCTTTAAGTCGCTTAATGAATGGACTTCAGGAAGATTTATATGCCGGTTACTATTTCAGCATTTTGGATTGTTTAGATGAGGATATTCGCAAAGAAGCACTGACTAAACTGGGGATAAAAACCGAAGTTCACCCCGAAGAAATGGTGAAATATCTGAACGGACGGCAAATAGCGCAATTGATTCCGTTTTTAGACAAAGAGGACAGAGCAGATATCATGCAAGCTTTGGCATTATCACTACGCTCATCTGACCAAAAGGTTTGCGCTTAAAACCGAATATAAACACAATTATCCAGTCCTTTGTCGTAGATAGTGCTAACATTCAGTAATTTGTAGTATTCTTGTATTATTTCCGCATCAAAATACTAGAACCTTAATCTTTAGAAACCGTAAATTTCACATCTGCTAAGACTTGTCAAGAACTAAGTGCAAATACTATCAATAATGTTAAGTCTAAGGATTAACTCGAAAATTTCTATGATGACTAAAGTGCATAATAGTACCAATATTTGCTAATTTAAAACTGTAAACATTGATTAAGCGATAGTGTTGATAGGATATTCCTAGAAGAAAAGGCTAGAATATTCAAGTGTCAACAAATTTATGCAGGTCAACAACAGAAAAGTAGAGAGTGTCAGGGTGACTGAAGATATTTTGAAGCAAATACTTAATCAATGCCATCAATTAGATGACACAGCCATTAGCAATATCATCAAAAATTTAGTTGATAAACTGGAGTATCAGGAAAAATCTACTCTCTTAGAGCAGCTTGCTTCTGATGTGAGTCCAGAGGTCAAAGCAACTTTAGTAAAGCGGTTGTTGGCTGATGGTGGATTACAAGTAACATTTGGACAATCCCACGTAAACGTTACCAATTTCTATAACATTCAGTCTGCTTCTACAGAACAGTTATCAGATATTGTCTTAGCCATTGCCGATATCATCAGAAAGTCTTAGTTTTTACCTATAGTTTCTAACTATAGTCTTTACCAATACCAGTGTGTTACCATCCTGTTTTGTGCCATATTCAATAATTTATTGACTATATTTCTTAGTAAAAATACTGAGTCTTAGTTTTCCTGTATAGATATTTTATATTTTAACTATAGATTTTTTGATATTGTAAGTATATGAATATAATTACGTAAAGTCAACTTTACTTTCAAGGCTGGCTTTACTGCAATAGCATGGCAAAAAGAACCAAGTTTATAAAACTTTTAGAGCGACGAAGTTTAACTCAAGAAAAGTTTGTGGAACTGGTAGAAAATGCCTGGAGTAACATTTCCGGGCGTAAACTTTCACGACAGGCTGTGAGTGCCTGGGTAAATGGTCATGCAGTCCCCAAATTCTCCCCAGCAGAGGTTTTAGCAGTTATCGAAATCCTGGAATGCACATTGACTGAACTTGCACTTGCTTTTCCTCATGAGGATGATTCTTAATCTTGACAATGTAAGGTTACCCTTACATACTTTATATAGATGTAAGCAGGTGCGCTATGAAACTACCAACAACATTTCAGGAACTCGACCTCACCGGATTTGATATTGAAATTAAGCAGTACAATAGTATTACTAAATCAATGGTTGATATCGCTTGTGCCGTGTTGAAAAAGAATCAGGTCGGTATTGTTATCCGTAGCGTACAATCAGCTTTAAAATATATTTACGGTATTGGTGGTAGTTCTGACACGGTTTGCGATTTATTACGTCAGTGGCGGACTGAGAACATGGATCTTAAAAGAAACGAAAAAGGACTGATTTCGGGACTTCTTGAATTTGTTGATGACGGGGTACTTGATGTGTCCGATATTCCAGGGGATTATTTGACTGCTATGAACCAATGGGCGATCGCTGTTTATAAACTCGCTTACCAAAACGCCGATTCCTCTATTTCCGGTGACAAACTCAGATATCTAGTTACCGAGAATGAATTGTTAAAACAACAACTTATAGATTTTCCCAGTTTACAACTTGAGCTTAATTTTCATAAGGCTGAATGTGAACGGCAGCGCAACGAGCTTAAAGAAGCATATATAAATCTTAATAAACAACAATTAGCTGATAGTGAAGAGGTTCGTACTAAGTTGGAGAGTTTGTATCAAGAACGTAATGATTTGATTGTGAAAAATAATGAACTTGGTAAAAAGTTAGCACAATTGCAAACTCACTTAGAAGAAGCTAATACTACTATCAGTAATTTACAATCACAACATAGTTCAACAAATGGCAAAGTTGCTGTAGCAATTAGATAATAAATGGGGGCTTTTCCTAATAATTAATGCTATCGCTTTGAGGGGTTGTTGTTTTGAATCTTTACTATGATTTCCCCAGAAGAATTACAGCAATCTCTCAAGCATTTTACCAGCACTGATAATTATTACCGACATTTGTTAAGTATTCGCCACACCGACGGTATTCAATACTTAGCACAGGAAGCCCAGTGTTATTGGTTAATTGATGTGATTGCCAGTCATCAAACCAAGAAACTATTAGCTGATCAAATGCTCAAGGATTTTCAGTTATGGTTATTTGTTGCGGCTTGCAATCATAAACCCTCCGGCTCGCAAACAAGAAATTTTCTGGCTCAGATTAATTGCAATTAAGATTGTGTTCCGGCTCATATTAATTGCAACTAGACTCAAATTAAATGCAAATGGGCTTGCAATCATAAATCTCGACTCACATTAACTGCAACTGAACTCGTAACAGAAAACTGGCCACAGAATATTCTTTCCGTTGCGAGTCTTAAAAGAGAATTGAGGGTAAAATGGGCATTTCACCTCCCCAGTCCTATCAAATGATCAACTAAAACTCGCAACAGAAATTTTGGATTGACAAAATGCACCTGCTGGAGCGCATTGTCCCTAATTATTGCAGCTAATAACTTCTAGCTTATTTGCAATTAATGTGAGCCGGAGAGTAATGATTGCAAACTGGTTGCAAATAATCTGAGCCTAATTGCAGATAATTTGAGCCGAACCAACATTTCAGTTGCAAATAATGTGAGCCGGAAAATGTCTTGTTGCAAGCCGGAGCATTTATAATTGCGAGCCACAACAGTTATTGGTTGTTGGTGACAGTCATGAATTTATCAAACCCAAACCTCATCATCAAGCGGTTGTAACTTGTTGGGGAGATACACCAGATCCAGAAATTACGCCATATATCAGACAGGATATTGAGTTTACTGATTTTCCCTTACCCGAAATCAAACTTTTTCTTGTTCAGGGTGTGTTGATGTTACCTGGGGAATATTGATGAAAGAAATGGCTTTACCCGCATTTCTCACAAACAATGCGATCGCAATCTATCTAATCCTTATAGAGAAACGGTTTCGGGCATTTTCACCGGGTTAATTCTTGATGCAGTGTGAAAACCTAGAATCCAGATTTTATAAGGGTTTGAGGATTTTGGTGAGAAATCCGGGTTTAGTTGCGGTGCAATTAGCATTTCTTGATAATGGACACCATCAACGAATTAGTGAATGTTCTAAAGACAGATTTTCGGCGGTTCTTGGTTGTTCAGGTAAAAGTTATGATGTGATTTATCATAATTCATTTGTTTATATTACCATCAGATTTTGTTTGCCTAAGAGAAAAGCGGAATCTTTGGCTAAGAAATTGAATCAAGCACTCGACGACTGGCAAAGTAAATAGCATTATGGTGGGGTAACTCCCACTGTTTAACTATAGCATAATTTGTTATTCACAGGATCAAAATAACATAATTTGTTATTGATATCTACATTAAATTTAACATTTGTAACATTATGATTTTTATTGAGAACTAAGTCTAATTAAATATTGATTCTCATAAAAATATTAACGTTTATATCCAGTATTTATCTGGAAAATGTCTGAGGAAAATTAGTTTTAACAACTTAAAATTCCCTGTTAAGTTTCTCATTTTTAGTTAAAATACCCAAAGTTGAAATGACGAGGATTTGCAATGTTTTTAACTGCGAGTAAAGCTGCTTCTCATATCAGAGGCGTTATCAAAGACTATAATTTCTGGGGGCAATCTGAAAGTGATTCTCCTTTGAAAATCAGCACAACTAAGGCTGTTGTAGATAATGAAAAAATCCTGTCTTTGGATAGGTCACTGCGTACCAAAAATGCTGGGGTTGCTCCCACTAAAGAGTTATTGGAAACCAGAACGGTTGTTCAAAAGACCTTAGACGAAGTATTTAAACCCTTGGCTTTAAATGCGATTGAGGCATTGAACGATCAAGGCGAATTACTGGATGCGGGAACTGCAAGTTTGGAAACGTTAGCAGCAGAAGCAGAATCAGTTGAATATTATGTACAACTGTATGCAGCGTTTAAACAAGTCACCAATCCTAAAATCTATTATGTTGATGCTCCTGCTGACCCCAGTGTGGGAATGTTTATTGTGGGAACAGTGGGAACGGAAACTGTTTATGCCAGTGCATTGTTAACTCAGACTTAGACCGCTTTTATGACCTCGGACTACAAGTTAGTTCGGGGTTATTTTTTG
>NZ_CP011456.1:3350000-3597500 GCF_001277295.1 Anabaena sp. WA102 | reverse complement strand
AAGAATAACTATCGCTGTTTCAGGAATATTATAAATCTGCCGGATACGATTACGTAAATCATCAATATGACTCAAACTAGTGGGATTGCCAAATCTTTCTGACCTCACTACCGGATTTATCACATGAGTGGGTGTATCTAGCCGAAAAGTATTTCTTAAAAAATTGCGAATATAAGAACTATTACAAACAATTCCATCAGCACGATTGAGAGTTAATTTTAATAGCCATCTCCATAACGGATTACTAGTTACACTTAGTAAATCATTACCATGTAAATAGATAAAAAAGCGAATTGGTAAAATATAACTGAGTAACAACAATGCCGGAAAATCATAGCCGTGACACCATTCAATATAGCGGTAATGATAGCGAAAATATAATTTAATAGCTAATAAAAAAGCAGCAATAATATTAAAACCAGATTGGATTATATTTCCTAGCCAGTGATCACAGCAAGCCGGAAAATTAAACCAACGATAAACAGGAAATTGTTGGGATTTATCAAATTTCTTATCTCCAGCACAACTACCAGCTAAAACAATTACCCGATCTGGATCTTGTAAACAGCGATTATAGACATATTCACCAATTACAGCCTCATCTGGGCGAAATATTCGGGAAATAACGAGGATATCTGGGTAAGCTGTTTTATGTCTAACTTGTGACCCTAGTTGTGATATATTTTCCATAATTAAGCTTGATAAATTAACTGGAATTAGGGTATTATCTTAAATTCAATAAAAAGCTGTTACTTCTGTTCGGTTGTAGCACTACTAAATTCTTGCTGAATTTTGCCGGATATAGAAATAAAGTTTTTAGATATTGCTGATTCAAAAAAATGCAATACCTTTATTAAATTTGTGAGCATTCAGATTCAGTAAAAATAATAACGGATTTTAGAGTTGTCTGAGATTATTTTTATCAAATATTTCTCCTCTATATTCCCGAATTACCAAGTATTATGACTCCTGAACTGTTATTAAAATTATCAAACACCTGACTGACAAAACTACAAATTTTTACCCTATTTTACCGCTGATTATTGTCCGATTTGCCCAGGTTTACTAATGCTAGATAATTTACCTGCATAATTAAAGATAGTCATGATTTATAGCTAATACTGCCAAGAGATTACTCAGAAACTGCTTGGAAAATTGTTAAATCTAACTATTTCCCTTAGAATACCCTAAATACTGGCTATTTTAGTGCCAAATCGCCAGAAAATATTAGTGATCTTGTAATCTGAGTCATAGCATTTACTTGCAAATAATGATTTAATAACCCTGATTATTTCTACCTTTGTTTATTAGGGGTATCAATCATTGCATTTAGCCCAGCTTAAATTTGAATACCTTTAAATGGTAATCGTAGATATATTTGCCACAATAAAGCCTATTTTCAAGGCTAATTTCTTAATCCAACTCAACAATTGATAAATGGCAAGTGTAAAATTTATAATTGTCACTGCACTTACATCACTGATAAAAAGTAAAACCCCCTAAAATATAAGTGCTGAATATTCCATCTCTATCCGGAAAAAATTAGTTAGGAACGCAAATTTAATAACCTGCAATTCTGATGTAACCTGGAATGGTGCGTTACGCTGTCGCTAACACACCCTACTTTTGCACCTTATTTAATTCACATTCCTAAGTGAAATTGCAATGCAATTATCGAACCCTCAATAATTCCTTGTTGGCGGTTTCAATCCCTAATAGGGAGTAAATGAAATTGCAATCCAGTCCACGTCCCTGCAAGTGTGGGAACACCATTAGGTTTCAATCCCTAATAGGGAGTAAGTGAAATTGCAATTTGAGATATCAGGCGTAGAGTCAATTGCTCCCGTGTTTCAATCCCTAATAGGGAGTAAGTGAAATTGCAATTCGAGCATCCCCATGACTCAATATTTCTCCACAATGGTTTCAATCCCTAATAGGGAGTAAGTGAAATTGCAATCCTGTTCCTGTTGAGTGCGAGGTCGTGTCTCGTCATTGTTTCAATCCCTAATAGGGAGTAAGTGAAATTGCAATTTACCCTTTATTTCTCCTGGCGCGAAGGTGGATTAGGTTTCAATCCCTAATAGGGAGTAAGTGAAATTGCAATCTCATAGGACTTGACGATCTCATCCCTAGCCCTTTTTGTTTCAATCCCTAATAGGGAGTAAATGAAATTGCAATCCGGTGTCGGTTCACCCATATACAAAGTGCGTTTACCAGTTTCAATCCCTAATAGGGAGTAAATGAAATTGCAATCTTGTACACCCACAATATTATTATTCCCGATGAAGTTTCAATCCCTAATAGGGAGTAAATGAAATTGCAATAATTCCACAGCACTCACCGCGGCCAAATTTGAGGAAGTTTCAATCCCTAATAGGGAGTAAATGAAATTGCAATACCCCGCCAGGGCAAAACTAACAAATGCCGCTCCTGACGTTTCAATCCCTAATAGGGAGTAAATGAAATTGCAATCATTAATATCGCCACCCCAATGGTTCAATGGTTCGTTTCAATCCCTAATAGGGAGTAAATGAAATTGCAATACAATTGTTGATATATATAAAAAAAGCCCTTACGTGTTTCAATCCCTAATAGGGAGTAAATGAAATTGCAATTTCAGTTGTAGTCGTCATAGGTGTATTGTGTGTATGTTTCAATCCCTAATAGGGAGTAAATGAAATTGCAATATGATCATTGGTTCGTCGTTCCCACTTTTGAGCAAAGTTGTTTCAATCCCTAATAGGGAGTAAATGAAATTGCAATAAAACTTTGCATCCTAAACTTAATCTTCAAAAAGGTTTCAATCCCTAATAGGGAGTAAATGAAATTGCAATTGTATAAAATAAGCGGTGGTACTAATCCTAATATGTTTCAATCCCTAATAGGGAGTAAATGAAATTGCAATTTTTTCCGGTAATAAATACCATCTTTTTTTATGTTTCAATCCCTAATAGGGAGTAAATGAAATTGCAATGTAAGGGCAATAAATATTATACAGGTGGTATTTTAAGGTTTCAATCCCTAATAGGGAGTAAATGAAATTGCAATAATACTCAACTTTCAAATGCTGTAATCACAATAAATGTTTCAATCCCTAATAGGGAGTAAATGAAATTGCAATTAGATATACCCGTTTCTGTGCTGGGCGAAGTAATGACGTTTCAATCCCTAATAGGGAGTAAATGAAATTGCAATGAATATCATCTTTAAAACTAGCGTAGCTGCTCCAGTTTCAATCCCTAATAGGGAGTAAATGAAATTGCAATCACGGGGTGCTGAAAGCCTATATATATGTGGTTTTCAAGGTTCAGTTGCGCGGATGCTTTCATGATAATCCATTTCAAGAAAAGTGTCAAGGAGTAAAATAGCTGAAACTCCTGCTGTGCAAGGTGCGCGGATGGGTGAACTCCATGAACTGCATGAAAAGCTTGTGTAGAAATGATTTCAGGCATTTTTTGAGAAATTGAATTTTTTACACCCACCCCCCCGCGCATTAAGCGAAGAAAATCGTCTGATCACGGGGCTGTTCACCACCGATTCTTTCTATTTTACCAAAACAGCAAGCACAAAGAAAGTAAAAGCGAATGCTGTCGGTTTCAGGTTTTATGAGTTTATTGAGACGCGATCGCAATTTAGCATATTGAGTATCAGTTAACTCACATTCAAAAATACTATACTGCACCCATTGTCCATAGGATTTGAGGATACTATGGATTTTAGTACGGCGTTTATCCTCAGAAATATCGTAAGAAACAACAACATTCATAAATTCTATCTAAATAAATTTTATTTCAAGACCAAAGGGGGATATTTATCAATTGTTCCCATTAAATACTTAGCCAGTAATCTCGCTTGCAATTCAAAAGCCTCTCGATAACTACATTTACGCCCCATTACTGGATGTTTAAACTCCGATATTTTTTTCTTTTCGTACAAAGTTAAAAAAGTTTTACGTCCTTCTGGAGTCAGAGAAACAGCACCACTTAACGGTTCAGTTACAAAATCTGCTGGAGTTAATAATTGCTTATTCAAAATAGATAAAACTACCGCATCTACCACTAAAGGGCGAAACTCTTCCATTAAATCTAAAGCTAAAGAAGGACGATTATAGCGATCGAAATGTAGGTATCCTAAATATGGATCAAAACCGACAATATTCACAGCACTTTGCAGATCATGACGCAGCAAAGAATAGCCAAAACTTAACAATGAATTTACTGGATCTGTAGCTGGACGACGGACACGCTTAGTAAAAGAAAATTGAGAATTACGAATCAGACTATCAAAACAACCAAAATAAGCAGCACTACCAGAACCTTCTAAACCCCGCAAAGAATTGATACTTTCAGTTGAATTAATTGCAGCAATTACCTGTTCAATGCGAGGAATACTTTTAGATAGATCAATATCATTAAATTCACGCTGATAACGCATCAAAGTTTGACGATAATTTTTTAATTTTCCCCTAACAAACCCTTGCACCAGATGAATAGATTGGGGGGTTTCTCCTGCTGCTTGCCATTGTGCCTTGCGAATGAAAATATTACCAGTCATTTCTGGTTCTAACCGTCCCAAATAATGACCAATTTTATTGATAAAAGATAGAGGAATATGACGCTGCATCAATTCATCCACAACAGCAGGTGAAATAGTTGCTCGTCCTAAAACAACCACACCCTCAAGATGAATAAACGGAACATCTTGAAGAATTTTCTTTTCATATTTCACATTAATCCGTTCATCAACCTTACCAATAAAAGCATCATCTTGTACGATGTAAAGAGTACCCATAATTAAATCCTCAAAATAGATAATAGGTGACTAAATAAGATCCCCGACTTCTTTTTTATTTTCTACATAAATTATGAATTGATCTCAGAAGTCGGGGATCTGGGTTAATTTGCTTCTTGATAACGCCCAACTTTATCAGCAAGTTGTGGCAAACATCGAGAATAAAGACTACAACCATCACAGCGTTTTGTTTTTACAGCTTTTGGCATAGCACCTGTAAACAGTAAGGTTTGGATAGCTTCAATAGTAGCGATCGTACTACCTCGTAATTCTGGGGTAATTTCTACTAATTTCCGTTGATGAGTTTGAGCATAATAGATATAGCCAGTATTGATATTTTTTCCTGTCATTTCCTCCAAACACAAAGCTTGAGCGCAAACTTGCAATTCATCATTATCCCATTCTCCCCTGCGTCCTCTTTTGTATTCAATAGGGTAAAATCCGCCATTTTCAAACTCAATTAAATCAGATTTACCGATAAGTTTATATTGCTCTGATTTCAAATAAATAGCGCGTATCTGCCAAGTTTCCTCACGATTTTGTTCTCCAACTGTGTGAACTCGTTCATGTAAACTTGTACCTTCAATTGTGTATTGATTATCAATAAATTCCCCTGCACAATGAATCAACCAACAACGGTGAGGACAATAGGAATATTGATTTAAAGAAGCGATATTAACGTAATCATCATCAGAGGTGACAGGTGACAGGTTACAGGTGAAAGTAGGAAGAGAGTTAGTCATTTCGTTTTGAAACATAATTAATTAAAAGTGATAAAAGTTGATAGTGGGAAGAAAGTTAGTTATGGTGTATTTAAGATTTTAGAACGAAGAGAAGTGAGCATTTTACTAATTTCTATAATCAGCGATAATGTGGGATTTGCTTGTTCTGAAGTTAGATAATTTAATCTAACAGCAAGCATTAAAAAAGTTTCTGTTTCCATTAATGAACCCTTAGCTATAGATAAAAAATGTGCAAAATCGTTTTTAGTTGTTCCTCGTGCATGACCTTCGGCAATATTGGCTGGAACAGATGCAGCAGCACGAGTAATTTGTGAAGTAAGACGATAAATTTCTGTATTTGGAAATGCAGATGCTAATTGATATAGGACTCCTATTTGAGTTATGAACTAGTTTTTTTAACGAACCACAGAGGCACAGAGGACACAGAGGTAGGAAAATAAGAGATGTGATACCTACGGCACGCTTCGCGAACACATTTCATTTAGGATTGCTATAGATATTCACTACCATATTCATTGATTTTTGCCACACAATTAAATCTCGATGTGATTCAATCTTCATAACTAACTCCTCTTCCCTTATTTACTTTTGCCTCTAACCTATTAACTCTCCCTCTTACCTTCTTTCCTCTTCCCTGTCACCTGTTCCCTGTCACCTGTCACCTTCTCCTCACCATTCCCATTCCCATTGTTGTTTTTCTGCCAATACCAGCATATAAAGCAAAGTCAGCTAATGCGTTAATTTGTTTAATTGTCGTTGTTTCTGCATTGCCAAGAATGCGATAACTGATTTCACCTAAACAACCAATAAATTTATTGTCATAGTTGCTAATAACTTCAGTATTGATATTAAAAGCACTAGCATAAATTGATTCAAAAGAAATATTAGTTAATTCAATACCGCTATATTTATGCCACCGATTTAGTAGACTATTGAATACAGATTCCCTTGTTGGTAAAACATTATCAAATGCACCTTGACGAAAAGCTACAGGTGTAGAAAAGATGAAATTAAGATTGCGTTCTTCCTCACTTGCTTGTTGATAAAGTTGATGATAATTACAAGCATTTGCCCAAGGTTGATTAGATTGGGGTGTACCTTGAATGCTGGTAATATATAAGTTTGCTGAACCTAAGTGCCAAGGTTGTTTGGGGTTTATATTTAACCATAAAGGTGTAAGCTGATTAAATAAATTGTCATTTAATAAAGAAATACGCCACCAACAAGAAGTACCAGCAGGAATAGAGTTTTGATAGGCATATTGTAAGGTATTAAATGGGTTTTTATGTTTGCTTTTGATTTGCAATGGTGAGAGAGTAAAGGCTTTATCAGCGTTGGATTCGTGTAAGTAGTCTCCTAATTTTCTATCAACAGAACTCACTAGGTTAAGAAATAAGGCGTGGTAATGTCTACCTGTGAGGAAATTGGGGTAAATTGGAGATTGGGGGATGATGTTGAGGATGAGACTATGGGGCATAATGTATTAAAAAATAATGTAGATTAAGCAATAAAAACTTCATCATCTGGAAGCCGTAGTTGTTTAAATTTCATAGCCATTGTTAAGATACCTGATAAACCTGCAAAGAATCTATATTCTTTCCCAACATCATTACAAACAATAGTTATAGGATAAGAAGTAATTCCTTGTCTATTTAATTGAAAAATAGCAGCAGCATTTGTGATAGGGCAAATAATTACTCCTGGTAAAAGGTATTTATTTAATGCTTGTATTAAGGGTGTTGGACGAATTGCACCTCCAGCACCGCGAATAATTTGACAATTTTTGAAAGCTGTGAGTTTGTTTAGTTCAGTATTTACAAATTGTTGGCGACTATCATAATATCGTAGTCTAAAATTCAATTGATAAGTTTCATTGGCGCGGTGAGTTAATTCAATATAATCACCATTTTGGATAAATTCGTAATATCGGAGTAGATGAAAAGGATCTAAACGTGTTTCTTCAGATTCATCTAAGAGAAATCCGTGAGGGTCACGAATGGGTAAACTTTCAAATAAACTAGAACGAAAACTAAATAAAGGCGCATAGCTGGTACTGAATATTTCCGCAAATTCTTTTAAGTTCTCCAAAACCTCTTCATCTTCTTTAAATAATTTTTCATATTCTTCTATTGTTGTCCGTCCGGCTTCTAAATCATCCCACTCTTCAGGAGATGTTACTTTGATAAATCTTTTTACAAAAGCCTGACCACCTTTGATATATTTCCAATCTTTTTTAAGTTCTTTGAGAGGTTTTTTAGCAATATTTTCAGCACCTCGTAAAACGTTCATTCTGTAACGATAATCTTTCCAAGTTCTATTTCCACCTAAAACTGATCTTAAAGTTTCAAAAAGTTGAGAAATTAATTCAGCACCTGTTAAATTTTCTAGCAGTTCTTCTAGTTCTAACAAGGGACGGGCAATTTCTAAAAATGCTTCTGAACGCCAATAAGCAGCTAAAAAAGGTTTATCTAAACAGGTAAGATTATCAAGCATCTCTTTTAGTGCTGCACGTCCACCAGCAGTATCAAGAGAAGTTATATCTTGTTCCCAAGCATCAGCAGGTAAATAAGCAATAGCGTCTGAATCAATATTAGTTTCAGATTTACCTAAAACACGCCCCACTCTACCTATTCTCTGCCAAAATGCCGAGCGATCGCGTGCAGAAAAAATCAACCAATCTAAATTTTGTCTTGTTGGTTCAGGAGTTCTTTCAAAGTTAAATCCTACATCTACTGTGCTAGTGGCTAAAATGATTTGACATTGCATAGCCCTATGTCTATCTTTTTTCGGTGCAGGCCCAGTAATGCGTCCTACATAATCACCAAATCCTTGATTTTGGAGTAAATCTGAGAGACGATTAATATTATCAAGTGAGTCAAGAATTACAGCACCATTTTCATGGGGGTTTTCTTGAAAACGTTGAATAACTTCTGCTGCTAATTCTGCTATCCACTTTTCATTTTTATCGGGTTTAGGTCGTAATTCTAAGTTAACTGTTGTTTGTGATGGTACAAGATTATTATTATTTACTTCTCCATCAATTCTAGCTATCCTCACACCAGCTTGTTTTAAATTTTCTAATGCTAATTCACAAGCTGGTTCAGGTGTTGCTGTCAATAATACTACTTTGCGTCCATGCTGGAAAAATTTAAAAACGTGAGAATAAGCAAGATAAAATAACATCCCTACTAGCTGTTTAGCATCATAAAGATGAAATTCATCAAAGATGACTGTAGAGAATTTAGTGTAGAAACCACTAGCAATATTACCTTTATCTAACCTGTTGTATGCAAAGAAAGTTGCATAGTAAAAAATATCAGGGTTAGTTACTAGCAGAATTGGTGTATTAGCACCAACATCACTAAAAACAGTTGCCGGATTTCGCAAAACATTATATAGTTTTTCTCCTGGACGATTGCCAACTTTATCACTAGGCCAACTTTTAATATCTTTAGCTGAAGCTGATTTAACTACATGAGGTAAATTGGCATCTTTAACAAATTTTTGTGCTGCTTCTGTTTGTTGTTCAATTAAAGCATTAGTGGGAGCGATATAAACAGCACTTTTTGTAGGTTGATGTAATAAAACTGTTAATCCGGCTTTAGTTTTTCCCGTTCCAGTTGGTGCTAAATTAAGAATAATATCGGCATCTTTTGATTTTTCAAATACATCAATTTGATGTTGTAGTGGTTTACCACCCATGAAAGATAATTCATCTGGAGATGCACAAGCTGAAATACTCCGATTTTCTAACCTGATAACTAATTTTTGATTACTCATTTCTGTTTTCTCTACCACAATAATGTAAACCTGCGGGTACAATCATTTCGCCAATTTGCCAAGCTGCACCTCGAAAATGAAGATTTTTTAATATCGGTGCAGGAGGTATAGAGATTAAATCAAAAGCAAATACTTCTATTTGTCTTGGTAAATCAGCAACATTTAGATAAAATTGACTTTTATATTCGCCTTCTGGGAGTAAAGTTATAGGAAACTCTTTTAAGACATTCACTTTAACTTTACTAGCGAATTTTCCCACACGAATATAATCTGGTAATTGTTGATTTCCAAATACTAATGTTTGGAATTTATTACCCCTTTCAATCATGCGTAATCTTCCAGTTTGAGGAAAATTACTTGCTCTAAATGAACTAGGTTTTGTACCTTGACGTTGTAATGGTAAATCTTCTCTGGCAGTTGCTACACGATTATTAGTCATGGTGTACCAATAAGCATCAGAAAGAGCGTTAAATCTTTCAAATCTAAATGTAACTCTGCCTATTGGTGAAGCTGGTAAAATGTAGCAGGATTGAGCTATTGCTTGAAAATCTTCTTTGTAGGTTGGTCGTCCTGTAGCCTGACCTTGGAGACGATAGGGGGAATTTACCCAACCTAAAGCATAGGTTAAAGCATAATTCCCAAGTAACCCCTCAGTGTAATAGGTATCAGACAACTCCCTAGAGGCAAAAAAGACTGGTTCAAGACAGTTTAATTCAATAAGTTTTGCCTGTGAAAAAGGAATTGTTGACATAATTTAGTTCTCTACTTCAACTTGAGTATTTTTGTTTTTACCTTTACCTTTACCTTTGTTTTTTTCAGGTGCAACTTGACGGAAAGGTTCATAGGATTGACTTAAACGTTTGAGAAAAGTATCACGTCCTGCTTCTGACCAGTGGGTTTCTACATCAGTAATTAAAGTTGCTAATTCTTCATCAGATAGTTGCACAGAAACCCCTCTTCTGTCTTGCCAATTTGTAATTACTTGCTTGGTTGCTGTGATGACTCTATTAATATTTAAAGGGTGTTCTAAAGGTTCTCCTAAAACATCATAGGTAGCTTGTACAAGTTCCAAGGAGCTAGGTAATTCGGTAATACTGCCAAAAATACCTAATATTTGATTTTCCATTCTTCCTACACGACTGGAAACAGCACCATAACGACTGGTAAAAAGAATATTTCCGATAATGTAGCGCAGTTCATCAGCAGTTACATCTTTGAGTGTGACAACATCTAAAAAATGAACTCCTGGTTTGATGTATTCGCTGGTATTTAAAGCGGTGGAAGGATTACCTTTTTCATCTCGCATTGTGCCGTTTTCGTAGATGGCGTTAATAGTGCGATCGCCTACCACATCAGTAGCGGATAATATACTAAAAGCATCTTCAGTCCAAATACGGCTTTTTTGTGCGCCACCTCCACCAGCAGCAAAACCATAAAGGAAACAATCTACACACATTTCACAAGGTGCATTAGTATTTAAAGAGCAAATAGAGCCATCTTTGACGTTAGTGTATAAAAGTTCGTGCGCTCTTAAATGTTCTCTTCCATAACGTCTTTCTGGTGCTACTTGTTTACGTTTAGTCATCACCAACCGTTGAATAATATTATCATTATTCACACCAGCTTGAACAAATTCATTACACATTGACTCACCAGAACCTTCTGTGCGAAAAATAGTTTCTGAGTGAGTTGTTCTGAGAACAATTAAAGTAATAAACCGACCTTTGGGGAAATTTTCGTAGGTAGTTGCGAGAACAGGGGAAAGCTTTTGAATTGACATGATAAACTCCTAGTTAGTTAATGATTAATTAAACAGTTGTATTTGTTTCATCAGAATCATCTTCTGATTTATTTTTAAGCTGTTTACGTGCTTCTTCAAGAAAGAATAAATAAGCAGCTTCTAAAGTTTTTTGATCAGATAACAACTTTTCTGGACGTGCAGAGTAAACCTTCTCATATAGGTTGCGTAATACATTGTAATAATGCTTAACTTGTTCAAGTTTTTTTACTCCTACATGATATTCACGATTAATGCGGTCTAATCGTATGTAATATTGCTCGGTTAAAGCTGCAAACATTACCTCCAAATCTAAATGAGGTTTTTGATTTTTTACAGCAGTAATAAAAGCTGTGAAAGGTTCTGTTTGAGCAGTACGTTTGAAAGAACTTCCCTTGAGGTTCGCTTCTGCTGCAATTTGAGCAGCTTCTTTTAAATACTTAGTCAAAAGTGAATTTTCATTAGGCATAAGGCTCTCCATTAATGTATTTAAAGGCTGACAAATTCGACTCCAAATAATGCTCAAATTTGGTTCATCTTGTTCTCGTAAAATCCAACGTAACAAAACAAAATAAAGTTCAATTGGTCTATCACAAGTACGAGCCAAATCATATAAACAATCATCAGATTTCTGAATGCTGGCAACAGATATTGCTAGTTCTCCAAGACAACGTAATCTTTCAAGAATTTCTTCTGCACTGAGAGTATTCCTATCTTCCTGAGTCTTTTCATTCTTAAAACGTTCATATTGTCCATTTCTTAGTAAAGGTTGCAGTGCAGCAGGAATACCTTCAACTCTGCCATATACATCATCAAATAAATCTACCTCCATATTGCTGCTTAAAGTAAAAGGAAAACCAATATCTAAAGATAAAGATATTTCTAATCCTAATCTCAGTGATTTGAGTAAAGCTAAAGAAGTATTAACATCTCCCCAAACTAAAGGAATAATCACAGATGTATGAATAAAATCCGGTCGTTTAGGTAATGCTGCACCAACTACCTTATTAGCTTTAAATTCAAGTTTGTGATCTCGATAAAGTTGTAATTGATCAACAGTAACAGTACCCCCTTCAGTATTTGTTGCTGCCAGTTGTTTTAACAGTTCGCGCCAAATTCTTAAAAGTTCAGGAGCAGAACCTTTAGGTAATGATAAATGTAAATAAAGAGGTTCTTGTTTGCTAACTTTAGGAAAATTAGCACCTACTGTCATTAGTTGATAAGCTAACGCAGCAATAGAATCTGCTTGTCTTTTTGGTTCGGCACTAATACCACCTGGTAAACGATTAGAAAAAGCCTGTACTTTTGTGCCAGGAGGCATATTTGCGGAAATTAATTCATCTATTTCACTGGATGTAGCACCTAAAGAACATCTTTGTCTAGGATTAGCTTCTACATAAGCATCTAATTCATTAATTCCAATTAGCTGATTAGCAAAAGGTAAATTTACCATTCTGTGAACTGCTAAAATTATTTCTTCAGATACTTCCATTTCTTCAGAAGTTTCTGTACTGTTATTTCTTAGTTGAAAAGACTCTTTGAGAGATTCGTTAATACCTTCAATGCCATTAATAGCGGCTTTTGCTGCAAATAAAGGTCGTCCATACTGACCATTAAATGGTTCAAGTGCAAGGCGTTGATGTTCAGAAATTCCAGCATGATGAGAGATTTTATCCCAAACTTCTTTAGGATTTAAACCTGCTTCTCGATAACTCAGATAAGCTGCTTTCAAACCTTCAGATATAGCAAATTCTTCTGCATTACTTACAGGCAATAATCCCAGTTCAGCAGCTTTTTCTAGTGCTTCCTCACCAGCATCTTCACCCCATTTAGTTACAGATTCAGCAACTTTATCTGATTTATAACCTGCTTTCTTCTTTTCTAAAAGAGCCTGAATATTGACTAAAACCTCATCAACATTTTGTTGAATAGCCTGATGAGTAACTTTGATACCATCTTTAGTGGCTCTGACAAGTTTTTCAATATTGTTACCAAAAACTTGATCAATTTTACTTTGCCAAACAGTAGCGATTTCTTTGGTTAAATCTACATTTGGTAAATTTCCACCTTCAAAAAGTTCGCTATCTGGAAAAATGGCGATGGGATGAAAGCCATATTTTTGTAAAACTTCTTCACAAGCACCCAGTAACAAGGATGTAATATAACCTTTATCTTCTGATAAACGCACTCGAAAAAGATTACATTTTCTGCCAAAAGCGACTGTTAATTCTGTTTCTATTTTGCGAAATCGTTGTGCATCAGGAATACCTAAATCAAACAAATCAGCAGCAACTAACATTGCAGCCCAACGTTCAATATTTGGGTCTTCTGGTAAAAATCTAGCACCATCACTGACGCTGTGACCTGAATGACGTTCAATCAACTTTCTGACTAATTCTAAGTCATTATCTGTGACTACAAAGCTAAGAACACAAGCTTTTTCAAGTTGTTCTTTTAAAAAGTCTTTATCTCTAGCTAAGGTTTTGACCTTTCGTTCTTGAGGATCTAATTTATTGAGGTCATGAACAGCAGTTGCAGCTAATAATAAAGGTCGTTTATCTTCTGCTACTTCTGCTATGCGGCTAACTGTCAAAATAAACTGACACGCAGAGTCTAAATGTTCTGCAAGAGTTGTACCTGTTCTCACACCATATTGATGATGATGTGCATGGTTTTCATAAAGTTGGGGGCGAATTTCACTGAAATAAATTTCCTCTAAGGATTTAGGAGGACGATTTAAAAGCCGACCGCGTTTAATCATTTTCTTCTTCCAATGTAATTAAATAAGAGTTGATTTGTCTAACATAAAGCGGATATTGCTGTAATGCAAAACTAATTGCCATGAAAACCTGATTCGGATCTATATCATCATATTCATGAACCAAACGATTTCTTAAACCTGATGATGGCGCAATTTGTTTTGCTAGTTCAGGAGTAAGAATTTGATATTTACCTAATTCAATAAAAGCCTCAAAATTAGTGTAAGACTTTCCAGATTTGAGTTTTGACAATATATGATCATTGATGTCTATTGCGGCTTGAGTCATTAATTGCAATAGTCTTTCTACAATTAGTTGTTGACGAAAATCACCTAAAAATTCATCAAGACTCAGAGAATTAAATTCTACTAATGTGTTGTAATATTTGGTAATTAACCTTAGTCTTGATAAAACTATTTCAGAATCTATATTATTCATGCTCCCCACTTATTTAACTCTATTTCAATAATTCGTTGTTGCTCTTTACGAAATTTCTTTAACTCTGATTCAGCTTTTAAGGAATTTAAGCAAAAATCATTAAATTGTCCAGTAAATTTTTCATATAACATAATTCCATCACGCGCTACAAAATGACTAATTAACCAAGAACATTTATTTAGTTCTACAATATCTATAATATCAGGATTAATTTGTAAAACTTCACCAATCACAATTGGCAGTTCAAATAAAACAGCAATATTATTTGCTATGTAATTCTGACGTTTTTCTTCATCATATAAAACTGCAAAATCCCAGTCACTATTAGCTTTAGTTTTACCAGTTGCTCTAGAACCAAATAAAACTAACATTTTTAAGTAAGGTATTTTCTCAGGAATTTGTGAGGATAATTCTTGAAGTTCTGTAATTGTGGGAGTATTGTTTTGCATTTGCTTTAGTCCAGCTATAGGAGTTATTTTCTTCAATAAATTTCTGCATTACTAACTACTATTTTCAAGAAATGGGAGTAGGAGAAACTACCCCCAATATGTTAGAAATTCTTTTTAAGCTATCGCTTTTGACTCAATTACAAGTCTATACTCATGCTGTTGACCTTGAGTACGGCGTTTATTAAACTGATAACCTCTTTTCTTGAGGACGTGCATAGTTGCAGAAAATCGGTGGCTAATTTTTTCGACTAGTTCTTCTGTAGAATGCCAGCAAGAATCTGACATAACTTGAAGCATACGATCTGGAAGATTATCTTTCACAAAAAATTACCTCAATAAGTTTGCGCCGAAATAGCCATATCAGTGCTAACCTATGAGATACCACTCAACATAGGTAAACTGAAACAGCTTTGTTTCGGTTACCTCTAATATAGCAGCAAAAATTTGTCTGTAGTAAAGAAGTGAGTAAAAATCTGGTAAAAAAATTGTTCCATGAAACTTTTAGGATATATACTAAAGAAGCCTTGAGACTAGACCCTAATCCCTATAAGGGATTGAAACTGTAGTAAAGAAGTGATCAAGGCATTAACATAACTCATTAATCCCTATCAGGGCTTGTAAGCTAGAGCTAGACTCTAGCTTTTTTAATATCTTTTTTAAATACCTCATATTGTGTCCGTAACTCGTTGTTAAAATCTATAATGACACCGAAAATAAAAGTTGACAAGAGATATTCGTGTAAAAGTGTCCGTACAAAATGAGTAGAAAAGGTCAGTCTATTACCCTGTCGGTATCAGAACGGGACAAAGCCGAACTAGAAGCGATCGCTCTCGAATTCGGGATGATGTGGGGAGAAGATCCCAATATCTCCAAACTGATCAAAGCGATCGCTCAACATGAATTAATCATTGGCAAAAATCATGACTGGCAGGAATCACGTATCCGCGCATTATACCGTTGCATAGGTGCATTAACAGACATTGGACAAGTGGAACAAGGGCAGATTATCGCCAATTTGTTACTTGAACGCAGTGAATTGTCCATACCAATGCGAAAGGAAATTGAAGGGGTTTTAAACAATTCACTTCCATCTTGGCGGTTACAAGTTGACCACTATATTTTGCGTCAACAACCGTTTCAACTTTCCTATCAAGATGCAACAGAAAGAATATTAAATTATACAGTTCACTATGCTAAGATTACCCCCCATGAAAAACGTCTATATCTTGATTGCTGGTGTGAGGAAACATTAGATAACCATGACATAGAAGCACTACAGCATAACTGGTGTTTTCGTTTAGATAGAATTAACGAAGCAGCTATTACGGAAATTGCTGGTAAATGGCGATCGCAGTTAGATCAAATAGATGTAGAAATGCACCTACTAAACAACTTAGCTTTTGCCTATCAAACTAAACCAGAGGATTCAATAGTTGAATGGATACCAGAAAAATCAAAAGTGAAGCGAGTAATTAGACAAGTATCAAATACATTCTGGTTTATTCGGGAAATCATGCAATATTCCTCCGATTGTATTGTAGTTTCACCGGAGAATGTGCGATCGCGCATTAAAGGAAAACTCATCAATCTATGTCAAAATTATGACTTGACTGCATCACTCACCAGTTAATATCATTACAGGTAATAGCCAAGGATTGAGAAATACCTTACACCACAGCGAAAACGTAGATACGCAATCCAGTATTTAGTAGGGGCGGGATTTCCCCACCCTCAATTGGATTGCATCCGAACAATAACCGCTATAGGTAGTGTGTGGAGATTCCTATTCCTGTTACAATAATCTCTATTAGGGATTGAAACTGCTAGCAAAATCTGGCGTTGCTGATTAAGAGTATGATTTTGTTATGCCTACGGCACGCTGCGCGAACACGCAGAGGCGCTCCAGTCGTAGAGAGTAAGAGACTTCCAAATAAAAAAATGTCCCAAAACTGATGCAGAAATTCTCTCTCTGTGTACTCTGTGCCTCTGTGGTTCGTTTCTTAGGATAATTTATTTCTTGGAAGTCTCTAAGAGTTTGAAATCATTGATTTTTCAATTTCATACCCTAATTCAGCAACGCCCAAAATCTCTATTGGAGATTAAAAACGTAATGTTGAACATCACAAACGCCAAGTTGAGCTTTTCTGGCAATAATGCTCTTAGTGAAAACGAAGCGATGAGAGAAATTGCTTACAGCATGGACTTATTAATTCCTGGATTATACTTATGGCTACCAGGAATACTTATGCGTATTGGTGGTGATGTTCCTGATGATCAACCTTATAAATATCCAGGTAAGATTCACAGCAGAATAGGTATTGCTTTAGTATTGCCAGGGTACAAGATTTTTACATCTTACCAGGGAACTTATGACTCATTTGGAGAGGACTTGAGAAAAGGATTTCATTATTTGTCTGATTTAACCTCCAGATTTTAAAGCATCCACAGCTAAATTTAACTTTAAAACATTGACTCCAGGTTCTCCAAAAATACCAAGAAAACGCCCATCAATATTCTGATTAATTAAACTTTCCAGTTTTTGTTCTTGAACTCCCCTAGCTTTTGCCACTCTAGCAATTTGTGCCTTAGCACCTGCTAAACTAATATGAGGATCAAGACTAGAACCAGAAGTATAAACCAAATCAGCAGTAGGTTTTATACCTGCCGTCTGTAAACCCTGAAAACCATCATTTCCCTTAATCCGTTCTATTAATGCTATATTGCTGGGAGCTAAATTACTAGCGCCAGATATACCTGTCTTTAAAACTCCACTTTCATCCTTCCTTGGATCTGCTGTACTGTAATTAGTGGTACTGGGACGACCATTAAAATAGCGTTCAGAAGTGAAAGGTTGCCCAATTAAATCAGAACCAATAACTTGTTTTTGGCTATTAGTAATTAAACTACCATTAGCTTGATCAGGAAATACAATTTGACCAACAATAATCATGATCAATGGATAAATTAAGCCGCAAATTATCCAAGTGATTAAAGTAGCACGAATAGCCTGGTTAGCATCTCTAGTAAAACTCATTAAAATTTCTCCGGTTGAAACATTACAAAAAACAAATAAATAGACAGACTTAAAATTCCTACTCCTAATAGTCCTAAAGCCCAAGCTTGTGAACGAGAAAAATGTTCAGATGTAGCCGCATAAACCATTGGGGCAATAATTAAATTACTGCATATTCCTAAAAATAAATAAATCGGGAGTTGATGTTTGTGCATAATTTCTGATGTTGGGATATTTCTTTTCGTCGTTAGGCACTTGTTGATCCCCCCTAACCCCCCTTATTAAGGGGGGAACTAGAATCAAAGTCCCCCTTTTTAAGGGGGATTTAGGGGGATCTAAAAGTTCTTGATACATAACTAATAACTTTTCAAACCTCCTCTAGTTTAAAGGCAGAATGACATCAATTAATTTAATGGCAATAAAGGGCGCAATAATACCCCCAACACCATAAATAAAGATATTGCGTTTTAATAATTGATCTGCTGTGAGAGGTAGAAACTTTACACCCTTGAGTGCTACAGGAATCAGTGCCGGAATAATTAAAGCGTTATAAATTAGAGCCGAAACTATTGCTGATTGGGCGCTTTTTAAGCCCATAATATTTAAAGCACCAATCCCAGCAGCACCAAAAATAGTGGGAATGATAGCGAAATATTTAGCAATGTCATTAGCAATAGAAAATGTAGTTAATGCCCCACGAGTAATTAGTAACTGTTTACCAATAGTCACCAAATCAATTAATTTGGTAGGATCAGAATCTAAATCCACCATATTAGCAGCTTCCTTTGCCGCTTGTGTTCCCGAATTCATAGCTACACCCACATTTGCTTGAGCTAAAGCTGGTGCATCATTAGTCCCATCTCCCGTCATTGCCACTAATTTACCTTGAGATTGTTCAGCCCGAATGACACTAATTTTATCTTCTGGAGTAGCTTCAGCAATAAAATCATCAACTCCTGCTTCCCTAGCAATAACACTAGCTGTAATGCGATTATCACCAGTGAGCATAATAGTTTTCACCCCCATTCTTCGCAGTTGATCAAATCTTTCTTTAAGACCAGGTTTAACAATATCTTTGAGATAAATCACCCCATAAATTTGGTCATTTAAACAAACAGCTAAAGGTGTACCTCCCAATAAAGAAACCTGTTCATAAGCCGCATCTAATTCTGGAGGAGCTTGAGTACCACGAGAACGGACAAAACCTTTAATTGCATCTACCGCACCTTTTCTAATTTCACTACCATCAGCTAAATTAATCCCACTCATACGGGTTTTAGCTGAAAATTCTACACCTTCAGCATGATCAACATCAACATCTATAACTACCTGATATTTTTCTGCTAACTTCACAATTGATCTACCTTCCGGTGTTTCATCAAATAGACTTGCGATTCTGGCAATTCTGGCTACATCTTCAACAGAGTAATTATTCACAGGAATAAATTCATCAGCCATGCGATTGCCTAAAGTAATAGTTCCTGTTTTATCTAAAACTAAAGTATTAATATCACCACAAACTTCTACTGCTCTCCCAGAAGTAGCAATCACATTAAATTGAGCGACTCTATCCATGCCAGCTATACCAATAGCACTCAATAAACCACCAATAGTTGTAGGAATTAAAGCTACTAACAGAGAAATTAGAATGGCAATACTGGCACCATTGCGTAAATTATTCCCTGCATCTTCCCCAAATACCACACTAATAAAATTAGCGATATAACCAGTAAACGGAGGAAGAGTAGAAACCACAATTAAAAATACCTGGGTAAGAACTGCTAACAGCACAGTTAAAGCAATTTCATTAGGTGTTTTACTGCGTTCTGCACCTTCTACCAGAGAAATCATTCTATCAATAAAACCTTGACCGGGATCAGCAGTAATCCGAATTACCAACTCATCAGACAGCAAGCGTGTACCACCTGTAACCGAACTAGCAATATCCGTCCCCGGTTGTTTAAGTACAGGGGCAGATTCTCCCGTAATGGCTGACTCATCAACAGAACCCATACCTTGAGTAACTTCTCCATCAGCCGGAATCATATCACCTGCAATGACTTTCACTAAATCCCCCTTACGTAATTCCGTAGAGTTAGTAGTTTCAATCACCCCATTAGATAAAATTTTCCGAGCCATAGTATCAGAACGGGTAGCTCTGAGAGTATCAGCTTGGGCTTTACCCCTTCCTTCCGCCACAGATTCCGCAAAATTGGCAAACAAAACGGTGGAAAATAAAATCAGAGTAATTATCCCATTTAACAGTCGTTGTTGATTAATATCAGCCTTAACAGTGCCAAATAAATTAGGGTCAAGAGTGACTAAAAAAACCACTATTGTCCCCACCCAAACAATAAACATCACCGGGTTTTTGACAGAAATGCGGGGGTCAAGCTTGACGAATGACTCACGAATAGCTCTTTGATACAATCCCCGCATATTTGCTTTCGGTGTATGCTTACGGGAGTCACGAGTTCCATGAGGAAGACGAAGATTATTTGTCATATCTTTATTCTTTCTATCTTTGCGCCTTTGCGCCTTTGCGTGAGACTTTAACTTATAATCCTTTAGCGATCCAAAATGCTTCACCGATAGGACCAAAAGCCAAAACCGGAAAAAACGTCAATGCACCCAAGATCAAAATTATTCCAGCAGTGACACTGGTAAATAATCCCGTATCAGTGCGTAAAGTCCCTGTAGTCAAGGGTACACTTGGTTTACGAGACATATTATCTGCTAGTAACAATAAGCCGGTAATGGGGACAAAACGCCCTGCGAGAAGACTAAAACTGGCGCTGAGGTTCCACCATAAAGCGGTAATAGTGGGTTTTGCTCCCATAGCTATGGCTAAAGGTGATGGTTGGGAGTCTCCTAAACCTTCGAGTCCAGAACCGTTGTTAGCTGCGGCTGAGGTATATTCATACAGCACTTGAGCAAAACCATGAAAACCGGGATTACTGATTCCTGCTAGTTGGTCGGGAAAAGCTAGGGTGATTCCGGCTGGTATCATGATGGCGATGGGATGTACTAAAAGAATCAAAAAACTGGCCAGGACAACTTCGCGTTTTTCGATTTTTCTTCCTAAAAATTCCGGTGTTCTGCCTACCATTAAGCCTGTAGCAAAGACGGTTAATATGAGGTAAGTAAATAAATAAGCTGTTCCTGTTCCTTGTCCGCCCCAAATGATTTGGAGAAACATATTGGCAAAGGTAACAAAACCGCCGTTGGGCATAAATGAATCAATTAAACTATTAATTGCTCCACACATTGTGGCGGTTGTCGCAACTATAAATAAGGCTGATTGCGCCCAACCAAATCTGATTTCTTTTCCTTCTAAGTTGGGTTGTGTACTTCCTAAAATGGTATTGATGGCAGGGTTGCCGTTATATTCTCCTATGGCGGTAGTGATAATAAAGATGATGAAAATTATGCCTACCATGCTGTAAACTAACCAGGCTTGTTTGCTGTTGTTGGCAAATATTCCATAGGTGTAAATTAGGGATGTGGGAATTAACAACATGGCGATGATTTCTATGAGGTTAGAAAATCCGTTGGGGTTTTCATAAGGATGGGCAGAATTGATAGTAAAAAATCCGCCGCCGTTTTCTCCTAGTTGTTTGATAATTTCCAAATGGGCAACTGGTCCGCGAGCGATCGCCTGACTAATGCTAGAATTTTCTAAGGTGGGAAATACTGCCGGTCCTGCTAATGTTTCTGGTACTCCCGCTATCATTAGGAATATTGCGCCTACTATACTCATGGGTAACAATATTCGCGTAATCGAACGAATTAAATCTACATAAAAATTGCCTAATGGTCTGCCTGTTAATCCTCTAATAAATGCTATACTCACTGTTAGTCCTGTGGCAGCGGAAGTAAACATTAAATAGCCAATTCCCCAAATTTGACTACCATAGCTGAGATAAGTTTCTCCTGAATAATGTTGTTGATCTGTGTTGGTGAGAAAGGATATGGTTGTATGTAAAGCTGTATCCCATGTCATCCCACCAATTTGCGTGGGGTTGAGAGGTAGCCATGCTTGATTTATGAGGATGAAGAATATTAAACATCCCATGACTAAGTTGCTGTAAAATATGGCTGCTGCATATTGCCAAGCGGTCATATCTGGTTTACTATGAACACCGATGAGCAGGTAAATGAATCTCTCAAGTTTGTCAAATATGGGGTCGAGAATTGTCCTCTGTTCTTGGTAAATACGCGCCATATATTTTCCCAAGATAGGTGTGATGCCTACTACTATGAGTAGAGTTAATGCTATTTGTATCCATCCTTGAATCATAATTTTAGACTAAGAATATAGGCTGATTAGATATCTCCACAAATTAAAGATGCTTGACTTGAAACCCTTGCGGAGACGTTCCATGTAACGTCTCTATCATCTTTTTTGGATATGTCTATTGAATAACCAATTTCTATAATTCATTAATTTCTGATTAAAAACAAGATTCGCAAGGTATATTTTATGTTTAGCTTAATGGATTTACCTAGCAGCGAGGAGATTCATATTTATACAGGGACTATGATAAGGAGAATTGGAAAAATGATAACTGGTTTAACAATCCCTAGCCCTTATTACCTCAGTTTAATTACAGAATTTGCACCTCGTCCTATTACAAATGATCTTGAATTAAGTATAACTCAAGAAAGAATTAATACAATATTAGATCAAAAAAATCTTAGCCAAGATGATCGAGATTATATAAATGTATTAGGAATGTTAGTTTATGACTATGAAGAGAAAAATGAACAATTCCCTAAATTAACTGATGGAGAATTATTACAAACATTAATGGAAGACTATAATTTGGAAATACGAGATTTTTTAGGGATTTTTGAGCAAGAACAAACAATATTAGACATATTAGACGGCAAACGTCAACTCAATTCTCAAGAAACCTTCAAATTGCGATAGCGTAAGCGCTGACTTGTCAGTTCGCTGATATTGTAACACTCCTAAATAAAGTAGAAATATTGCGAACTGCTTGCAGCAGTGCTTCGCTATCGCTTACCCATGAGATCGCAGTTAATCCCAGTTAAGGAAGCACAAGAAAATGGATATTGAGCGATGGTATGTTCGCTGGCTTGTGACAACGAGCTAATTTAAAAAACTTTCATATTCATCATGATTACCGATCCAAATCCAATAATAATCGTCACCCTTTTTCAAGGCTAACGCTCGATATCCACCACTAACACGAGCAGACCAAAGATTTATACCGACTTTTTTGAAGTGCAAAGAGGGATGAAGTGAGTTTTCCTGCCAAAGCTGATAAGCCTTCCGCGCTTGCTCTTGCATCTCAGGTGACAAATTAGCATACGCTTTCCAAAACTCAGTCGTCGCCAAGGATTTCATCAAGATCCCTCACGTTGTTGGCTGCAATATCTTTTTCTGCCTGAGCAATGAGGCGATCTAATTTCCCTGATGCTAAATCTGCCTCAATTTGCTGATCCCACATCTCATCAAGATATTCTTGAAGCCATTTTGCCAGATCACGAACTTCACTTTCTGGCAATTGCTTGATTACTGATTCAACTTCTAGCCGAGTAGTCATACAAGATTTTACATTTAAAGAGTTTTTCTTTTCTATATTATCACCAACTTTGACATTGAAACGCCACTACATGGTAGCTATTTGACCAATCGCTTTTCTTAAAGATGAAAAAGTAATAAGGTACGTTACATTTCATTAACGCACCCTACAAGATTGGCGATTCCTGCGGAGCGCTTCGCTATCGCGTTAACCCAATATTAGCGAACTGACAAGTCAGCGCTTCGCTATCGCAGTTAATCACAGTTAAGGAAGCACAAGACAATGGAATTTGAGCAATTCCTAGGTCGCGCTTCAGTATCGCACTATCCTAATATTTTTTTAACCTCATTGAGCTGTGCAGTCTAAAAGATGTTCTTGGGGTGAGTAGTTGTTATTCCTTTTTTTATTTTATCACTTGATAATCAAGACAGTAGCTACAAGATCAGCAATCGCACTACAAGATCGATCGCTTACCCATGAGATCGCAATTAATCCAGTTAATGAAGCACAAGACTATGGAAATTGAGCGATTCCTAGGTCGCGCAACGCTTACGCACTAACCCAATATTAGCGAACTGACAAGTCAGCGCTTACGCTATCGCACTATCACAGTTAAAGAAGCACAAGACTATGGAAATTGAGCGATTCCTAGGTCGCGCAACGCTTACGCATTAACTCAATATTAGCGAACTGACAAGTCAGCGCTTACGCTATCGCAGTTAATCACAGTTAACGAAGCGCAAGAAAATGGCAATTGAGCGATCGCTTACCCATGAGATCGCACTAACCCAATATTAACGAACTGACAAGTCAGCGCTTACGCTATCGCATTAATCGCAGTTAAAGAAACACAAGATAATGTATTTTGAGCGATTCCTAGGTCGCGCAACGCTTACGCACTAACCCAATATTAGCGAACTGACAAGTCAGCGCTTACGCTATCGCATTAATCGCAATTAAGGAAGCACATAAAGAACTCCGCAGGAATCGCTTTTCTCAAAGATGTTTAACGGACTCGTTAGACTTTACCTCACAGATGACTTATGATCAATGTATTATTGCCTGTATGGAAGTTTAAACTATTTGACATACTCACCGACCTGAAGGTGCGGTGATTCTTGACACTTCAATGAAACACGCCACAAGTGGTCTTATCGTCCCTCCATGTCCGTTTAAAGTCTCCCAATGCCCTATGGCGACTATGACCAAATTTTAACATAAAGCCGTCCTAGAAGGACGGGGCTTGTGTCCCGTCTTTTCGGTCAACAATCTGAGTCAGTCAGACAAATTATCACTCTTCAAACTCCTAGCCACACAAATCCCAGACGCTGAACTACGAGTTATCTTTTCTGCATCAGAGTACCCGATTTGGTCGCCATATCACGCAACGGAAGCTGCAAACATTCTAATGCAGATGATTCAGGATAACAAAGAGACATCAACTCATGGATCGCACTAACTCGATATTAGCGAACTGACAAGTCAGCGCTTGCGCGATCGCATTTAAGGGCAGTTTATCCAAGACTAAAATAAGATCAACATTTTTTAGGAGGTGCTGTTTCTGTATAATTTACCGGATGATTTAGCCATTATTGAAATTCATCAAGCAATTGGTAATCTTGTCATTCGATTTCCATTACTTCATTGCCAAGAATGTGCCAAAACACTCAAACAGTGGCTAAAACAACGTAAAATTCCTGGTAAAGTTTGGCGACTTTCGACGATATACGATAATGAAGACTTTATTTTGAGCAATCGCTTAGAAAAACAAGGTTGCTTTGAAACTATTACGGAAAATGGCGTTCATTACGGTGTTGAAGTTTTTGGCAAAATTTTCGACAACCTTTCCCGACAAGGACTATACCCAGATGACTGGATTCAAGATTTTACCTCTCTATCTAATGAGTTTAAAATAGAAGTAATAGAAGAATTTTGAAAATTTTTAATGGAGTTAAACTCAATGAGTACATTATTTAACTTACTCGAAAAAATTAAAACCAAACCAGGCTTATATTTGGGAACAGCATCTATCAGTAATTTACGGATGTTTATTTTGGGATATCGCTTTTCTCGCTCTGAATTAGGTATTACTAATACTGAAACTGAAAGTGATTTTCATAAAAACTTTCAACCTTGGCTACAAAACCGCTTATCTATCCATACCGTTAACGCTTGGGATAAAATTATTTTACTCACCTGTATTGATGAAAAAGCTGCATTTGATTACTTTTTTCAATTACTAGATGAATTTATTCAAAGAGACCAAAGCCAAGATATTGAACCAATCCTGGCTGAACCATCCTCTAAAAATTCTCAAGAAGCTGCTTGAATAATAACAGTGAATCTTAGTGTGCTGGTTGTTTCTGTTGCAGTTAATCCCAGTTAAGGAAGTACAAGATAATGGATTTTGAGCGATCGCTTCCCTCGCCATAGGCATCGCATTACATCATAAAAATTCATGAAAGAGGTTATCGAACGGTTCTGTATTTTTCCAGCGATAGGTGTTAAAATCTCGATAATCAACCGATAAAATTTGGCCATGACCTAATTCTTCTGCCAGAATAACGAGAGAGGCATCGGCTAAATCCATCGGTAAATCTTTATATTTTTCCATTAGTTCTTCAATACGCTGGCAATGATGTTGTTTGAGATCAAAGATTTGTAGTTTTCCTATAGAAATTTTATTAATAAAGATTTTTGGAGCATCTACTCCTACTCTTTTTTGTAATAGATAGCAAGTTTCCGTGACGACACACCAGGTTGTAATAAATTGCTGATTAGCTAAATCTTGAAATCGTTTTTTGGCGGCTATATGAACTGTATCTTTTTTATTGGCAAGAGCTAACCAAAAGCCTGTATCAACTATGATCATATTTTTGATTAAGTTCACGGTCTAAGTAGTTTTTATAGTTTTTAGAGAGGTCTGTTTCAGCTTCTATGCAACCGATAAAGTCTGACCAGTCTTGCCAGGAATTTTCTGAGGATTCCTGTTGATTCTGAAGGTAGCGTTTTTTCAGGACTTCTACGAGGACGATTATGATTTGTTGTGCATCGGGAGGAAGAGACGCAATATCTTGTTGAATTGTATCTAAGTTCATAATCTAATTTTGCTGTTTCTCTGATTATAGTTTAGCAAAAAACGATTCCTGCGGAGCGCAACGCTTACGCACTAACCCAATATTAGCGTTACGCTATCGCAATTAATAAATAGTAGTTAACGAAGCACAAGACAATGGATTTTGAGCGATAGCGAACTCCGTAGGAATCGCTTTTCTCAAAGATGTTAAACAGTGAAATTAGACGGTTTATATTTATAACTTAGTTCCAGAGCATTGCAAAAGCTATTTAGTTGATTAAGCAAAGCATTATAGTAAATGTAAGCATCCTCTTGTTTATCTTGGAGATTAGCATATAAAGTTAACTCTGGTTCTGGTGCTAGGCGATCTTTAGGGATATCTAAACCGGCTTCAGATAACCGTGTTGAGGCAATTGCAATTAATAATGCTCCTATTGTATTGGACTCACCATTGTGAAGATCATTAAGTCCAGGTAATATTGTTTCTGCACCAGGTAATTCATTAAGATTCATGATTGATTTTCCTCCAGGTTATTTTCACAAAGTTCAATAAATTTTTCAATTCTACTTCTAAGGATATCAGGGTTTAGAGAGGGAAATCTGATTATTTCCGGTGTAATTGCTTCAAAACTATTCCGTAAATCATTCAAAGAGAATAATTTCTGTTTGTACATGGCTTCAATATCTTTAATATCACGGTCAAATCCCCTGGATAGTTTAGCAAGAGCTTGGGCAGTAAAATCATAGTGATAAAACGAAATTTGACCTTGTTTGCCAATGAATACGCTTCTATCACGCCATCCTGGAAGAGGTGGTAAGAAGTCCTGGGGAGATGCTAATTCGATATTAATGTTTAATTCTTGTTTGAGTTTGGCGATCGCCTGAAAAATGCCTGGTGGTTCAGGATCTAGACGAAGATCAACATCAACTGTGGAGTTACGCCATCCAATTAGTAGCGCACTAGCTCCTCCTGTAAAGTAGATACAGCCTGAACCCTGGGCTTCTCTACCTAAGAGTTGCATCAGACGTTCTAACTTTTGAGTGTCAATGTTTGCACGCATATTTTTATTGATTTATTTGTTTGGATATTGAGCGATCGCAGTTAAGGAAGCACAAAAAAATGGATTTTAAGCGATCGCATTAACTCAATATTAGCGATCGCACTTAATCACAGTTAAGGAAGCGCAAGACAATAGATTTTGAGCGATCGCTTACCCATGAGATCGCAGTTAATCACAGTTAAAGAATCACAAAACAATGGATTTTGAGCGATCGCATTAACTCAATATTAGCGATCGCAGTTAATCACAGTTAAAGAAACACAAGATTATAGATTTTAATCGATCGCACTAACCCAATATTAGCGATCGCTTACCCATAAGATCGCAGTTAATCACAGTTAAGAAAGCACAATACAATGGATTTTGAGCGATCACAAAGCACGACCTAGTAATCGCTTTTCTCAAAGATGCTTAACGGTGAAATTATTGAGATTCCATTAACGCACCCTCAGTTTTAGTTTGGACATTTTTTTAATCTGGACTTGAGAGGGGGGATAATAAATGGGTAGATACCCTAACACAAGTTGAAATATTGGTGTAGACAGAGTGATGAAACATACATTTTCCCTGCGGTACAGTCATGTCAGTACATATTTCTCTATCGCCAAACAAAGTTACGAAAACGCACAGAGGTATAGTGGACAGATATCAAAGCTACCTGATCCACCTGATGAAGACGTTATCTTCATGGCACACCAATTAGGGAAGGAAGAATATAACGAGGTTATAATCTACGTTATTTTTATTGCTCTGACAGCAGAAGCCTTGATCAATAAGTATTTATTTCTGCAACGACAGGCGGGAAAGATATCGAAAAGGTTATTCGACCACATTGACAAGAAAATGAGTACAGAAGAGAAGTGGGGACTCGCAACACAGTATTTCAGTTCTTCTAAGGCTCAGGAGCTATTAGACTATGGACGTGAACCGATGCAAAATCTTATAAGCCTGTTTAAGCTGAGGAATCAGCTTGTTCATGCTAAACAAAGAAAGTTAGACATAGTAACCCATAATTCTGATGGGAACCTTATTCGGCAAGATTCAAGCGAAAAACCTAGCCCATATAATTTGGCGTTTGAAAATACAAAGCATTATCTTGAGACAGTTCAACACTTAATGAGAGTGCTACAGGAGTTAGACTCTGAGAGTATCTCAGACTGGCTTAATAACGATGATTGGGTTGAACCTATAGTTATCAAAGAAGAATGAAAAGTTAGCCTTCTAAGAAACTTGAATGAATCTAGATTTAAAAAACCGACTGTCAACTATTTATTGTCTAGGTAATAGCAAGAAAAATTCTGGATATCGTCAATATCCAGGTATTATGAGGAATCTTTCGGGCTATTCATCTGAGTTTGTCCGCAACCACAGTAGTTTGAGCTTATTTCTCGCTGATATCCAGAATTTCCCTAAATCTCTCACCTGCCAACCTTAACCTTTCATTCTCCATCCTCAACGCCAATATTTCATTCTTCTGCAACTCAATTAACAACCTTTGACTAATTACCTCACCAAAGGCTTTTTTCCGATTTTCAATTCCAAACCATCTTTGATAGGTTTTTGTATGTTCATCAACAGTATGACCTAAATTATCTGCTGCGGCTTTAATTGGTATTCCCTGAAGATGCGCTCGAATTGCACAACCATGACGTAAATCATAAGGTTGAAACTCAATTCCCACCTTTCTAAACCATCTGGATATATCTCTCCGCATCCAATTAATATTTTGTACAGAGGCAATTTTTGCCACCTTTTGTTCTAAAATCTTTAATGGTTTGGGATTATGTAAATCAAATAATTCTATCCATTCAGGAACAAAAGGGATAACTTCTCGATATCCAGTTTTGGTATTTTTATTCACTTTCCAAGTATGGTCTATATTTTGGGGAGACATCCACCAATTAATATCTGGTTGGACAAATAATTCTCTTGGTCTTAATCCATAAGTCGCCAACATTCCATATACCCAACGCCACATTTCCCAGGTGTCTATTTCATCACTAATATTTGTATTTTTGCGGTTGAGGGCAAATTTTTCAAAGAGGTAAAAAGCAGATATTATTTTTTCATCATCAGGTATTTCTCGATAAGCAGGAGTAACATGATCTCGTTTGACATCAAGTTGAAATCCTAAATTAAAGGTTTTAATCAAAACCGAACTTACCGCAATCAGTTCATTTTTTTTATTTCCCTGAAATGAATTAATAACTTCCTCAAAATTTTCTTTTGTGGCTAAATGGGAGAGAGTCAAGTTTCTTTTAATTACAGATATATAGTTAGCAAAAGTATTTTGACTGGTGATAGTTTTTTGACGAGTTTGATAATATTTTTCATCAAATGTATCTAATAATTCCCCAATAGTTTTTATCTCTTGCTTCTCTCTCGATTTAATTCCTAAATACTTCTCATTCCACTCGAAAGTATGACGAGCAATTAATTTACCCAATTCATAACTTTCTTCAATGGCAGTTTTTAATCCCTCTAAATTTGCGGGTATTCCTAGAGATAAATCATACTGCTTTTTTGTTTTACCTAAACTGTAATCTCCTGGTTTTAACGGTAGGGTAGCTCGTAATTGGAGAGAATTGCCAGTTTGTTTAATACTAACTCTTATTCTCTCTCTTTTTAAATTAGTATTAGCTTCGATTAACTTCTGTTCAAAAACTGCTTGATACTGTAATTCCGTTGCTTTTATTTTCGCCATTGTTCCTCTATAGCTGCCGTCTGTGGTGTTCTGCGGCTCAAAGTCTGCAAACATATCTGCGAACCAGTCCCTTGAGTCTGCATTTGCATATTCCTGTGTAGATGTGGAATATATCTCCTCGCAATTACCCTGATTTTGTGCGCTCATTCCCTAAATATTCCCTTATTTATAAACTGAAATGGTGAAAATAAAATGTTCTTACCGAGCAAAATTACCTGATAAAATAAGTTACTCAGGAACATTTACAGCATATCACCTGTTGTCATAGCAGTTATATGGTGCCTGGTGGTGTGATGTGCGCCCCCACTTTAACTGACATTACCCGCGCCTGGGCAATCTTGGAATATTTCCGCACCAATTGGTTAGAACCAGTTTGGTTAGGATGTTCTTTAGAAAGATATGAAGGAATTCAATCTTATGAAGACTTTCAAAAGTGGTTAGATGAAGATGTTAAACATCGAGAATCTGACTTAGGTTTATATTGGCGCATGGGCTTAGATATCGGTTTAGATCGATATGGTGCTGGTGTGGGTAAATATGTGACTTGGGGTTATATTCCCCATGAGGATAAATATAATCATCCCACCATTGAAGGACGTAACGCTGCTGTGATTATGAAAAGCGGTGTTTATGATAGCTTCACTGATACTCATGCTTTGATGAATCAAGCATTTGCCCGTGAGAATTTAACCCATTCTTGGTATGATGAAGGTACAGAAGATTGGCATCCAAGCGATCGCACAACAAACCCAATTAATCACAATCAAAAAGACTTTAATGGGGCATATTCTTGGTCAAGTGCAGTCCTCCACCAAGACTTAGGACGATTAGAAGCCGGACCCCTCGCCCGTCAATTAGTTGCAGGGGGAAATCATGGGGAATCTTGGCAACATTATGACCCATTTATTCTCGACACATTCAAGCAAATGGGTGGTGCAAGTGTTCATCTTCGGCAATTAGGAAGAGTCCACGAAATAGTTAAACTATATCGTCAAGCCGAACGGTGTTTAAGAGAGTTCAAATTAAACGATCCTTGGTATATTAAACCAGAAGAAAAAGATGGTAAAGGTTGGGGTGCAACGGAAGCCGCTAGAGGTGCATTATGTCACTGGGTAGAAATCGAAAAAGGTAAAATTAAGAATTATCAAGTTATCGCCCCTGGTACTTGGAATATCGGACCCCGTGACGGTGCGGGAGAATTAGGACCAATTGAAAAAGCATTAATTGGAACACCTATTCAAGACCCGAAAGACCCCGTAGAAGTGGGTCATGTCGCCCGTTCTTTTGATTCATGTTTGGTCTGTACAGTTCATGCCCATGACGCGAAAACTGGGGAAGAATTAGCTCGTTTTAGAACGGCTTAATTTATGTTACTTAAGATCCCCGACTTCTTAGAGAAGTCGGGGATCTGTTCTTTTCTCTATTTTTCGATAAGTCAGGGTTCTATATAATTGTTATGTGCAGTACAAAAGTTCCCAAATCAGTGGGTTAGTCTGAATTTTAAGGAATAATTGATAATTCCTAACTATCAGATTAAGAATTATCAATTAGGAATTACTAAATACTAAAAATGGTAACTAATTGTGTCTAATTTAGAACTACATCAATATCTTCCTCAACTTCCTGAAGCCGCACTCCAAGAATTTATAGAATGGTGTATGTTGGATCAGTCAACAGCCGCAGGATTAGAATTTAAACCCGATCAAAGTAAGTTAAAGAATTTAGCACCAGCGGATTATTCTAAGCAATTAGTTGACCAATTTATGAAGGTAAGACCTGACCCAATTAGAGCAGGTTTAGTAGCCGTAATTGCTGGCAAACAAGCCGATAAACACGAATTAACAGGTTTAGCTGCTGTCGTTGATTTTGTTTCTCTTTATGTTAAGTATTTAATTCCTAAAGATGGTACTAATCCAGAAGAAGCAGATGCAATTTTAGCTAAAGCATCACAACATCAATATGAGCAACTTGTAGAAATTGCTAAGAAACATGGTGTGAATTTATAAATTTGTAGGGTGGGCATTGCCCACCTCATGATTGATAGTTAACATGAGGCTTTATATTAATTATATTTACCAAATTGGACAGTTTATGCTTTAGCTGCGACTTTGTATAATTTGCTGACCAATAGACATCTGGTGAAAATTAAATATGCGTGACATGAAACCCCTGTAGAGACGTTCCATGGAACGTCTCTACAATCTTTACCGGAGATGTCTAATAATGAACCTTTACCCGCAGAGTTTAGAAAAACGGGAATAGCATTACCACCACCCCAAAATTTTAACCCAAAAATTAGCGATCGCATCAATGTTACCATTCTCCAAGGTTTCAGAGGAAGAAGCAACAGGGAACAGAAAAAACTCATGTTTAAAAACATGAGATTGAAATAATGACACTGTTTTTTTTGTAAACCGGGTAAATGTTGGGGAACATACGTCAACCCAACCTTACAAAATGTTTAACTCATTAAATCTTGAAACATAGCGGTACTTAAATAGCGTTCACCAAAGGAAGGTTGAATCATTACTATTAATTTACCTGCATTTTCTGGGCGTTTACCTACTTCAATAGCAGCAGATAAAGCCGCACCCGAAGATATTCCTGATAATAAACCTTCCTCCCTAGCTAATCTTCGTCCATATTCCATTGCTGCTGCGTCCTCAACTTGAATTATTTCATCAATTAAATCTTGACGCAAAACATCAGGAATAAATCCCGCACCAATTCCTTGAATTTTGTGAGAACCGGGTTTACCACCTGATAGAATCGGACTGTTACTAGGTTCGACTGCAATAACTTGAAAACTTGGTTTGCGTTGTTTAATTACTTCAGCAATACCAGTAATTGTGCCGCCCGTTCCTACCCCAGAAATTAAGATATCAACTTCTCCGTCTGTATCCGCCCAAATTTCCTCAGCGGTGGTTTCTCGGTGAATTTTCGGGTTAGCTGGGTTGGCAAATTGTTGTAACATAAAGGCATTAGGAGTATTGGCAACAATTTCCTCCGCTTTGTTAATTGCGCCCCGCATTCCCTGAGTTCCTGGTGTTAATTCCAAACTTGCACCATAAGCCCTCAACATAGCCCGTCTTTCTTGGCTCATGGTTTCTGGCATAGTTAAAATTAACTTGTAGCCACGGGCGGCTGCTACCATTGCTAAAGCAATACCTGTATTACCAGATGTTGGTTCAACTAAAATGGTTTTGGCCCGGTGAAATTAAACCTTCAGATTCAGCGGAAAGGATCATACTTACGCCAATTCTGTCTTTTACAGAAGCCGCAGGATTCATACTTTCTAGTTTGACGACTATCCTAGCTACTACTCCCTCGGCTTGGGGAATTTTATTTAACTGAATTAATGGCGTTTTTCCAATAAGTTCTGTTACGTCTTTAGCAATTCGCATTTTTTAACTCCTAAACTCCTAAAGTTTATATATTAATCTATTTCAGTTACATATTTATCTGATTAGTTCTTTATATTAGCCATACCCATTTTACCATAATTTCTGTCTATTCCCACAAGAAAATATTCCTAATTGTTAATACCTTCGCCAAATTGAAAAAAGTCTTGATTCGTAGGTTGGGTTGTTCGCGTGAGCGTTGCGGAGCAATAGCATGAAACCCAACACTCATGTTGGGTATTGATTGTTGAAAATAATACTGTTCTACCTTCCTTAGAATATCTTAATTTTGTTTCTGACTTATTCAAGATATCTTAGGTCTAGCCTTGTCATGAGATGCTGTCATTTGAGTACAGTTTGTACTTGTGAATCTTCCCTAATAAATATCTCAAACCAATAGCCGATATTAGTTTGGCTTTGAGTACAAAATACCCCGTCCCCTCCCTCAAAAATGCTAGTACCCCACTCAAAAAATACTAGCACCCCCACACCAAATATTTTTTTTAATGCTTGCACAGTCAGGATGACAGACTATGAGTATTATCGTAATCATCTTAATAATATTAATTCAACTCACTTAAAGTTAGGACTAAAAGGGCAACTGATATAAACGATATAGGATTTACGCAGAGATTCCCCTCTACCCCCCGAAGTTCCTAAGATGCAAGTCTGACGAATCAGGGGGGACTTCTTAACTCCTATATTTCTCAAAAGTTATCTCAATCCTGTCTGTATTACTCAATATAAAAGGAAAGAATTTTGTTTTGAGGAGATTTTGATAAGCATATTTTGAATAAAAAAGGTGCAAAAAATAAACCTACTAATATAAATTTTCTTTCTAGGTAGTTGATACCTGGTAATGGAGAAAACATGAAAGTCAAACTTTTAAATGTGCTTACCGTAAGTTTGGTAACTTTAGCATTAATTTCTCCAGGGGCAGTAGTATTTACTATAGTTTGGGGACAACATAGAGAGTTCGTTAAAACACAGAATTTATCCTGTGAATTGTCGAAAATAAATATAGCATCTCCAGCATTAGTTCCCCAAACAAAAATTATCAATACTCAGCCATCTTTAGTCAAGGTTAAATTATCTGAAAATAATTTTCTACATCAAATCCAAATTGCGGCAAAAAAATATAAATTAGCAACAATTTTGCAATGGTTATTTTTAGTAACACCCATTTGTATTGGTATAGGAATTATCGCTTATGACAGATATCTTGTCTACCGTGCTGCTGTATTAAAAGAACACATTGCCATGTTGGAAAGAATGTGGCAACAAAGCATCGAACAGTAATTTTTCAAATTAATCATTCACCATAAACTAAATTATCATGACAGACGAACGCCAAACACAGTATTTTAATTTAATTGATGAACTTCTCCAATGTCCTAATGGTCAAGAACCAGAAGTTTTGGAAGCACAACCGGAATTAATTGATTCTGGTTTAGTTCAAGCAATGTTACAAGTAGCCACAATGTTTGCTCATCAAGGTAATCAAGATGGAGCGCAATTTCTATTTTTTGTTGCTAAACAATTGGCAAAAGAATTAGGTTTATATCCTGAAGTTTCTAATCAAGTTGTCACTCAGGAGTAATAATGTTATTGACTGCAACTGATGCCGGAAAAATATCATTGGAATTTCTTTTGGCAGATTGGAATATTGCTGATGATTATAGAGATTGGTTTACAGTGATTAATTCTCGGTTAATGGGTGAGAGTTGGTACATTGTAGAATTGGGTGTAGAGGGATTACCTGATAGATGGGTTATGCAGGTTTATGACACAGGAGTTTGCGATCCTAACTATACTTTTATTTCCCCAATTTCTGGTTCAGAAGGATATACCGATTTGAAAAGTCTACCAGATATCATTGCTGATGTTTTAGTAGCAGAACGCAATTCTCGATAGTTGAAAGTTTTAGATCCCCGACTTCTTAAAGAAGTCGGGGATCTTATTGATTTTATTTATTTTGTCAGGTTTAAATAACAATTATATGTTATAATTAATAGAGTTATGGAAGCTACAGAAGAATCAGTCAGATGATTACTGAAGACATCCTAGCCCAAGAATTTCTTAGAGTCGTAAATGACTATTACCCAGCCGTGGGAGAACTCTTAGAAGGCTGTCATGTGAAAGTTATTACTTGTTTTTGGGGACGACCTGCAAAACGGTTTCAATATATAGGAATTTATTGTCGAGAAGACATAATGCCCTGTATCCAATCCAAAAAAGAAATCCTCAGAGAATTAGCCGAAAATATGGGGTTAATTCAAGTAGTTTGTCTGAATGCTAAACGATTGCTACGTGACCCTATGTCGAAGTTAAAGCAGTCCGAACCTCGATTATGGTTGGAGTTGCAATTAGTCGCAGCCTAATCTAATATTTGGTCAACAATGAAAACAGGACTTTTCTGCAATTACGAAAATCATCACCTAGATGCTAGACGGACTATCTTTGAGCAAGTTTTATTGGTAAAAGAGGCTGAAAGTTTAGGTTTTGAAGAGGCTTGGGTAACGGAACATCATTTTAATGAGTTCAATCTCAGTCCTTCAATTCTGCTGTTATTGGCACATTTGGCGGGTGTAACTTCACAAATTCGTCTAGGAACTGCGGCTGTATTATTGCCATTTCATCAGCCAATCCGCGTGGCTGAAGATATCGCCACTTTGGATAATCTTTGTAGTGGGAGGCTGGCTTTTGGGGTAGCGAAAGGTGGACCATTTCCACAGCAAAATAAACATTTTGGGGTGACAACCCAGGAATCTCGCACCAGAATGTTAGAGTCAGTAGCATTGATTCAAAAGCTGTTATATGAGACTAACGTATCATTTAATGGCCGATATTATCAATGCGAAAATCTCACAATTCATCCCCAACCATTGCAAAAACCAATTCCCATATATGTTGCTAGTGGTGACGATGATGCAGTTAAATTTGCTGCTGAAAATTCCTTCGGTTTAATGGGTGGTCCGCCTTTTTCTCTAGAAAGATTGCGGAAGACAGTCAATAAGTATCGGGAATTTAATTCCAGTGGTGCTGATAAGTTCCTGTTAGCGCGGTTCTTTTTTGTGGGTAAAACTCATGATGAAGCGGTAAATGAAGCATTGCCTTTTATTCGCCACTTCAGCAAAGAAATGACGGCTAACTCGACTCAAGTAATGCAGAAAAGTCCTCAACAACCAGCATTTAATCGGACAAATATTTGTTTCGATGAAGACTATTTGATTGAGAATTCAATTATCGGTGATGTTAATGGTTGTCGTGACAAAATCAAGAAATTTCAGGACGAATTAAATCTCAGCACACTAGCGTTAAAACCCTCATCTTTTTCTTTGCAAAAAAATCGAGAAAGTTTGCAACGCTACAATCAAGAGGTGCGGAATTATGTCTAAACTTTCTTTGCTTCCTCCCGATGATTTACCTCCGACAAAGGTAACAAAAGAGGATGGTATCCTCCATTTGGAGTTGGAACAATCTATAGGTAGATGCTTCTTTTATGCGTGCGATCGCATTACCCAAGTATTACTATCTAATTGTCAGTGGTACATGACCACAGATAAGACTACTTTGATGTTAATTGTAGACTGTCCCGATATAGTTGCTTATTGGCATATAGTCAGCAATATTCCCCAATTGGGAAATAGACTGGAAAGATTGACTAAAAATGCCAAAATTCGCGTTTATCCTCCTTTTGGAAAAGGATCACCTTTTGAAATTGGAGTAACTGAAATTTCAGCCTATCGAGATTGGTTGTAAGTCCTAAATTATATTTTAATCACTAAAATTACCATATCCCAGACTTCTTAGAGGATGTTTTAAAAGTGGTATCCCGTAATTTTCATCACATTGTTACCCCCCTTACAAAGGGGAGAAACAAGAAAATCCAGTTCCCTCCCCTTTATAAGGGGAGGGTTAGGGAGGGGTAAAACATTTGATACAGCAATCGTGACTTTTCAAACACCCTCTTAAAGAAGTCGGGGATATATCTTATTATTTTGTTATAATAAAATTAACACAAAAATATACCAGCCATGATTAGCAATTTTGTAAATAATAAAAAAGAACTATTTGACCGTTGGGCAAATAGTTATGATTGGACATTTCCTTCTTTTATTTATCAAGCTATTCACCAAAGATTAATTACAAAAGTTGAATTGTTACCTCATGCAAATATTCTAGATTTAGGTTGTGGTACTGGACGCTTATTAGATAGATTAGCAACTCAATTTCCAGAAATTACAGCCACAGGTTTAGATTTGTCTCCCCAAATGTTGCGGATAGCTAGACAAAATAATCGCCACCGTCCCCGATTAATTTATCTGGAAGGTAATGCTGAAAATCTACCCTTTGCTGAGGGACAATTTGATGCAGTTTTTAATACTATCAGCTTTTTGCATTATCCCCAACCAGAACAGGTTTTAAATGAGGTAGCAAGGGTACTTTCTCCTAGTGGTAAATTTTATTTAGTAGATATTCATTTTAATAACTCATCACCATGTCAAATTACGCCCCACTCTCCTACAGGAATTCGGTTTTACAGCAAAAAACAAAGAGAAGAAATGGGTAATAATGCTGGATTAACTTGTGTAGGTCACTATAATTTATTGGGGTTTGTATTATTAACTATTTTTCAAAAATAAAGCTAATTTTATTAGAGTGGGCAATGCCCACCCTACGAAAATAGTGTAATATAAACATGAATTAAGCATTTTTTATTTTCTCTGTGTCCTCTGTGCCTCTGTGGTTAGTAAAAAAAATATTAAACTCAACACAAAGCACATTAATTTATAGAGAAATTAAATTAGCAGAATTATTCACCTGTTGAGATAACCAACCATATAAACCTGCCAACCCTTCCCCAGTAGTAGCAGAAACTTGGAAAATTTGTATTTTTGGGTTAACCTGTTTTGCATATTCAATACAGCGTTGAACATCAAATTGCAAATAGGGCAATAAATCAATTTTCGTGATAATCATAACTTCACTATTGCGGAAAATATGAGGATACTTAATTGGTTTATCTTCCCCTTCTGTCACTGATAAAATTACCACCTTAGCAGCTTCTCCCAAGTCAAATAAAGCCGGACAAACTAAATTTCCGACATTTTCAATCATCACCACAGAATTTAAAGGTGGGTTAAGTTCCTGCAAACCTCTTTCTATCATTGATGCGTCTAAATGACAGCCTGTACCCGTATTAATTTGCACGACTTCACAACCTGTCTGCTTAATCTTTTCCGCATCATTAGTAGTTTCTTGATCACCTTCAATCACGCTAATAGATAATTTATCTTTTAAATCATTAATAGTCCGAGTTAATAATGTAGTTTTTCCCGCACCAGGAGAACTCATTAAATTCAAAGCCAGAATATTTCGACCTTTAAACCAGCCGCGATTTTGGGCAGCTAATAAGTTGTTTTTACCTAAAATTTCTTGTTCTAAAGATATCGTTGTATTATAAATTTTAGCGTGAATTTGGGGTGTTTCTTCATGGTGATGAGAATGAGTAATTACAGTCCCATCTGGTAAAGTATGAGTATGATGATCTGCATTTTCCATATTTGTAATTGTCATTTGATTATCATCAGAACAGCCGCAGGTTACACACATAATTCCTCCACTTCAATTGCTTTTATTTTTAATTCTTCACCAGCTATGATATCTAATTGCACACTACCACATTGACAAATTCCAAAAGGTTTATCTATCGGAAAGATTGTACTACATTGACGACATTTAGCCATTCCGGGTATTTCTAATATTTCTAATATTGCCCCTTCAACTATTGTACCTTGGGAACAAATATCGAAACAAAATTTAATTGCATCTGGCATAATAGCTGATAATTTGCCAATTTCTAATAATACTCTTTGGACTTTTTTGTTTTGGGCGTTTTCGCTAACTATAGCGATGATGTTTTGGGTTATTCCTAGTTCGTGCATATACTTTTTTTTAAACGAACCACAGAGGCACAGAGGACACAGAGGGAGGAAGAATGAGGTATTTAACAAATTCTGGGAAGTTGATCACCTACTAGCATATCTATTATTCTTTCTGCACCAAAAGCAGTTTTTAATAATACTATTCCTGATGGGTTAGTAATAACTTCACCAATAATAGATGCGTCTTTTCCTGTGGGATGATTTCGCATTGTTTCTAATATTAAATCGGCTTTTTCTGCTGGTGCAATTATGACTAATTTTCCTTCGTTGGCTAAATACAAGGGTTCTAAACCGAGTATTTCACAGACTCCATTTACTTCTTCTCGAATAGGAATTGCGTTTTCATTAATGCGTATGCCTACGTTTGCGGTGAGGGCAAATTCATTTAATACTGTGGCTAAACCTCCTCTGGTTGCGTCTCGCATGGCGTGAATTTGAGGACAAACTTTGATGATTTCGGCGACTAATTCATGTAATGGTTGACAATCACTTTCTATATCTGTTTCTAATGCTAATTCTCCTCTAGCAATTAATATTGCTGCACCATGATTTCCTATTTCTCCATTAATAATTACCACGTCTCCCGGTTGAATGTTGTGAGGAGAAATATTAATTCCTGGGGGAATTATACCAATACCAGCAGTATTTATAAATAATTTATCAGCACAACCACGATTAACAACTTTGGTGTCTCCTGTCACTATTTGCACTCCAGCTTTTTGGGCTGCTTTCTGCATACTGGCAACTACACGGCGTAATGTTTCTACTGGTAAACCTTCTTCTAAAATGACGCTACAGGTGAGATATAAAGGTTTTGCACCACTCACGGCTAAATCATTAATTGTGCCATTTATTGCTAGTTCTCCTATGTCTGAACCAGGGAAAAACAAGGGGTCTACTACATAAGAATCTGTGGTAAATGCTAGTCGCTTTCCATGTTGAGAAAGACTGGCTAAATCAAATGTGGCTTGGTCTTCTAATTGGGCAAGTATGGGATTATCAAAACTTTTTACAAATATATCATCTATTAAATCTCTCATGGCTTTACCACCACTACCATGAGATAAATTAATATGAGTATCTCTTACTTTTCCTTGACGACGACGGACTTGTTCGATTTTTTGAAAGAGTGAATTTTGATTAGGGTTAATTGGCATTTTAAAATTGCTTTGTAATTATATTTTTTTCTTGTGGGACAGGCATCTTGCCTGTCATCGTTAATTAATTACCTACCTGTCTCTTCATGTCTACCATTGTGTTTATCGTAATGTAAAACCCCACCAACTGCCCAATCTTCCCGTTCAAATTCGTCAATATGTACGGTTATCCATTCGGGTTTTGTTCCTAAAGCAGAAACTAAAGCATCAGTTACAGCTTTAACTAATTTTCGCTTTTTTTCTATGGAGTGACCTTTACCAATTTGAACAGTGACAAAAGGCATATAATTTTCCTCAAATTGTGCAATTTAGACTGATAGCGATTGTGGAGATACACCTGATTTATCTCTTTTAGCCATAGTGGAAAGTCGCCCATATTTGTAATATGCTGCACAAGCACCTTCGGAAGAAACCATACAAGTCCCTATGGGTGTTTCTGGTGTGCAAGCTGTTCCAAATACTTGACATTGCCAAGGTTTTAAAACTCCTTTCAGAATTTCTCCACACTGACAAGCTTTATGATCTGCTACTTTTAAATTAGGAATGGTAAATTTAACTTCAGCATCAAATTGGGCATATTCTGCACGAATTTTAAAACCGGAATTGGGGATTTCTCCTAAACCTCGCCATGCAAATTTTTCACGGACTGTAAAAACTTGATTCATGGCTATTAATGCGTTTTGATTTCCCCTAGGTTCTACTAAACGATTATATTGATTTTCAACTTGACAACGATTTTCTACTATTTGTTTTAATAACATCCAAATTGATTGGAATATATCTAATGGTTCAAAGCCAGAAATAACGATGGGTTTATGATATTGTTGGGTAATAAATTCATAAGGTTCTGTTCCTATTACCATACTTACATGACCAGGACCAATAAAACCATCAAGTTGTAAATCGGGATTTTCTAATAATGCTTGCAAGGCGGGAATTACTAATACATGATTAGAAAACATACTAAAATTAGTGATATTTTCTGCGGCTGCTTGAAGTATGGTAAGTGCGGTACTAGGGGCGGTGGTTTCAAAGCCTAAACCAAAGAAAACTATTTCTTTATTGGGGTTTTCTTTGGCTATTTTCAGACTATCCAATGGTGAGTAAACCATGCGAATATCAGCGCCTTGGGCTTTGGCTTGCAATAAGCTGGTTTTTGCACCAGGTACTCGCATTGCGTCGCCAAATGTGGTAAATATGATGTTGGGTAGTTGACAGAGTGCGATCGCATCATCTATTCTCCCTTTAGGCATGACGCAAACTGGACAACCAGGACCATGAATTAATTCTATATTATCGGGTAATATTTCTTCGATTCCATATTTAAAAATAGCATGAGTATGTCCTCCACATACTTCCATTATTTTGATATGTTTGTCTATTTGTTGGCTGAGTTTGATTATTTCTTGTTGTAAAGCGAGGGCTTTTTCAGGGTTGCGAAATTCATCTACATATTTCATATCAATTTTAAATTTTTTTAGGTTTTAGATTTTGGATTAATTACTTCACAAAACATAAATTGATTAGCTAGAATGTCATTATTTTGCTTTTCCAGTCCGTTTTAACGGACTTTTGCTATTAGCCTTGTACTTTAGTGCAAGGCGGCTATTTCTTGCAATAATTGTAATGTTTCTGCGGCTTCTTGTTCGTTGATTCTGTTCATGGCAAAACCGACGTGAACTAATACCCAATCTCCTATACATTTTTCTGGTGGGTGTTGTTCGTCAACTATACAGGCTATATTTATTTGTCTTTTGACTCCTCCAATATTAACCATAGCTAGTTTATGTTCGCGGTTGGTTATTTCTGTTATTTGTCCGGGTATTCCTAAACACATTTTAGTTTTCCTTTTTTAAGATTTATCTCACGCAGAGGCGCGGAGACAACAGAGGTTTTTATGTTATTTCTTTTAAGTATTTAGCGGCTGTAATTACACTTTGTCCTAATGATAAACTGCCATCATTTGTCGGTAATATACTGTGAGTTAATACGTTAATTTCTAATTTTTCTAATCGCTTTTTTACCTGTTGTAATAAAATTCGATTTTGAAATACTCCTCCTGTTAATGCTACTTGGTGAAATTCGTGTTCTTGTCTAATTTGTTGAACCATTGTTACAACAGTAATAGCTAAACTTTTATGAAATTTTGCAGCTATTTTTGATGAGGATATGTGCTGTTTAATATCATTGAGGATTTCTCGCCATGTTGGAGATGTATTTATATAATAAATATTATCTGATTTTTTAAATTTAAAGGAATAATTTAGAATTTCTTCATCATTGTTTAAAATATTGACATCAGCTATTGTTTCCATTTCTATTGCTGCTTGTCCTTCATAACTACATTGTTCTCGACAAATACCTATTGCGGCTGCAACTGCATCAAATAATCTGCCTACTGATGATGTTAAGGGTGAATTAATACCTTTTTCTATGATTTGGTTGAGTAGTTTTGGGTTGTTAGTTTCTAAAAATTTGATGATTTCTAAATCACTGTACTTTTCTTTGATTTCTTCCCAAGTAAAAGCATTAATTAATTGAGAGTATGTATTTCTCCAAGGTTGATAAATTGCCTGTTTTCCTCCTATCATTGCCATTGGTGTAAATGTAGCTAATCTTTGAGAGTTACAATAATCTGCTAGTAAAAATTCTCCTCCCCACAGTGTACCATCTTCACCATATCCTAACCCATCAAAAGCTATTCCTAAAATGGGTTTTGTATCTAAGGAAATTTGATTTTCTGCCATACAGGCAGCTATATGGGCATGATGATGTTGAATTTCTTCTAATTTAATGTTATTACTTTCTGCTAGTTCTTTGCCAAGTTTAGAAGATAAATACTCTGGATGTTTATCAATAGCAATTATCTCTGGTTGATGTTGAAATAAATTCAGATATAAATTCAATGTTTCTTGATAAGCATTAAAAGCAGCCGCATTTTCTAAATCTCCTAAATGTTGTGATAAAATCGCCTCACTTTCTTGTAATAAGCAAAAGGTGTTTTTTAACTCACTACCCATTGCTAAAATAGGCGGTATATTTTTAAAACCTGGAGGTAAAAGAATTGGTGCTGGTGCATATCCTCTAGCGCGTCTGAGGGTTTGAATTTGATTATCAATAACTCGCACTACAGAATCATCTACTCTATTAACAATATCACGATTATGTAAAAGAAAATAATCAGCTATTTTTGATAATTTATCTTTTGCATCTTCATTATCTATACATTGTGGTTGATCAGAAATATTACCGCTAGTTAAGACTATTGGTACTTTCATTCTTCTGAGAATTAAATGATGTAACGGTGTATAAGGTAGCATAAAACCAAGAGTATTTTGCCCTGGGGCTATAGAAGGTGCTAATTTACTCTGATCTTTAATATTTAATAAAACTATTGGTGCAGCAGAATTTGTTAACAATTCCTTTTCTAAATCATTAACATAGCAATATTCAGAAATAATATTAATATCTCTTGCCATTAAAGCCAAAGGTTTATGATAACGAATTTTACGATTTCTGAGTTTTAGAACTGCATTTTCTAAAGTGGCATCGCAAGCTAAATGGAAACCACCTAAACCTTTAATAGCAACAATTTCACCCTTTTGTAATAACGTACAAACAGCATCCACATCATCCAACATGGAAAACATATCAGAAATCACAGGTTTATCGTCAGTCCTTTCTAACCATGCACGAGGTCCACATACAAAACAAGCCACAGGTTGGGCATGAAACCGACGATTTTCTACATCTTGATATTCCTTTTCACATTCCTGGCACATTGGAAAATTCACCATGCTAGTATTATTTCTATCGTAGGGAATAGCGCGAATAATACTCAACCTTGGACCACAATGAGTACAATTAGTAAAAGGATAACGAAAATAACGACTAAAAGGATCAAAAATCTCCCTTTGACATTGGGGACAACTTGCCGTGTCAGGAGAAATCTCAGTTTTCACCACACTATTAACACTACGAGAAATCACAAAAGTATTAAAATCAAACTCCCCTAAATATGGACTTCTAATCAACTCCTTAATTCTTGCCAAAGGAGGACATTCTTGATATAACTTATTGACAAACTCCGTTATTTCTTCCTCACCACCAGAAACACGAATTAACACCCCTTTCCCATCATTACAAACATCACCCTTTAACCCAAAAACCTTCGCCAAACGATACACAGTAGGACGAAAACCCACACCTTGTACAGTCCCACAAACCCGAATTTCCTCTATTCTCATCCTTCCTCCTCTGCGCCTCTGCGTCTCTGCGTGAAATAATCAAAACTTGCAAATCAAAACGCGATTATTCCCAGAATCAGCAACCACCGCAGTTTCCCCACAAACCTTAATTCCATAACACCAATTTAAACTTTGTCTTGTTGGTAGTCCAAAATTCCGATTTTCGCTTTTATTTGTAAAGTTATCTTGTCCCATCACACCATCAGCGATCGCACCCTGCAATAATAAAATAGATGCTTGTTTCTTCCATCCTAGCAACCGGGAATTAGCTGTATCAGCAACTATTAACCAATCCCCCGCAACATCTACCCCATAGGGCATACTTAAACTACTTGCACTAGGAAAATAAACACCTTGATTTAATTCCACAAAATTGAAGTTTTTTTGTCCTAAAACCACCGCACAAGGGGCATTATTTTCTGTTGGTGTTCCTTCCCAAATCATTACCCGGTTATTACCTGCATCAGCAACAACTAAATTATCATCCCAAAGGGTGATATCATGACACCAACGCATACTGGCGGCAGTGGGAGAACCACCCCCATTTTCATTGCGTGATATCATATCCGGTTGTCCCAAAACTATATCCGCAGGTTGTCCATTTTCTGTGGGTAATTGATTCCAAATTAATAACCGACGATTTCCGGTATCAGCTACAAATAACTTACCTTGATGATAAAAAATACCATAAGGCCAATGTAACGTATTAGCCGCAGGTTGTTGATTACCTCGATTTGGTTCATTATCAATAAAGTTAGTTTGTCCTAATACCAAATCTGCGGGAACATGACTATCTTCTGGTATATTGTACCAGATTAAAATGCGGTGATTCCACGCATCGGCAACAGCTAAACCATTACCACATTTACAAATACCTGTAGGGACACTAAGTGTAGATTTTCCTGGTGTACCCTTAGCATTTTGTCCTTCATGAAAAAAATCAGTTTGTCCTATTACCCAGTCCGCGGGTTGATGATCTTTTGTGGGTAAATTTTGCCACCCTAATAAACGATGATGTCCTGTATCTGATACCCATAATGGTCCTGTTGGTGATAATAAACAAGCTGCACGGGGTCCAAACATTGTTTTAGGAGTGGGTGCAAGGGGAACTACTAATTGTTCTGGTGTAATATTGTTTCCTAATATTATTTTTGCACCATGAGGAGAGAGAGGTAAATAGGAGACATTTTGGGTTTTCAATGTAAATAGGAAATTAATATTGGTTAATATTACCAGTTTTTACTCTAAGTAGGTGAGCGTTGAAAATTGTCGTTATGGCAAGGCAAAAGGCAAGAGGCAAGAGGCAAGAGTGAAGAGGGTTTGGGCGATTTTACATTTCTTTACACAGTTTGGTTTTATTGTGTTCACCTACTTATGGGAAAACCTGGAACAATTATATCAATTTCCTGCATTATTCGTAAAGTTTCTGTTAAAGCAATGACAATTTTTTGATACTAGTCAATTTCCTCAGTAGATAATTCTCTCTTAGAATTTTTTCTATCTTTCAACCATTTATCTAATACTTGATATCCACCAATTTTAAATTCCCAGATATGTGAGGGAAAGTTGTAAATCTAAAAAATTCTGGCAATACATCTTCTCCAGATAAATTTGCAGGAGATTGTAAAACTTCCCATTTTAACGGTATTTTTAGAAAGGGGGCGGTTAGAAACCGCGTCTACACAGACGAAACCCACCTGCGTGGGTTAAATTTCTCTTAGACTTTGGTTGTGTAGCCGCGTTCGCCCTTGGCGTGGCGAAGCCAAGCCATATTCTATTCGCCTGGGCTAGAAAATACTAGCAATTAGAGGTAATAATTTACTACATTCTTCAACCAATTTTGCGGCATTTGGTAAGTTGCTGAGAACTCCTTTTCCCTCGTTCCCAGTCTCCGACTGGGAATGCTTTTCCCTCGTTCCCAGTCTCCGACTGGGAATGCTTTCCGGGAGGTTCTACCTCCCATCTTAACGATATTTTCAGAACAAGGCGGTTAGAAACCGCATCTAGACAGACAAAACCCACCTTCGTGTGTTAAATTTCTCTTAGTCCGCGTAGGCGGACTTTGTTTGTATAGCCGCGATTTATAATCGCCTGGACTTTGTTTGTATAGCCGCTTTGTTTGTGTGTAAGCTAAACTATATAATCGATCATCTGGGCTAAAAAATGGGTTTCTAAGCTAAACCTAAAAAACCAGCAATTAGCGGTAATAACTTACCACATTCTTCAACTAATTTTGCCGCAGTTGGTAAATTAGCAATTGTTCCTTTTAACATTGTGATTGCTGTATCTGCTAAATCCTGTTTTTCTTGAGGATTTTGGGCGGCTTCTGCTAAAGCTTTGACTTGTTTTAAGGCCTTTTCTTTGTCTTTAGGTTTTAAATCAGTATCAGCTTCAATTGCTGCTTTTAATTGTGTCAATAATTCCTTAATTCCTGGTTTATCGGGTTCAGGTGCAGATGGTAATTCATTAATGGTATTTGTGACTGTACCACTGATTTCACCTAGATTCAAAGCTTGTCCACTGGCGTTAAAATCTCCGCCGATACTGCCAATTTCAACTTTACGGCTAGAATCGTTAGTCATGTTTTTATTCTCCACTTTGTTGTCAACTTGAACATTGATAGGTTTATTAGCTAATAGTTTAACAATTTCTGTCATCTCTGAACTTTGTTGGCGATAAATAACTATTTCATTATCTTTAGCTTGTAATTCTGCTTTATATTTTTCTTCTACTGCTGCTAATGCTAATTGATAATTTTGAGTAAAATCGCTGTGAATCTTTTCTTTATCAGCATTATCAGGAACAGCAACTTTAACAACAACTACCCCATCACCTTTATTTTCAATACTCTGGATAACTAATTCTGTATCTTCATTTTCAACTTGCACTGTTTTGAAAGCTGCAACAAAAGCTTTCCAGTCAATACCATTTTGGAAAATTAAATCAACAGTATTTAAAACTTCTTCAAATAATTTTGTAAATTCTCCTGGTTTAAATTCTCCACTACTAGGACGGCGTTCACGGTCATCTGTTCCTGGTTGGGGATATTCTAAAAGATAGACAAAGCGACAATCTACATCATCTAATATAGTTGTACTTTCAATATTCCAAGCTTCCACACAAGCACCTGTCATTTGAGCTTTGGTGAAATTAGTACCAACCGCTTGAGTAAGAGTCAGATTTGCCCATTCTAAAACAGCACCTTGAAAAGTGGCTTCAATAATATCAGCATTTTTTAAATTAGCTTCTTTCAAGTCTGCACATACTAGGTTTGCACCTCTGAGGTTAGCGCCACTGTAAGATTTATTTCTACCATTGAGAGTAACGAGCAAATTGAGAACAGCAGGGTTACTCAATATAGTCTTACCTGGTCTAGCAAAATCAAGTTTTTTGGCTTCATAAAAACGAGTGCGCGTTAGGTTTGCTGTTCTGAAATCTGTATTTTTCAAGGTTGCACCAGTAAAATCAGTATCAGTTAAATCTGCACCACGAAAACTTGTACCACCTGTAGCAGCAAAAGCAATGGCAAATGAACGAATCCAAGCATCTTTTTCATCCCCTTTAAAACTACGCCAGCAAATGTAAACGCTAAAAAATATAAAAACTACAGCGACGGGGAAAACAACAGCAACAGCAGAATGTAAGAAAATTTTGAAGGTAATAGCAAAGCCAAAGGCAAAGAAAATAGTCAAAGCAACAGCAAAGACAATAGTGAAAGCGAATGAGAAGAAAAAGGTGAAGGTTACAGATGAAGTAATAACACCAGTGAAAGCAACCACAAGTGAGCCAATTGTAATTCCTTGTACGGATGAGGAAAAAGTAACGGCTGAAACGGAGAAGATGGCAAAGGCGATGGCGACCATTCCTAACCCTGCCAATAAACCTTTACGGACAGTAATAATACACAAAATAACTAACGTAATTAGTGCGACTATACCAGAAATAATACTTCCATCTTTATAGTTCAAAGCATACCATAACAATACACCAATAACTGTGGAAAACAAACTCGATATCACTGACAGTATAAATGTCACTATGAGCAAAACAATTACCCAACGCTTCTTTAGTCCAGCTTTAGCACCAGTAAAGTCAGCACCTTTAAGGATAGCATTGGTAAAATTTGCTCCTCTAATATCAGCTTTGCTAAAATTAGCACCTGTCAGGTTTTGACCTTTAAAAGAGCATCCTCGGAGATTTTGACCGGAGTAGTCTGGTGACATAATCGCATCCGCAAGAGATTATCTATTAGATTTTACACTTATTTGTGGGTATTATTCCCAGTTTTGGTTAAATTTTATTAAATTTGGCTTTTTATAATCCGGGTAAATATTTTTAAACTAATAGGACTTACGCAAAAAACCTATCAAACTCTTATTTCTCTGTGTTCTCTGTGCCTCTGTGGTTCGTTTATTCCGTAACTTGTGCGTAAGTCCTAACTAAATTAAAATAAGAGTTAACTTTTGCAGGAGGATTATGAACAATCAACTCTATGAACGAGATTTTAATGTTTGGCGAGAAACTATCATTAAAAAAATCAAACAACAAGATTTTAATGATATTGATTGGGAACATTTGCTTTTAGAATTAGAAGATATAGGAAAATCAGAAAAACGCTCATTTTTGAGTAATTTAACCATCTTAATTGCTCACTTACTCAAGTTAACCGTTCAAGCTGATGCTCCCGAAATGATGAAAGGAAGTTGGTATAGTTCTGTTACTGAACATCGCTTTCGAGTTAGAAAAGATTTAGAGGGACTTCCAAGAAATAAATTATCCTGATTAACGAACCACGGAGGCGCAGAGGACACAGAGGAATAAGGGTTTGAGAGATTTTTGCGTTAGGTGGTTTATCGCTTAAAACGTCAATATTGGTGTGAAATTCAGCAAGTCGTGATTTTTCTGCAAGCCACAACTTCCGAAATGGTGTTTAATAGTCAATATGTAGACACAAACACCATCCACAAATATAGAGTTATACGGATGTGGGAAGAGGAAGCAGCGTCACTACTGGCTAACCCCGCACTATTACCATTAGCAACTTTAGCAAAAAGCGACTCACCCGAAAATCTTTTAACCCAAGTTGCTGCTGCTGTAAATACAATTGAATCCAAGAAAGCACGAGATAATATTTCCGTTTGTACACAGCTTTTAGCCGGGTTAAGATTTAATAGAAATCTACTTAATCAACTGTTTCAGGAGGACATTATGGAAGAATCTTGGGTTTATCAGGATATTCTGCAAAAAGGTGAGCAAAAAGGCAAAAGAAGAGAAGCACTAGAATTGATTCTCCGTATGTTAAAACGCCGCTTTGGGAATATTCCAGCCAGAATAGAACAGCAACTTCCTAATTTGGGATTAACTCAACTGGAAGATTTAGCCGAAGAATTATTAGATTTTTCGCAAATAGATGATTTAGTTAAATATATGGCGAATATTTCCTAACAACAAAAACCATTATTATCCTCGTTCCCTGGTTCTGCCGGGGAATGATATTTTTAGCATCAAGGTGAATTATGAAGAAAGAGAAACAATAGAATGATTTACTGATAAGATTATTGCAGGAGGTTAGAAATCATTATGACAACACATCAACCAACAGTCATTACCAATGATAATCTTTACGACCAAGATTTTATCTGTGGATAGAAACAATATCTAAACAATTAAAAGCAGGGAAATTTGCAGAAATTGATTTAGCAAATCTGATAGAAGAAATTGAAAGCATGGGAAAAAGTGAAAAACGGGAGTTAAAGAGCCGTTTAATTGTGCTATTAATGCACTTACTAAAATGGCAATATCAACCTGAAAAACGTAGTGAAAGCTGGCGCAGTACGATTACAGAGCAACGTATTTGTATTGAATTATTATTAGAAGATAGTCCTAGTTTGCAACCTCTATTTATAGAAATATTTGCAGATTGTTATGAAAAAGCTCGGTTAAAAGCATCTGAAGAAACAGGAATTAAATTAAACTTCTTTCCTAAAGAATCTCCTTTTACTTTAGCGGAAACCCTGAAAAATTACTTTTTGAATAATTAAATTATATCAATTTTCATGTTTATTTGTTCATATTTCAGTCTCTGTTTTAGGGAAAGTTAAGGCTTTTATTCCAGTGATTCTCAGAGGGTGTTTGAAAACTTTTTTGTGTGGTATATAACACCTGTAGATCCCCCTAAATCCCCCTTAATAAGGGGGACTTTAAGAAATTTAGCCCCCTTTTTTAAGGGGGTTGGGGGGATCTAAATAAATTTTGATACTTTTCAAACATCCTCTCAGCCTCTAAATTAACTTATTTTCCGTAGTATGGAGGATGCGGTTTGAAGTTATCTATAAAATTGTATCTGTCTAAACTAGATAGGAAATTGAAATTATGAAAGTTAATTTACAACTAGCGCTTAATGATGCTGGTATAGATGCAAATCAAACTAGCACTCAACGTCAATTAGTAGTTTCTGTTTCTGCTAGTGGTGAAACAATAGATCGGACTGTACCCTTGAACTTATGCTTGATTCTCGATCATAGCGGTTCAATGATGGGAAAATCCCTAGAAACTGTGAAAAATGCCGCTTGTTTATTGGTAGATCGTCTCACTCCTGAATATCGCCTCAGTGTAGTTGTTTTTGACCACCGGGCTAAAGTTTTAGTCCCAAATCAGTTAATTAGCGATCGCCAACATATTAAAAAACAGATAATGCAACTCAAAGCTGATGGGGGAACTGCTATTGATGAGGGTTTACGCTTAGGAATTGAAGAGTTAGCCAAGGGTAAACATGATACAGTTTCCCAAGCATTTTTACTGACTGATGGAGAAAATGAACATGGTGATAACGATCGCTGTTTGAAATTTGCCCAATTAGCCGCCAGCTATAATTTAACTCTAAATACATTGGGATTTGGTGACAATTGGAATGATAAAGTTTTAGAAAAAATCGCTGATGCTGGCATGGGTACATTGTCTTATATTCAACACCCAGATCAGGCTGTATCGGAATTTGGGCGGTTGTTTAGTCGAATGCAAACAGTGGGGTTGACTAACGCTCAACTATTATTATCCTTAATGCCTAATGTGCGGTTAGCAGAACTCAAACCCATTGCCCAAGTTTCCCCAGATACCATTGAGTTACCAGTACAACCCGAAAGCGATGGGCGCTTGGTGGTGAGATTGGGCGATTTAATGAAAGACGGGGAACGGGTAGTTTTAGTTAATATTTATGTGGGACAGTTGCCAGAAGGTAAACAGGCGATCGCTAATGTTCAAGTCCGCTACGATGACCCCGCCCATAACCAAATCGGGCTATACTCCCCCAATCTACCAATTTATGCTCATGTCACCAGGGAATACCAACCAGCACCAAATCCCCAGGTACAACGGTCGGTTTTAGCTTTAGCCAAATATCGCCAAACCCAGTTAGCCGAAACGAAATTACAGCAGGGTGATCGGGCTGGTGCAGCAACGATGTTACAAACTGCGGCAAAAACTGCGCTGCAAATGGGAGATGCTAGTGCTGCAACGGTATTGCAAGTTTCCGCCACCCGCTTACAAGCTGGGGAACAGTTATCAGAAAGCGATCGCAAAAAAACCAGAATTGTCTCAAAAACTGTTTTGCAAGATGCTTCCCCTCAATGAAAGTTCAACTAACATCGGCTCTAAATGATACCAACGTTGATGCTGCCCAACAAAGCAATCAACGTCAACTCTCAATTTCTATTTCCGCTATTCCTGCTGAATTTGAACAAAGTTTACCCTTGAATCTCTGCTTGATTCTCGATCAAAGTGGTTCTATGTCCGGTGAACCCATGAATATCGTCATTCAAGCAGTTGAGCAATTATTGGATCAATTAAAAGTTGGTGACAGGATTTCCATCATCGGTTTTGCTGGCACATCTGGAGTCATTATCCCCAACCAAATCATCCAAGATATTGAAAGCATCAAAACCCAGTTAAGAGCCAAGCTAAAGGCTGCTGGCGGGACTGTCATCGCCGAAGGTTTATCCTTGGGGATTACAGAACTACTCAAAGGCACAAAAGGGGCGGTTTCCCAAGCCTTCCTCCTCACAGATGGTCATGGGGATAACGGGTTACAGATTTGGAAATGGCAAATTGGACCAAATGACAATAAACGTTGTTTGCAACTTGCCAAAAAAGCCGCCAAACTCAACCTGACAATTAACACCCTGGGTTTTGGTGATGACTGGAATCCAGATTTATTGGAAAAGATTGCTGATGCAGGGGGTGGGACTCTAGCTTATATCGAGAACCCAGAGCAAGCTGTAACTCAATTTGCGCGGCTATTTCGGCGGGTACAGTCGGTGGGATTAACAAATGCCCATTTACTCCTATCTTTAGTCCCTGTTGTCCGTCTGGCGGAACTCAAACCCGTTGCCCAAGTTGCGCCAGATACCATTGAATTACCAGTGGAAACCGATGCTAATGGGACTTTAATACTGCGGTTAGGGGACTTGATGAAGGATAGCGAAAGGGTTGTTTTAGCGAATATTTATCTGGGACAATTACCAGAAGGGAAACAAGTCATTGGTCATATTCAAATTCGCTATGATGACCCATCCTTGAATAAAGAGGGTTTACTTTCTCCCTTAGTGCCAATATATGCCAATTTTACCAAGAGTTATGAACCTGCTCTCAATTCCCAGGTGCTAAACTCGATTCTGCTTTTGGCTAAATATCGGCAAACTCAATTAGCTGAGGCAAAATTAGAACTAGGCGATCGCCTTGGTGCTGCCACAATGTTACAAACTGCTGCTAATACCGCCTTACAAATTGGCGATACCTGTGCAGCCACCGTGCTACAAGTTTCAGCAACTCGCTTACAAGCCGGTGAAGAGTTATCGGAGAGCGATCGCAAGAAGACAAGAATGGCATCCAAGACTATTTTGAAAGAATAGCTGTAGGGTAGGTCTTTTGGCCTACCTGATCAAATTTTCGGCAATTTTCGAGCCAGCGATCGCTCAAAAACCATTAAGTAGGGTTTGCTGATAGCGCAGCGTGGCGTTATCCATACTTCTAGTAGTTCGTCAAATTTATTTTGACGGGTAATGGAAAAAAACTTCTGTTCTTCCCTCCCCCTCTACCTCCCCCACCTCCCCCACCTCCCCTACCCCCCCTACCCCCCCTACTCCCCTTCACCCGTCATTTTCGGGTTGACAGACTACTAGCCCTCACAGATAACTTTTTCAGCAACCCCTACTTATAAACATCTGCCATATCAGATTTTATTGAATTTGTACACACCTGATAGGAAGATGAATAGGAGTAATTTAAGGTTTAAAGTATCTATATATGGTAAACACCTGGTATATATAAAGGCTTGGCTAACACCCAAGCCTTTTTTATATTTAAATTAATTTGTATAATTTCATATAGACTAATATTTGCAACGCCAATATATATTTTTGTCTTGATCTATCACAATTAGAGCAATCTGTACACATTCCATAGGAAGATGATATGTGACTAGAGTAGCACTAAATTAATTGAGTACGTTGTTAAGCACAGCAATTATGGAGGTTTGGTCATAGCACCAAACCTTTTTTTTCGTTTATAATCCGTTAAAAGGGACTTGAGTTATTAGCTCTGAACTATGGCTTGACTCCTCACTTTAAAAACTCCTTGGGATTTTTTGCTTCCCAACCTAAATAACCGTTAGAACGCATTTCAAAATGAAGATGGGGTTGAGTAGAGGTTGGTTGTCCTGTAGTTCCCACTGATCCTAAAATATCGCCTTTGTTGACCGTTTGACCGAGCGTGACCTTGATGCTGTCAAGTTGGGCGTAACGGCTCTGTGAGCCACCTGCGTGGTTAATAATGACTAATTTGCCGTAACTACCTTGTTCCTTGGCAAAGACGACGATTCCTGAAGCGATCGCTGCCACAGGAGTATTTACTGGCGCTAACAAATCTAGGCCACTATGAAAGAAAACGTCTCCTGTTACCGGGTGATATTGCCAACCATAAGCTAATCCAACCTCTGTAACACTTGGCAAGGGATAACCAGTAATGTTTTCAGCGGGGGTACTAGGTGCCGTAGCAATTACCCCAGCAGCAGGAGTAGGGGCAGTAGTATTAGTTACCCCTGGAAGTATTGGTAAAAAAACAAATTTAGGGGTTTTCTGACAACCATTGATTTCAAAGACTGTATCTGGGCGAACTTTATATTTAGATGCGATTTGTCGCCAGCTTTGATTACGAGGAACTTCCACAACAATGCCATTAAAAGGAAGAATTTGCAATTCTGTACCTGGACTTACCACCCCATTCTTAACAGATGGATTGATTCCCATAATGGTTTCTGGTGATAGATTATAGCGATTAGCTATACTTGCTAAAGTTTCACCGCGATTAACTTGATGACGTTGGATACGAGCTAAGACGGGAACAGGACAACTCCCTGGACTAGCATTAGCACTTTGTAATTGTAATAAGGTGGATAATAAACCTAAAGTGCTAAATAAGCTCAAAAAACATAGTGAACAATAGGAAAATTTCATGTAAAGAAGTCCAGAAACCGCTAATTTTTAGATTTTAGTGGGGAATTGTTAAAGATAGGATAAAGTTTTTCCTCTATCTTTTTACTACCTATTTTGAGTAAATCCATGATGAAATCTAAGAACTAGTAGTTCGTCAAATTTATTTTGACGGGTAATGGAAAAAAACTTCTGTTCTTCCCTCCCCCCCTACCTCCCCCACCTCCCCTACCCCCCCTACCTCCCCCACCTCCCCTACCTCCCCCACCTCCCCCACCTCCCCTACCTCCCCTACCCCCCTACCTCCCCCACCTCCCCCACCTCCCCTACCTCCCCCACCTCCCCTTCACCCGTCATTTTCGGGTTGACAGACTACTAGATATGATCCCCGAATATGCTGACAAATTTTTGATATTTATCGCTCAAATGATCTGTTCACTGAAGGTTTGCTTGATTACACTAAAGAGATAAGCTTTCATCTGTCCTTGAGTGCCATTATTCTTAATAATTATGAATGTATCTTGGAAGCAACTGGCTGTTTATCTAGGTTTGGTGGTAATTGGCTCTGGTGGTGGTGTATTTGTTAGTCGTTATTTTTGGACGCACAATCTTTCATTTCAAGAATTAAAAAATGTGGCAGTAACTTTACCTGCTGAATCTGCTGCTCCTCAACCTGTCAATGGCATACTTAACACTTCGGGAAGTGATAATATCAATTTTATCGCCACTGCTGTCGGCAGAGTTGGTCCTGCGGTTGTGCGAATTAATGCAATTCGTAAAGTATCAAATCCGATGACTGAAGCTCTCAAAAATCCCTTATTTCGCCATTTTTTTAAAGAGGATGAACAACCAATCCCCTCAGAAAAAGTTGAGCGAGGGACAGGTTCAGGATTTATACTGAGTGAGGATGGTAAGTTATTAACTAATGCTCATGTAGTGGCAGATACAGACACGGTTCAAGTTACCCTCAAAGATGGGCGGAGTTTTGAGGGGAAGGTGGTAGGGGTTGATACGGTGACAGATATAGCCGCAGTCAAAATTTCCGCCCACAAGTTGCCGATAGTCAAGTTAGGTAATTCACAAAATTTAATTCCTGGACAATGGGCGATCGCTATAGGCAATCCGTTAGGTTTAGATAATACTGTCACTATTGGCATTATCAGTGCCACGGACAGAACTAGCGCCCAAGTAGGCGTTCCTAATAAGCGCGTTAGTTTTATCCAAACAGATGCAGCTATTAATCCTGGCAATTCTGGTGGACCACTCTTAAATGCTCAAGGGCAAGTTATTGGCGTAAATACTGCTATCCGTGCTGATGCTCAAGGACTTGGTTTTGCTATCCCCATTGAAACCGCCTTTCGTGTAGCCAATGAACTATTTACCACAGGAGAAGTTGCTCACCCCTTTCTAGGAATTGAGATGATAGACATTTCCACAACCACAAAAGAGCGACTGAAAGCGGAAGATCAGCTAAACATTCAGCCAGACGTGGGAATTGTTATCAGAAAAGTTATGGAAAAATCACCCGCACAGATAGGAGGATTACTTCCTGGTGACGTGATTCAAAAAGTTAATGGTAAACAAATCAAAATTGCGGCTCAAGTCCAAAAGATAGTCGAATCGAGTAGTGTTGGAGACATTCTTACCATAGAAGTCAACCGCAATGGGAAAACTCAAATCTTTAAGGTTCGTTCGGGAAATTATAAGGGAAATGCCGAAAACCCTTGAAGATGTAGCTGACTTAGGAAGCTACATCTGTGCTTTAGACAAGGGATGAAGGCTAGAGGCTTTCCTTTATCCTGCATTAACATTAATTTAAAAATTTGAAATAACTTCAAATTTTAATCCATATTCGTGATACAGTTAAATTGTCAGCAAAGACATTAAAAACCTACCGGGGGACTCTCGGAAAGTTACGCTTGTCAGAGATGATTCTGCCGGTAATGGCAAACAGGATCAGGGCAGGAACCCAAATATTTAAGGAACCCTGCCTGAAGCTGGGATAACTGAGAGATATAGACTGAAACTCTCTATAGAATCCCCGCGTCTTTAGACCGGGGAGTGTCAACCTCAATAGCAGGGGACAGAGAACAGGAATAGGAAGCAGGGGGAGGGGAAGAAACTTTCTTTTTGTTCTTTGTTTTTGGTGAACTCCTGACTCCTGACTCCTGACTCCTATTGATTGGATAAATGTTCCAATTGCATTCTCTGTTCCATTTGGCGGAGAAAATAACCTGTCATCATTGCTGATGCTAGTATTCCCGCTAGATTTTCCCGGTCTGTTGTAATTTGCACATTAAAATGTTCTGTCGGTATCACTCCCACGAGTCCTTGGACATTCTGGGAAATGATTTGTTTAATTTCGGGGCTGACAGCTTGGGCTACACGGGCTAAAACTTCAGGAGATTGATGCTGTAAATATTTCAGTAATTGGTTTGGGTTGTCCCCAAAGCGATCATTCAGAAGTTGATTAGGGTGTTGCTCAGAGTCGTCTTGCAAAAAGTCAGGATCAAACACCATTGGCGATTTATATTAGCTTAACTGCTGATTTTACTCTAAACCATATTCATAGGGTAGCGCATTTTCTACAGAGAAAAGGGAATAGGGAATAGAGAAGGGTTTTTTAATTTTGAATTGTTCCCTCCTCTGCCTCTAATCCTTCTAACTCCAGTTCTAGTTGCTGTTCTTTGTCTGGAATTGCCAAAATTTGGGGTAGTTGTTCGATTTGAAAATACTGATGAAATTTTGGTGTTATTTGCAGAGAAAAGGAGCGAGAATCACTTTCTCGGCGTTTGCGGACGAAACCGGATTCTACTAATTCTTGAACGTGCTGATAAGCTCCTGAACCCCGTAAATTAATCAATTCACTTTGCAATATGGGATTATGGAGGGCGATCGCTGCTAATGTCCGTAATGCCCCAACTCCCAATTCTACTGGTATTATAGCTTGCACTAAATCATGAAATTCTGACCGCAGTTGTAAACTATAACCATGTTCAGTTTCTACGACTTCTAAAGCTGTGTCTTGACGGGAATAATTCTCAATTAGTTCGATAATTCCTTCTTCTGCTGCGAAGCGATCGCATTTCGCATATTCAGCAATTTCACTTAGTGATAAGGGTTTACCCTTTAAATAAAGAATCGCTTCTATTTTGCCTACTATAGGTATATTCTTGGGCATTCAGTATTTTAGATTTTGGATTTTAGATTTTAGAAAATTTTTCTCCCCCTGCTTGCCCCCTGCTCCCTGCTCCCCTGCTTATTCTCTATAACTAAGTATAAATTCTGCGATCGCTAAATCTTGAGGAGTAGTAATTTTCAAATTAGTCTCTTCCCCCGAAACTATCCTCACTTCAATACCGCATTTTTCAAACAAAGCCGCATCATCAGTCACTTCCCAACCTTGACGGACACCTTCAGCATGGCACTGTTTTAACAATTTGACATCGAACCCTTGGGGGGTTTGAGCCGCCCAAAGTTGTTTACGTTCTGGTGTACTTTTAATTATGCCATTGTCATCAACAACTTTAATGGTATCTTTAACAGGTACAGCCGCAATTAAACCAGAACAATTGAGAATTGCTTCAGAACAAGCATTAAATAAATCTGGTGTTGCCAAACAACGAGCGCCATCATGGATTAATACCTGTCCCGCATTATTTGGTAATGCCTGTAAGCCATTATAAACTGACTCTTGACGAGTAGAACCACCAGAAATTAATTCTATTGTTTTTTTTAGCTTTAATTCAGCGATAATAGACTTGAACTTGTCCCAATCTTGAGGTTGAGAAACAATTCCTATCCAACTAATAGAACTTGCGGCTTCTGCTGCCAACAAAGTCCAAGCAATCAATGGTTTTGAACGTACCTGTAATAAAAGTTTATTACGATCAGCGCCCATTCTTTTGCCACTTCCAGCAGCGGGAATTAGTAAATGCACAACTTTTCCTTGATCTTTAATTAAATAAATTCAGAATACCCATTTTTGAGAATAACTTCACTAGCAAAATTCAAAAACTCCTAACTTCTAACCCTTGGGCGCACGCCCTGCGCCCCTACATCTTAAGATCGTGACTCATAATTCTCAATACCTATATTCTCCTAAAATATAAAACAATAAACGTTAATAAATATTATGCGTGTAGTAACCCTTGTACCTGGTTCAATTGATAACCAAATTCTTTTTTTTGCCACTCTTGATGATCTTAAGCGTTATTATCCCGACGCGCAGATAGATGTCATTGTCGAACCCCAGTCAAAGGCTGCTTACCGAGTAAGCAAGTCAGTTCATGATGTATTAACTTTTGACTACAAAGATCGTAATAGTTTGGCTGATTGGGGTAACTTAGTTGGCATGATCCGCGATCGTGAGTATGATGTCGCTATTATTGTTGGACAAAGTTGGTTAGTAGGCTTGCTAATGTGGTTAACAGGAATCCCCACACGCATTGGCTATCAAGGACAAGGTGCGGTTTTTCTCACTAATCACATTACACCCAACCTATCCCAATATGTGGCAAAAGTGTACCATGACCTACTCAAACCTTTAAAGATTAATACTCCTTGTCCACCACTATCAGTAAATGTGCCAAAAGTAGACATCGAATGGGCGCAAGGAGAACAAAAACGTTTAGGCGTAAGTGAATCAGGTTTTATTCTCATCAATGCTGGTGGATCTAATTTAGATACAACCTACCCTGTAGAAAGTTGGCAAAAAATCATTGCAGCTTGCCAAGAAAAACAACCAGATTTACCCGTTGTTGTCATTAAAGAAGCTGATAATGAGTCGTTTGTGCGTTCAATTTTAGAACATTGTCACAATATTAAAGTTACTTCCCCCGATGATATTGGCAAACTAACCGCCATCATTGGTGGCGCTAGTTTAATGTTGTCTGTAGAAAATAGTCTTCTGCAATTGAGTATAGCAGTAGAAACATATACAATAGCTTTGCTAAATTCTACGGACTCAGAAAAATTATTACCCACAAGTGAAAAAGTCTTAGCTATTACCTCACCCACTGGAAAACTAGCAGATATTGCGCCCCAAATAGTCTTAGAAAAAATTTGGGGAAGTTAACTATTATCAATTTTGGATTTTAGATTTTAGCTTCAAAATCATCTAGCAGGAGTCAGGAGTCAGAAGGAAATTTTTTCCCTGTTCCCTGTTCCCTGTCACCTGTCACCTGTCACCTGTCACCTGTCACCTGTCACCTGTCACCTGTCACCTGTCACCTGTCACCTGTCACCTGTTCCCTGTCACCTGTCACCTGTCACCTGTCACCTGTCACCTATCACCTGTCACCTGTCACCTGTCACCTGTTCCCTGTCACCTGTCACCTGTCACCTGTCACCTGTCACCTGTCACCTGTCACCTGTCACCTGTCACCTGTCACCTGTCACCTGTCACCTGTTCCCTGTCACCTGTTCCCTGTCACCTGTCACCTGTTCCCTGTCACCTGTCACCTGTTCCCTGTCACCTGTCACCTGTTCCCTGTTCCCTGTTCCCTGTTCCCTTTCCAAATTAATTAGTTTTTTCAATCATTTCAAAGAAAGCATCATCTAATTCATAGCCCAGAATTTGCGCTAAGGATTTGAGTCGAGATGGACTAACAATATCTTGTTTGTACAACCAATCACTTAAAATAAAGATTTTGTGCATCAAAAATATTTCTAAGGCTTCGGGGTTGTACTGGATACCTTCTTTAGAACTAAACTGATGAGGTACTAACATTGCTGCGTATCTAGATAATTCTCCGGCTTTCCAGTCTAGTAAAAATGGTAACCAAGGATACTTGGCATCAAGACGCACAAACCATAGTCTTACCTCGGGAATTTCCGATAACTCCCGTGGATCATTTTCTTCCTGTTCATAATTAATTTCTAGACGTAGTTGCTGTTCATAGGAGCAAATATTTCCTGCTTGCAGCAGTGGTTCAATCACCATTAAGGCAGGTGATACATCTAAACTATAAATAGAATCGTTGTTGAGGGTGATTGTGATTGTCATGGACTGATAGATAGATACTTACTTACTCAACAGTGTTGACAATTCACAGTAACAGTTTTTTAACCACTTGAGGTAGACATTGGGAGGAATTTTAAGATAAAGTTGTTATGAGTTTGTTTTAGATTCGGAATATCATAAATTAGTAAACAGGCAAAAGGCAAAGTGTTCTTTAATTTTGCGGGAGTGAGTCCTGTCGTGAAGGTATTTTGAATTGATTTCCAATTTCTAGAATTCACAACCTGAAATATGTACAAGCAAGGAAGTTGTCTTAAACCTATTCGTTCCTTAGAAGATGCTTTGGATAGGTGTCAAATGTTGGGAATGCGTGTCAGTCGTCAGCGACGCTTTATACTGGAGTTGCTTTGGCAAGTGAAAGAGCATCTTTCTGCTAGGGAGATTTATGATCGACTCAATAAAGAAGGTAAAGAAATTGGACATACTTCGGTATATCAAAATCTAGAAGCTTTATCTAGCCAGAGTATTATAGAGTGTATTGAACATGGTGATGGACGATTATATGGAAATAATAGTGATTCCCATAGTCATGTTAACTGTATAGATACAAATCAGATTTTAGATGTGCAGATAGAATTACCCGAAGAGTTGTTACGTCAAGTAGAAGCACAGACAGGAATTAAGATTTCTGAATATACAATTAACTTTTATGGTTATCGTGACAAAGTGAATGATTAGGAATTGAGAATTTAAACTAAGTAGGTGAACACAATAAAACCAAACTGTGTAAAGAAACGTAAAATCGCCCAAACCCTCTTGCCTCTTGCCTCTTGCCTTTTGCCTCTTGCCTTGCCATAACAACAATTTTCAACGCCAACCTACTTAGCCTAAAAATCAGGAATCAAATCTCTTGTAAAAATGAGCGATCGCCTTTTACAATTCTTATTAATTGACCCAGATCCAATTTTCCGTTTAGGACTAAAGGTAACACTGGAAGCTATTCCTAATTTACAAGTTATAGCAGACGTTGCCACAGATACCGCAGCTTTACAGGTTTTAGCGCAAGTAAATTCTCAGCAAATTAAATTAATCATTTTAGAATTAGGGAATGAACAATTGGGTTTGCAGTTCTGTAAACAACTAAAAGCTTTATATCCCCACATACCTATATTACTTTTAAGTTCAAAATCCCAACCAGAAATGCTCATTGCGGCAAAAGCAATAGGAATAAATGGTTATTGTCCTAAAGGGATATCAATTTCTCAATTAGTCCCCATTCTTCAAGAAGTTGCTAATGGTGGTTATTATTGGTTCACAGAACCAGTAATCATTAATTCTCCTTTGCCATTTGCGAAGTTGCGAAATAATTTACAAAATTCAGGAATTAATAATATTGATCAAGCTATTAATCTAGTCACAGAAAAATTAAAAATACCAGGAATACCTTTATTAAATAAAGCAATTTTAGCAGGACAGCGACGCGAACTTCTAGCCGCTCGCTGGGTTGTTAATCACTTATTGACAATACCGAAAGAAAGACAAAAACCACCCCCAGAAAACCAATTACTATCCTTCAGTATTCAGAATCAGGATAATATCATTAAACTAGATGCGGATGTAAGACCATCAATTAATATACCACCTATAGTTAGTTCTCGACAACTGCAATCTGAATTATTTACTTTATGTTTAAATAAATTGCAATTTTCTTTAGAAAATCTTACTAATACACCTTTAGAAATTGATATTCTCCGAGAAAATAAAAAGCGAGAGTTGCTTTATATTATTCTGAGGAAATTTTTTACCCAGGTGGAAGAAATACATACTTTTAATTTCGATAAAAATCAGCTATTTAATTTACAAAATCAGATTTCTCTAGATTTATGGAAATTTGCTATTACGGAATTTTTTGGTAATTATTCTCGGATTATTTTAGACAAACAAGAAATAAATTTAGTTAAGTTTTTATTAGATAAAAATACAGATTTGCAAACAGAAATTATTAATAAAGTGCCGTTATTATTTGAGTTATTGTCTTATTTACTATTACTGACAGATTTATATATTGATAATGTTTCTTACCCAGCAGGAACTAAAGAATCTCAATCACAAGCATTATTAATTTTAGAGAATTTATTGATTCATATAGCTAATGCTGTAATTCAACCATTACTAAATAACTTAGCAGATGAGGAAAGTATTAAACAAAATTTTTATAACTGGCAAATGATTTCTACTAGGGAAATTGAGAAGTTCAGAAATAATCTATCTTGGAAATATCAATTATATCAATATATAACTGAAGCACAAACTATTTTTGAAAGTCGCTATGAGTTCTTTGTTTTCTCCCCCCGTGGAATTACGAAAATATCAATTTATGCTCCTCGAAATCAAGAATTAGCTCAACTTTCCGGTATTCCTTTAGGGGTAACATTAATACTGGAATTTCGGGATGCTATTTCTCCACGTATCCAATCATTGGTAGGGTTTTTAGGAACTGGAATTGTTTTCGTCCTTACTCAAATAGTCGGTAAGGGTTTAGGTTTAGTTGGTAGAGGTATTTTGCAAGGAATTGGTAGTGTTTCTTTGTCAGAAAAAGGACAACGGAAGAATAGGTAATTAGTCATTAGTCATTCAATACTGCTCGGTTAAGGGGATATAGGGGGTGAATTCAAAAATATTTTGTTCGCGTATGTAAGTAGGTGAACACAATAAAACCAAACTGTGTAAAGAAACGTAAAATCGCCCAAACCCTCTTCACTCTTGCCTCTTGCCTCTTGCCTTTTGCCTTGCCATAACGACAATTTTCAACGCCAACCTACTTACTACGATAACAATAAAAGCTAAAAAACTTGCTTATACCTAACGAAAGGCACGCTGAAAAAACTTAATTGTCAATTGATGAGAATGATTAAAATACCTTTTTTCTGGTTTTACCTGCTGAATGTGGGCTATAATAGAATGTAAAATATAAAGTCTTTTCGCCCGAATCTCACAAAAAATAAAATAATATGTATAAGCATTATATGAAATATTGCAAACATAATATAAAACTGTTACCTTCTGTCCCAGAACCAAAATACGTTGTTTTTACAGATTTTGATGAAACTTATCTTGCTCATCAAAATAGAGAGGATTATAAAAATGATCTCAAAGAACTTGAGGAGTATTTATTAAATGAAACATATCAGAAACAAATCTTTTTTGGTTGGGTTACTGGTAGTAGTTTAACTTCAGTTTTTGATAAAATAAATAAATGTGGTTTGACATTATTACCTCATTTTATTGCTAGTAGTTTAGGGACTGAACTAATCTACTTCAATCAAAACCAATACGCTGAAAAAGATAAAATATGGGAAAACAATCTCATGAAAACTGGATTCTCTGAGAATTTAGTTAATAACTTAGTTAGTTTTTTAAAATTAGATAATATACACTTGACACCACAACCTCAAATAGCAGATTGTCCTTTTTTAAAGAATTACTATTACCATCAACAAAATGATCTAATTGATAATCAGGCAATTTTGAAGATAAAAGAGTTAGTGAAAAAAGCTGGTATTCAAGTAAATATTAGTCAAGCAAATCCTTTATCTGGAGATCCAAACAATTGCTATGATGTTGATTTTATCCCATCAGGGACAGGTAAAAAACATATAGTTAATTTTATTTTACAGCAGACAAATGTAAGTTATCAAAACTCCATAGCTTTTGGTGAAAGTGGTAATGATATTGAAATGCTGCAAACTGTTAGACATGGTTATTTAGTTGGAAATGCAACCAGCGAAGCTAGGAAATTACATTTTCAAATAGCAGAAAATGAATATGCTAAAGGAATATTATCTGTATTAAAAACACTTATTAAATAATCAAGAGTCATGAGTCAGAATGTTTGATATATTACATCCCACATTCCGCAATTATGAAACGCCATATTTTTGGTATTTTTTGTGTAATCCTGAAAAAGCTGAATTGTTTATAACTCAATCAGTCTTAATCATATTTACATAAGAGTAAAGCCACCGTTAATACATAAATATTGCCCTGTAACAAATCTGGACTCATGACTGGCGAAATAAAGCACTGCTTCAGTAATATCCTGTGGAGTACCCCATTGCTGCATGGGAATTCTGACTTGGTAAGCGTCTTTTTTTTCTTGAGGAACGTTTTCATGGCGTTCTACGGGTATCCAACCGGGAGCAACTGCATTAACTGTAATACCAAAAGGCGCTAATTCGGTGGCCATGCTGCGTGTAAATCCCAGTTGTCCATTTTTGGCAGTAACGTAAGCACTGAAGTTATTAACTGAGCGGAAACAAACGTCACTACTAATATTAATAATTCGTCCCCATTGTTTTTGTTTCATGGAGGGTAAACAAATACGAGTTAATAAGTAGGGACTTTTGATAAAAAAATCCAGCATGGTTTGGAAATCTTGCCAGGTGTATTCCTCAAAGGGGATCTGGGGTTGGTTTCCTGTGGCATTTAACACCAAAATATCTACTGCACCCAGTTGAGAGGCGATCGCTTCATAAATTGCTGCTACATCTTCTTCTTGGGTAACATCCCCACGAACCAAAATAGCTTGGCAACCTTGTTGTTCAAGTTCAGCTAAAGCCTGTTTAGCCCGTGATTCGTTATTGCTGTAATTGATTGCTACCTTAGCACCTGCTTGTCCCAATTTGAGAGCGATCGCTTTCCCTAAACCAGCAGAACTTCCTGTAACTAAGGCCACATGACCATCTAAAGAAAATGACATTTAATTACTAACCCCTGATGAAAATAATGAAATAAACTTAGACAACGGCAAATTTTTGTAATACTTGAGACAAGTTATTTAAACTCTCTTTCGTTCCCTGCTCAACATCTGATGTTTCTTCATATTCAACCACCCAATATCCCTGATAACCTGCATTTAATAGTTCTTTAATAATCGGTTCCCAGACAATTTCTCCCTCTCCAAAAGCACAGAATTGAGGACTACCATTAACCCATTGCACATCTTTCCAATGACTATAATTTACCCAAGGAAGAATATAGCGGAGTGCCATCAAAGGATCAGTTCCCTGATTCAAAAAATTAGCGGGATCATAGTTAATACCAACAGCAGGACTTTTAATACCTTCCATCATTCTGGCCACTCTTTGTCCGGTTGCAGTTGGTCCACCATGATTTTCAATCGTTATTTGAATTCCTCGTTCTTCGGCGTAATCACCGATTTTATTAAAAGCATAATGCAACAGAGGAAAAACATCTGGGAGAATATAATCATTTCTGTGATCACCAGACAATAATCTGACAAATTTTGCCCCTAATTTTTCAGCACTATCAACAAAACGCTCTACTCTTTTAATTTCTGTTTCTAACTCATTTGCATCTGAGAGTGTAAAATTATTTCTTCCTGCTATACAAATAATATCTACTCCTGCTTCTTTAGCCCAATCAGCAATTTTAGATACTGCTTGATCATCACCATCATGTAAAAGATGTTTGGGTGCTTGGGGATGAGCATTCACTTCTACTGAACGAATGCCTTGGTTAGCTATCCAGTGGAAATATTCAGGTATTTCCACTTCTCTCCAGCCCCAAGCAGCACAGCCAATATTTAGTGAATTAATGTTAGACTTTAGCATATTTTAGATTTTGGATTTTAGAAATGATGTGTATAGCTTAGAGGGTAAGCTGTCGTGCATTCAAAATGCACAACAGCAAGTCAAAAGTGAAGAAAATTTGAGGCTTATTTATTGATAGAATAACTTAATGTTTTCACAAACTTGCTCAAGTTCCTGAACGGTTAGTCCTGGGTAAATAGGTAAACTCAGGATGCGGCTTGCTTGCATTTCTGCGACAGGAAAACTCCCTGCTGGATAGCTTAATTCTTTACCTGCTGTAGATAGATGAATTGGCACTGGATAATGAATTGCTGTACCGATACCGCGATCGCTCAAAAATTGACGCAATTGATCACGCCGTTCAGCTTGAATAACAAAGGTGTGGTAAACGCATTTTTCCCACTCTCGTTCCCATGGCATTATGATTTGAGGAATACCCGCAAGTTGACTTTGGTAATAGTGAGCATTTTCTTGACGTTGCTGTGTCCATTCCTGGAGGTAACGCAATTTAACTAACAGAATAGCTGCTTGTAGAGTATCTAAGCGAGAATTATGAGACCACATCACACAGTCATCACGAGTTCGTAAACCAATATTCCGCATAATTTTTAACTGGTCATACAGTTCGGAATCATCCGTTACTATTACTCCTCCATCTCCACAAGCATTTAAGTTTTTCAGGGGGTGTAAACTGAAACAACCCACTATTCCCAAAGAACCTACTCGTTGACCTTGATACTCAGCCAGTACAGATTGGGCGGCATCCTCCACTACAGCTATTCCATTTTCCTGGGCAATATCTAAAATTGGTTTCATGTTACAAGGTCTTCCCGTCAGATGTACAGGGATAATTGCCTTTGTTTTGGGAGTAATAGCTGTGGCGATTTTAGTTGGATCAATATTGTAATCATCGCCCACATCAACGAATACAGGTTTAGCACCAAGTATGCGAATACAGGTAGCTGAAGCCACGAAAGAATTAGGGACAGTAATAACTTCATCACCAGAACGAATACCAAGTGCTTTGAGTGCAAAAATTAAGGCATCTGTCCCAGAATTAACACCAACTGCATAACGAACGCCACACAATTGAGCAAACTGACGCTCAAACTCTGCAACTTGCTCGCCTAAAATAAAGTTGCCATCATCAAGGACTTCACCCATTGCTGCTAGTAACTCAGACTTTATGGCAGCGTGTTGACTTTTAAGATTAACGAAGGGTATTTGATTAATGGTTAATAGTTGTGACATTTTTAATATCCCAATATATTGATAACGACTTCACGGATGTAACCAGACTGACGATGTTCCCAGATATAAATATCTTGTAAACGTCCTAGCTGCAAAAGACCTTGAGCAATCGGAACTTGTTCAGAGGTATGGGTAAGGGCAGAGCGAATATGTGCCGGCATATCATCTAAACCTTGTCCGGCTAAAAGATATTGACCATTTTCGGGAACTAACTTCGCAAAAAAGGTTTCCACGTCGGGTTTGGCATCTTCTTCTTGAATCAATAAACTGGCGGAAGTATGACGGATAAAAAGGTTACAAATTCCTGCTGTAATTCCCGATTCTGTAATGACTGCTTGGACTTGGGGCGTAATTTGACATAGAGATTTACCAGTAGTTTGTACCTTGATTGATTGTTGGTCAAGTCTTATAGATGAGTTGGTCATTTTTATTCCTTTCCTAAATGCTCAAACCACGATTTTGTCTCTTGCTGAATTGTTTCTGGTGTCCAAACTGGAGCATCTCGCCAAAGTTCAATATTGGCTAACATTTCACTTACACCTTGACTTAAAGGTACTTGAGGTTGCCATTTTAAAAGAGTCGTAGCTTTAGTAATATCAGCCCAAGTACAATCCGGTTCTCCTGGGCGTTTGGGAATGTGAGTAATTTCTCCTGCTAATAATTTCACCAGTGTTAAAACGCTTTCAGATTTACCAGAACCAATATTAATAATTTCCCCGGTAATATCCGATTCAGCAGCTTTGATAAAGGCTGCTACTACATCACTAACGAAGGTAAAATCTCTCGTTTGCATTCCATCTCCAACAACAGTAAAAGGGGTTTTCGCTAGTTTTTGAGCTAAAAATACGCCAAATACTGCACCATAAGCTCCTGTGGTTCTGGATCTTGGTCCATACACATTAAACAATCGTAAAGAAAGGGCTGGAAGTTGATAAACTTGCGCCCAGTGCATGACTAATTGTTCACCTAAATATTTTGTTAAGCCGTATGGATGTTTAGGATGACAAGGATAGGTTTCTGATGTGGGATATTGATTAGGAATACCATAGCAAGTGGAAGAAGCTGTGTAGATAAATTTTTGGATTTTAGCAGTACGACAAGCTTCTAAAAGGACGAATGTACTATGTAAATTGGCATGATAATATGCTCCTGGATTTTGGATTGAGGGAACTAAATCAGCTAATCCTGCTAAATGAAATACCCAGTCAATATCTGTTAATATGGATGGGGAAATATCAGCAACATCTTGCTCAATAAATGTAAATGTGGAATAGGTTTGAGCCACTTTTAAATTAGCCGTTCTTCCTGTCACCAAATTATCTAAACCAACGACACTATGACCTGATTTGAGGAGGAGATCACACAAGTGGCTACCAATAAAACCAGCAGCACCAGTGACTAAGCAATGTTTAGGAGAATTTAATTTACTGTTCATACAAAATTAATAATCTGTTAGTCAAAATTTAAATTTTCATCAAGCTTTATGATCATCTAATTTACATTATCAAATTCTATTTTTTGTCATTTTATCAACCATTCTACTTAATTCTTCACAATTGACAATGATATCTTCATTCTTTACTTCACAAAACATACAAGCATAATCGAATCCTAATCCTTTAGCAACTGTATAATAGAAATGGCTAATTTTCTGACCAAAAAGTTCAATTAAAGTTAAATTTTGGGAGAAAATAATATTTGTTACTCCACCACCATGAGGAGCAATAATAAATTTAGCTTGAGCAAACAATTTTACTTGGTCAGCAAAATCTAAATCTTCTAGAACATAAGGTACAAAATCCATTTTATCGAGAGTATTGCTTACTTCTTCTTCATTCAAAATGCGGCGAGCATTTGCTTTTTTACGAGAAATAAAAATATTGGGACTCAAAACCAGATTTGGATTTGCATAAGTACCTACGTTACTAAGAATACGTTCTCTTACCCAATGACAAGCTTTGATAGAAATACGTCCTCCTTCACGTCTTTTAGAGCAAATAACTAATTCATTAACTTTAGCTCTATATCCATTCCATTGGATATAATTTTCTAGACCATAACCCATCAATTCTAAAGAGCGAATTTTCCAACTAGGAATATCTTTATCAATTATTAAGACTGGTTTTTTACCTGTTTTTTGAGAATAATATTCAATGGCTTCTAATCGAGTTAAAGCTTCATATATCCAATGAGCATATAAATGACTCCAATAATTAACAAATGAACAAGCTAAATCAAAATGTTCTATTTTATCTATGGGGGCAATATATTGAGAATTGAAACCAGACTTCATTGTAGAAATAGCAGTGTGTTCTAAAACATCTACTCTATCTAAAACTGTTTCTAAAATAATATTCTTATCCTCAGTAAAACCAATCCCATAAATTCCCAATAACTCCACGTTTTTAACAACCACAGCAAAAGGATTAGTAAATTCAAAGCTACCTTCTTTTTCTCTAAATACTGCGGGAATTTCTTGATAACTTATAGCTGGTTCAATTTGAATAATTTCATCATATTTTAACTGATAAAGATTATTCTCTGCTTGACATTGCTGGAGTAAATCTACTCTAGTAATTAAATTGCTGTGTAGATAGTTAAATAAAATTGAATAAATCAATTTGAGAATAGGTAATTGTTCATATTCCGCTTCTAACTTAGGAATATTATTCTCCATTTTATCTTTCTCCATCTCCTCAGTCATCGTGATGAGATTTTCGTCAATGTATCTCAATAGAATGGGATATATGAGTTTAAATATTAGCAATTCTTGAACATAACGCCAAACTTTATTCATCTGCTTGTAAATCTCTTTGTTTTGTATGGGACAGCAAAATAATTTGCTGGTTTTTTAGTAAAAGTTTAGTAAAATTTAATGAATATTTAATAAACATATTCTCAAATTCATTAAATAAAAAACTTTAGTGCTTCCAGATTATCCAACCGAGCAGAAACTTGTAATTCTTTAGGAATAAAAATTTCTGGACTGAGTAAATAAAATTTACCGATTCCTGCGGCTTTAGCAGCTTGCATATCCGATATTCTATCACCAATTAGGATTGAGCTTTGCAAGTCTATAGGATATTTCTGACAAGCTTGTTCAATCATTCCTGGTAACGGTTTACGACATCGGCAGTTTTGACGGTAATTAGATATAGTTGATTGGGGATGATGTGGGCAGTAAAACACATCCAGTATTGTTATATCTTGGTTATTAAATTGCTCATACATCCAGACAGTAAGACTTAAAAAATCTTGTTCAGAATAGTAACCACGAGCAATACCTGATTGATTTGTGATCACAATTAGCTTATAACCTAAATCTTGTAGTAGACGACAAGTAGCAAAAATGCCATCATTAAATTCAAACTGCTCACATCTAAAAACATAGTGATGATCAATATTAATTACTCCATCTCGATCAAGAAAAGCCACTTTAATCACTGGTAATTATTCTCCTTTAGATTCAGATCCCCGACTTCTGATATCATCTGATAATTTATGGTGATGATCACAGAAGAATTCGGGGATTTTTTTCTTATTTTAACATTTCCTCAACTTTGTTCATGATGCCAATAGTATCAATACCTTGATGGGGGAGTTGTTCCCAAATTCCGCTACAACCTTCTTGATGAGTTCCCATATAGGCATATTTGGGAGAAAACCCTCTTTCTAGTAACCATGAACCAAAACGGATACCTAAACCTGTACGCCGATTTAAGGATTCAACTACTAAAACAAAGGGTGTTGAACCAATTTTTGCCATGATTTCTTCATCTACTAGATTCAATGTGGATTTATTGATTAAACCGACATTAATTCCCTGTTTTTTCAGGCTTTCTACTACTTCTAAGGCGCGGTAAAGTACCTCTCCAAAGCTAACGATATAGCCGGCTGTTCCTTCTCGTATTACGTCATCTTTTCCAGGAATAAATGTATAACCATCTGCAAATAAAGGTTTACTATTTGTATCCAGAATATCGGGTACTGGGGAACGGCTAGAAAAGAGAAATCTTAACCCTGGTTGATCAAATACAGTTTCCACACAAGCTTTCATTTGATGTCCGTCGGCGGGATAATAGAGACGGGTTTGATAAGCGTCTTCTAAACCGTTATCGGCAAACATATTATTTAACCCAAAATGGCAGGTGTTATCTCCTAATTCATCTATCCCACTATGGGAAAATTGACAAAGAACGTTGGATTTATTAAGCCGTGCCATTGTAATTTCAGAAATACACATTTCCAAAAAGGCACTATAAGTGCTGAAAATGCCTTGTTTTCCTGCTTCCATGCCAAATCCTGCCGCCGCAGAGAAGTTTCCTCTTTCCATGATGCCGCCATGATAGAAAATCTCTGGATAGGCTTGACTAATTTTATTGATACCACAGGATTCTCCTAAATCACTGTCAATACACATTACCTTTTCTCGCCGTTCTGTGGGTGTCATTTGACTGAGAAGAGAGACAACGGTAGCATCAAAAATATGGCGTGTTTTGCTGCTAGAACCCGTAAAAGAGTAGGTATGTGTGAGGGGAATAACTTTTTTGAGGTAATTGACGGCTGATGTATGTCCGCGAGTTTCTAAATAGGCGATCGCTAACTCTGGTGATAGGGCATCATGTCCTAAAGGTGTGCCTTCTACTCCAACAATACCGGGAGTCATAGGACGTTTATTAATTACTGCTACTGGTCCATTAATAGTGACAGCTTGACAGAGACGAGTATATAAATCATCTAAATCTTCCCCTGCTCCAGTTAATACAGTTAATCCATGTCCAGCTAAAGTTTGACCGACGTTATAACCCTTGAGATAATCTGTTGGATATCCGCTACAGGTGGAATTGTTATCATCAATAATTAATTTGATATTGAGATTTTTAGCCACAGCTAAACGGGCGGCTTCGGCATTATTTCCTTCTTGCTGTGAACCATCTGAACCTAAACAGAATACTACTTGATGAGGATGTGCGATCGCTACTCCATTCACATAAGCCCAGAGGTGTCCTAATCTTCCCGAACTAAATTTTACACCAGGAGTGCGTCCTCGTTCTGGATGTGCAAGTAGTAATGAATAGGCTTCTCGATAATGCAGCAGATTTTCTGCATCAAGATCACCCTGTAAAGTTGCCATTAAATATTGTGTAGCAACGCGGTGTCCTGCTTCATCAAAGAAAATTGGCACAAATTTATCTGCTACTCCCCGAAAGAAAGCATCTAAAATCATCACTTCGGGAACTGTATCATAAGCTCCTCCTGTATGACCGCCCACACCTTTGGCTGCTGCTACAGCGGTAAAAAAAACAATAGTATCTCGACAAAGTTGAATATTAGCTTTCAGAATTTCTCTTTGTTCATTAGTCAAAGTTGAATTAGTCGGGTCTAACTTCAAAGACTTGTAAACATCCAAATCAATAGGAAAGCGAAGAGTTGTTAAAGTCATTTTTTTGTTCCTTTTGATTGTTGAAATTATATCTAGGGTAGGCATTGTACAAACAATACCTTGTCCACATTGAAAAAAGCCTTGATTCGTAGATGGGTTGCGCTGTCGTTTAAGCCAACAAAGCATAAAATGGCTAAGGTATTGATATAGGAATCCGGTTTGATTCTTGAATTTTCCTGCGTAGGAGGGCAAGAGGATTCCAGAATATTAAGGTGTACCGAGTTTTGTATGCCTACGCCACGCAAGCCATCAAAAATCAAATAGGAGTCCTATATATTTGACATTTAATCCTTGCCGTAAAATTTCAAACCATCCCAAATACCCATCACACCAGGATAAGGACTATGGTAAACATTATCCATTGTCTGAATTTTATCAACTAAGTTGGGATGAGAATTTCCCACAGCAATTCCCTTTAATCCTGTTTCAAATAGGGATAAATCATTGAGAGTATCTCCACAAGCTATGGTTTCATCTGCATTAAACTTTATTTCCTCCAAAAATTTCAAGAGAGTTGGTCCTTTAGAAACTCCTTTGGGCATGACATCAAAATAAAAATAGATATTATTATAAGATGAGATAATGCAATCAAATCCGGCATTGATTACTTTTTGGATGGTGTTAGGTTGCAATTTTTCAGAATCATAATAGTAAGATACACGATACTTAGGATTGACTGCCTGTAGTTTTAATCCTGGTTCATTTGCTAATAGGGTTTTAATTTTTTCGTTAGCATTATTCCATTGTTTAATTATCCAATATTGTACAGGATAAATTGGCTCAAATGTTTCACCATGTACAATAGTTGTTCCCACATCACCAATGATATAGTCAGGTTTAGGAATATGAGGATTTTCTATTAATAAGTTGCTGATCCAGTCCAGTTCTCTGCCGGTGACATATACTAAAAGTAGGCGATCGCGTTGTTTTTCAATATATTGATAAAATTCAGATTGTTGTTGTTGAGAACCACCTAAAAAAGTGCCGTCTAAATCAGTTGCTAAAAGTAGTGATTGTTGATATTTCATGACTTAATTAACCAATAATTAATCCGCTACGGGGTGGAAGTTTAAAGTTAATAAATTCGGCTTCTTTAGTCCAGTTTTCTTGACTGGAATGATATGTAAATAATGTTTGTTTGAGTTGATTTTGCCATGATGGTTGAATACTCGCCATTGCTATTTCATTACCAGCATTTACCGCAATTAATAAAATTTCTGTTTCTAACCTTCTAGCGAAAATATAAACTTGTCCTTGAGCGTACAAGGTATGATATTCACCTATTCTTAATGCTGGATGAGAAAGACGGAGTTTAATTAATTGACGATGATATTCAAGAATATCTTGATCCCACTGTTTTTTATCAGGAAATCCTTTACGACATTCTGGATCATAACCACCGTTTAAACCGACTTCATCGCCGTAATATATGCAAGGTGCGCCAGGAAAAGTAAATAATAGTAATGTTGCTAAATATAAACTGGGGCGATCGCCTCCAGCTACATCAATTAACCTAGCTGTATCATGATTATTAATACCATTAAGTTGAGTTAATTGAATTTCCCAAGGATAAAGTTGCAGTAATTGATTAATTTCCTCCCCATATTTAGCCGCATCCGCAGGTGGTGGTGGTGCATATTCAGCAAAATGACCTTTTACCTGGCGATCGCCTACAACAAAAGCAGTGGTAGCATTAAGAAAGGGCAAACTTGACACACCATCAAATTGCGTCCCATCTAACCACTCACTGGCATACAGGGGAATTTCGCCTACAATATATGCTTCTGGATTAATTGCTTTAATTCGTTCCCGAAACTCTTGCCAAAAACCAGGAGTTTTAATGTAATCTGCTGAATCTAAACGCCAACCATCTGCACCACGTTTAATCCAATATTCACCTATACGCATAATATATTCGCGCACTCCTGAATTATTAGTGTTAAATTCGGGTAAAGCACGAAGATCACACCATGAAGCATAATTAGCAGGACGAGAATTATCATAAGGTGAGATAGGCCAACCTGTAATTTTAAACCAATCTAACCAAGGAGAATTTTGTCCATTTTCGAGAATATCATTGAAAAAATAAAAGCCTCTACTAGCATGATTAAAAGTTCCATCTAAGATAAGTTTAATCTTACGATGATGAGCTTCTTTAAGGAGATTGGTAAATGCTTCTTCACCGCCTAATAAGGGATCAATTTGATAATAATCAAGAGTATGATAACGATGATTACTGGCAGATGTAAAAATAGGATTAAGGTAAATTGCATTAATACCTAAATCTTGTAAATAATCTAGTTTTTCAATTATTCCCCAAAGATTTCCGCCTTTATAACCATGAAATGTAGGAGTAGTATTCCAGTCTTCTAAAGGTATATTAAGTAACCACTTTTGTTCAGTGGGAATACTTCGAGAAAAGCGATCAGGAAATATTTGATAAAAAACGGCGTTTTTAACCCAATCAGGTGTATTAATCTTCGTATAGAAACTTGTCATGATCTCTGAAACATTAACCTCATCATTGTTGTTGATTATTCTTTACCGCGATACAACATCACCCAGATCTTCTGCCAACCTGAGCAGAACATTATAATACTTTTTAGAGTATGGTATGTGAATTATTGCAGGATATGTGCCAGTTAATTTGTTTAAGACAAATCCATTGTGTATGTCATACAGTTCTGGTAAAATTTCCCATTCCCCTGCTGTACACCAAAAAATATCACAGCAATAATCTAAGGTTACTGTTTCAGGATTTTCAAAACAGTATTTTCCATACAATCTTTGATCACTACCGTTTTCATGAAAATTCGGATAAGAAAGAATATTATCAATCATCTCACAGACATATTTTTTGTATCCCATGAAAGTCCCTGCGTTCAGATATTTATAATCATAGGGAACTTTAATGCTATCGTAAAAATCTTTGTATTCTTCGTACTGATGAGAGTACCATTTCTCTGCTGCAAATAATATCTTATAACCACCTTGAATAAATTTTTCATATATACTGTTAGCATTCTGTACATACAGAACATCAAAAGCATCAGTAACAAGAACTATTGTGTCATCTTTCACATCCTTTAGTTCCTTCAAAATCAAAGGAAGTCTTAGAGAATTGGCTGACCATTCGAGACCTTCACCTAGCACCTTAACGTCTATATTTTGTTTTTTAGCAGATCTCAAAAAGAGTTGTACCTTAGAAAAAGACACAGAGTTACAACAAGTATAAAATGCGATATTTGGGCTTTTCTTCATTTTGTGACAACCTTACCTCTTACAAAAAAATATTGTGGTTTGCTGATTATAGCTTAGAGGGTGTTTGAAAAGTCTACTAGAAGTCGCGGTTCATCTTGCACACAGACAAAACCCACGGAGGTGGGTTTGAAACCCTCGATTTTTCATTAGTCCACGCAGGTGGACTTTGCTTGTGTAGTAGTGAATTATATTCGCCCAAAACTTTTCAAACATCCTCTTACATTCCTCGTGTTTTACCAATGAGGAATGAGAATTTAATTATGGAGAAGAATATCGGTTAATCATTTCTCCTTTATTTTGTAACAATTTATCAATCAATTGTTCAAATAGTTTATCTGTCACCATGATGCCTTTATGAGATTGATTTCTAAAAGATAAACACAAGTTAGCCGCATAAATAGGAGATTTCAAGGCTTTTGTATATAACTCGATAATCTCAGTTTTATCTTCTACAATTGCGTGCATTAGAATAGGACTAAAAAGCCCCATATTTGGAAAAAGAGGTAATTCCATAATCTCATAAAGTCTGCTTAAAAATTTCGTACTAACTGCTAATCTGGATAACCTTCCGGTCTGATTTTTCAAGATTGATTTAGTCGCATATATATAAAAGTCCAAAAAACTATTTTTTTGAGTAAAATAAACTAAGGAATTAGTGACTTTTTCAGTACAAAATAAAGTTCCCTCACCCAAATTTTGATCATCTTCTGTATCCAACCAAACTTCACGACAAACTAAATATTCTTCTGTCGTTTCAATGTTTAAATTATCGGGATCAAAAACTACTACATCAGCATCCATCCAAATAGTTTGCTCATATCCCTGTTCTAAAAATTTTTTCGCTATTTCTAATCTAGCTAAATCAGCAATAACGTTAATTTTACCTTGAGATTTATCTATATACCAATCGGGAACATAGTCAAAAAAGTTGTCTACTCTTCGGTAGTCAAAGCCTTTTAATTCTGCCCAATCTTTGACTGTTTGCATACAAGTTTCCAGCCAATTTGGTGTTTCATTTCCCCGATAGGATTGATAAACAATGGTTTTCATATCAATTATTCTCTGTAAAATTCAAAATATTTTAATCCTTCTAAAATGCCATTTGCAAAGTGACTTTTTGCCAGATAGCGATTCCCTGGTGGGGAATTTTCATGCCAATCTAATATTTTTGGTTGGGCATTACCAACGATAATAGCGGGACAAAGCATATTTTCAAACATAGATAGATCATTACCTGAATCTCCGCAAATAAGAGTTTGTTCATTAGTAAAACCTAACCGTTGTTGCAGAAAAAGAGCAGATGCAGCTTTATTTGCTAATGCTGGTAAGATATCTAAAAATGCACCCCCAAAGTTATCTATCATTTGTACTGCTAAACCATGATTTTGCCAAATAGCTTTTAATCGCGGAAGTGTTACTGATAATCCTTTAGTATTAGTATAATAACTAACCTTAAAATCCGTTTGTTCTAAGGGAGATTGGGGGACTAGGCAAGGAAATCGGCTGGTTATTTCTATTACTTGTTCTCTATCCCAACCCAGGGAGATTTTGTTTGTCCACTCAGAATCGGGGGTTTCACTGCCTGGGTAGTAAATTTCTGTACCCGTTGCCAGGACGAGTATATCAGGTTCTAAGAGTTCTTTTTGAGCGATCAGTTGTTGATAGAGCGGGAGAGATCGCCCTGTGGTGTAACAGATAACTGTACCGTCAATACGGCGCTGTTTACTTAACCACTGATTTAATTTCTCTAAAGCTAGATCATCACCAACTAAAGTGTGATCTAAATCAGTCACAAATAAAAATTTTGCCACCTTTATGAAGCGATTGACGGTAAAATATTTAACGCTGGCTATGAAAATCATACCTTGATGGAAATTGCCGAGATGACCCGTCAAGTAGTGGGAGAATCTGTAGAAATTATGACTACACCCACCGACGATCTGCGTTCATACCATATTTCTTCAGAAAAAATTAAGCAAGAACTGGGATTTGTCCCTGCACATACTATAAAGGAAGCGATCGAAGATTTAGCTTCAGCATTTAAAGCTAATCAGATTCCCAATTCTCTCACAGATACTCGTTACTATAACGTGAAAGTAATGAAAGAAATTAATTTCAAGTAATATCTACCCCCGCCATCATTGATGATTTGGCGGGGTTTAAATTATCTCACTCAAAGCAACCCCTAATCAGCTTCAGTAAACATCGCAACTAAGCGATTCGCCGGTTCAGCCATCGCCACATACAAAGTTGTGGGAAAAGACCAATTATTACTAGGCTTATTGGGGTTTAGATAAAAGTTACATAAACCTTCGACAAACTGTTTCATCTTAGATATGTCATAACCCCATGCTTTTAATGATGGTAAAACTTCCGTTTCTACTATTGTTAATAATTCATCTCGGTTGCTAGTTACTCTCATGGCATTAAAAATAGTCCATGCCATTTCTAATGCTTCCAGAGTACCATCATTACCTCCTTGATAAAACCATTCAATATCAAAATCAATCATTCGCACATTTCCCTGGGTATCAATCATTTCATTCCCAGTCCAGCGATCAGCATAAATAATTCCCTGTCTGTGAGCTAAATTCATTTCTTGTAGAACCTTCGGCAAAAACTTGACTTCTCCAGTTTCTAGAAATTCCAACAAAGTTTTCCCTGTTACATATTCAATCAGCATCCAATCTTGATCTGCATGGATTAATTTAGGAACTGGTAAGCCGACAGCTAATGCCCGTTTGATAAAATCAACTTCATCTCCAATATTTCTGAGTTTAAAAGAACCGCCATTTTGGATAAAGCCAGTGGCTTCATACATATACTGCATATAAGCATCACCAGCTTCAGTGGAAATATCCCGTCTGGCACGAAAAACGCAGCGATCTGTGGCTGTTGTAATCAATAAGATATGATTAAATAATCCTTCTGATTGGGGTTTTTCTATTGTTGCTGTTTTACCTCCAGGTAAATAAGCTAAAGCACTTTCCAATCCCTGAGCGATATTTGTTGGTAGTGTATTCTTTAAATTTTCTGAAATTGAATTTTTCATTAGCTTTAACCAATACTTAATTTTAAACTAATTGCTAAGAAATCAAAAAACTCAGCCAGAATTTGATCATAGTGAGAGGCAAATTCAAGCTGATTAATTTCCTCTCGACTAAAATAGGCTAATTTTTGTCCTTCGTGTAGGGTTATTTGAGAAATATCTAAATCCAGCCGAGTCCAAAAAATGTGTTCATCACACTCTTCCCAAAAATAAGACTTGAAAAAATTAACTTCATCGAGTTTTAGTTCCAATTCTTCAACTAATTCTCTACGAATAGCTGCTTCTGGAGATTCATTTTTCTCTATATATCCTCCCAGGAATGCCCAAGTATTAGGAAAAGGAATAGAGCTTTTATTATCTCGAAGTACAAGTAAAACTTGCTGCTGACTGTTGAGAATAATTATGTCAGCCCCTGGTGCTTCTCTCATTTCAAATTTCATTTTTAATAGTTGTCAAAAAAACTGCATTAGCCTCAGTATCACTACTCAAAGACTTTGGCAAATAAACTAACATTGTCACCATTTTGGCAAACATAAATAATATAATGGATAGCCATAAAAGATAGTTGTTGTGAAAATACCAAGCTGCTATAACTGATGGGATAAATCCCAAACTAGCAGAGATCAAACTGACATTACGAACAATTTTCCCTTCGGCTAATCCTAAGAAATATCCTTCCAGCATTGAGGCAACAGAATTGAATATAAGTATGAAGCATAAACACCAAATATAGGTATCAATATGTTCAGTAATTTCCCTATGGTTGGTTAATATGCCAAAGACAGCCTGGGGAAAGAAAACACAAATTGTAGCTACAGTGAGTCCTATCAACAAGCTGCTGGCAACTGAAACTTTCAGCAAGGGTAACAATTTCTCTTTTGAATCTTTACCTTTCAAGTTTCCGCTTAAGGTTTCGGTAGCAAATCCCATTCCGTTAGTTAAGTAAACATTTAGATGTGTTATCTGTCCTAATAAAGAATTTTGGGTAAAGAGTATCGTTCCCATCATGGCACTTAGATTACTAAAAATAGTAAAGACAGACATCTCAGTTATAGTTCTAATCAAGATATCTCTATTGAGAGCCAACATAGTTTTCAACTCTGAAAAATCCATGATTTGTGGGCTAACTGCGCGGATTTCTTGCCACTGAACTTTCCGACTAGCTAAAAGGATGCCGATAAACAACATTAAGTATTGGCTAGATGCTTGAGATACTCCAGCCCCTACACTATTCCAACCCCATTGAATAATAAATAAGTAGTCTAAAATTATCTTGGCTGCATTGCCAATAACTGAAAGTACCACAACCTTACTATTCTCCTCTCGTCCCAGTAACCAACCAATGAGAACGAAGTTCAGTAAAACAGCAGGCGCTCCCCAAATGCGAGCATTGAAATAGTCAATGCCGGCAGCTTTAACATCAATATCAGCACTCAAGAGCGAAAAACCTACCTCTCGCAAAGGATACTGCAAAATTAACAGTACGATACCTAATCCCAAGGCGATTAAGCCATTGCGTAGTCCCACTAGCAGTGCAGCCTCTTGGTCATCTGCTCCCACAGCTTGAGCGGTTAACCCAGTGGTTCCCATACGTAAGAACTCAAGAATCAAATAGACGAGGTTAAACAAGATATTAGCTATGCAAACCCCTGCTAAGGCATCAATTTCTTGCAGATGACCCAAAAAAGCTACACTGATTAAACCCGCTAGAGGAATCATCAGGTTTGAAAGAATATTGGCGATCGCAAGACGGTAGAAACGAGGGAGAAAGTCATACTGTTCTGTTCGTGTTAAGTTCATGAGTTAATTCAGTATTTAGCTTACTGGTTGGATTTTAGACCGAGTTGAGTCGAGATATAGACGAATTTGTTACCCGCTTGAGTTCCTCGATTCTTAAGTCCTCATCAGCAGTAGAATTGTCAACAAAGGTATTTTCTTGCCCATAATTAACACTTCGGAGTGCAGGTTCTGGTATTTCAGTATCCGGTATTAAATTATCAACAAAGCCACTTATCCACCCATTATTACTACCTTGAAGCAGTGGTTTTCCTGAAACTGGATCTATCTGTGTGCCATTCCCAACAAACGCGCTCTGTAACGCGTTGTTAACAACTTCCTCTGCTGGTTCTGATGTTACCATAGCTGGTGTGCCATCCTCAACAGAATCTATTTGCCCCCCGTTATTGCCATTTGGGGTTGATGTTTCTGGTAAAACAGGGGATTGTTAATCGCCAAAAGCCTGAAACGACGGATTTTCGTTCATGCACATCATGGTTAATTTGTACAGTGCGTAAGTCCTAGTAACAATCTTTTTCCCCATAAATCTGGTTTTCCATAAATCTGGTTAGTTGGGTTTCTGGTTTCATATCTAGCATACTGGAAATTGGTGTAGGAAAATCTATTTGGTATAAAGCTAGTTCCCATTCAAACTAACTTTTTGAGCATTCAAACTAAATAGACTGTTGAGGAACTGTAAGATCCACCAATTTGATAGCCTCTACAATTTCCATAGGTGACAATTCCTCTACTGGTTTATTTTGGCTTGCTGCATAGCCAACAATCCCCTTGAGGGCATAAACCGATAAAACAGCAGTTCCCTTTAATTGCTCAGTATTAATGATATCAAGGGCATTTTGAATATCCATAAAATTCTGTTTAATTAATAATTTGAATAGGGGAATTATCCCTCTATATTCTAGCTTGCCTTGGGGTACAGTCGAGTTAAAACCATTAGTCATTAGTCATTAGTCATTAGTCATTAGTCATTAGTTATTAAATTATTTCCCCCTGACCTCTGCCTATTCCCTATTCCCTATTCCCTATTCCCTAACATTTGTTTGATTATAGGAGTTACGCATTGACAGAATAACAAAATAGTGAATTGATAAGTATAGGTCGTCTACTTACTAGGTATCGGACACTCAATCATTCTTGCTACACTCAACCATAATCCACTATAAATTCCAATCACGACGATAATTAAAGAAACTTAGTAGCAATTCTGAAAAAGTATGGTTCTGATTAATTCTCTGTCTATGCCATTCTCGCGCTATTTCCATAAGAATTTCGGAAAAACTGGGATAAATAGGTGATAATTTAGCCAAATACTGAATTTTCATATTTTGTGAGATTGCTAAACTAATTAAATTAATTAATTCTTCTGCTGCTATTCCCAATATAGAACATCCCAGAATTTTTCCATTTTCCAAAACTACTAATTTACAAACACCTGTAATTTCTCCTTGTATTTGTGCCGCCGTGGCTGTTTTAAAATATTGCTTAAAAACTAAAACCTGCTTTTGAGAATATTGGTTTTTAGCTTGTTTTTCTGTTAAACCAACTTGTGCTACCCTGGGCTGAGAATATATTCCCCAAGGAACAAATTCATAATTAACTTTTAGTTTGGGAAATAATAGGGCATTTTTTACAGCAATATTAGCTTCATAATTACCAATATTCTGAATATCATAACCACCTAGCACATCACCGCAAGCGTAAATCCGATGATTTGTAGTTTGTAATTTTTCATTGACAACCAAGCGGTATTGATGCCATTTTACTCCCACCGCTGGTAAATTCAAATACTCTAAATTTGGCTGTTGTCCAGCACAAATGAAAATTTCATCGGTTTCAATGGCTTGATTTCCAGCTTGTACCCATTTCTTATGATCTATTTGTCGGACTTGGGTAACTTGAGTTTGTGTTAAAATCCGTACACCATCAATTTCTAATTGTGCTGTTAGTAATTTGGCTATTTCTGCATCAAGACTAGGCAAAATGCTAGAATATTTGACTATTAATGTGACTTGACAACCAAATCTGGCTAAAACTTGGGCTATTTCTATACTTTGAGGAATACCACCAATTATCACCCAATTTTCGGGTAATGTGGTTTTTTCTAAAAATTGCCAAATATTAGCTAAAGTTAGATATTTAATAGTATCTAATCCTGAAATATTAGGAATTAATGGACGAGAACCATTAGCGAGTAAGTAAGTGCGACTATATAAGCGTCTTTCATTAACTGTAAAACTTAATTGAGGAGAAGACTGAAATTGACCATTACCAACAATAATATCAACTCCTTGGGCAGCTAAATTCGCCAAAGAATGTATTTGATTAATATTTTTGGCAACAGCATTTGCATAAAACATTCCTTTTTTCCAGTTCAGAAATTCCAGATTTAAGTGAATATTTTTTTCGTAAGTTCCTAGATTTACTAAATTATAATATTTCTGGGTAGTTTGACTAATTTCGCTAAGTATGTATTGATAATTTAAATTATAGTTATGAGTAAAATCTGCGCTGACAATCAAGGCAACTTTAGCGTGTAGCTGAGTAGCACTTAAAGCAGCTTGGTATCCAGCAATACTGCCACCAATAATAACGATATCGTAATCAATATTTGTCATTTGTCATTTGTCATTGGGTAATTTTATTCTTCCTTCTCCCTTCTTCCTTCTTCCTCCTGAACTTCTGATAGCGAAGCGTGGCGTTAGCCATACTTCTGAATGGGCGCAGGCCCTGCGCCCCTACCTCCTGAACTCCTGCTAAGTAATGGGACAGAATTAATTACACAATTGATTTTTCTGTTCCCTGTTCCCTGTTCCCAGTTAAGAGTTCCCTGTTCCCTCTCTCAACGAGTGAATTTAATTTTGTCCGACTAAGTAGGTGAACACAATAAAACCAAACTGTGTAAAGAAATGTAAAATCGCCTAAACCCTCTTCACTCTTGCCTCTTGCCTCTTGCCTTTTGCCTTGCCATAACGACAATTTTCAACGCCAACCTACTTACTTATTGATTTTGAATTGTTTCAAGTGCTGTTAATAGGCATTGATTATCAGCTTTTGTACGGACTGCGACACGGAAAAAGCGATCGCCTAATTCTTTAAAACTTAAGCAATCACGAATTAAAATCTGGTGTTGCCGAAGCAAATTTTGTTGTAACTGGGAAGTAGGTCGTTGAGATTCTACCAATAGGTAGTTAACAGAGCCTTCTATGGGTGTTAAACCAGGAATTGAGGCTAGACCTTGAAATAGTTGATTTCTCGCCCCTGGCAGCCATTTCCAGGTGAGATTTTGAAATTCTGTATCTTCGAGGGCGGCGATCGCTGCGGCGGCTGCTAAAGTATTCACAGGCCAAGGATCTCGCCATGATTTCCACTTAGCTAAACGTTGAGGGTGAGCGATCGCATATCCTAATCTTAACCCTGGTAAACTGTAAAATTTGGTGAGCGATCGTAAAATCACCAAATTCTCGTATTCCTGCACCAACCCAATTAAACTTTGTTCCGCTTCCGGCGGCAAAAAATCCATAAACGCTTCATCTACCACCACCAAAGCAAACTTTTTCAAATACGGTAAAACAGATTCCCGTGAGAATAACTTTCCCGTTGGATTATGGGGATTATTCAGCAATAACCCAAAACCTGAAGTCTTCAGCCCGAAATCTGGCAATAGAGAAATATTCCCTTTCCCCGTTGCCAAATCCACAGGAAACTCCAGAACTTTAGCATTATCAACCGCAAGAGTGCGGTAATAGTCGCCAAAAGCTGGAGTTAGTACAACCGTTGCTGCTAATTGTGCTAATTCTCTACCCACCAAAGTTAATAGTTCTGCTGAACCATTACCCGGCAAAATCCACTCAGTAGGTAATTCATGAAAATGACTCAGAGCAAGTCGTAATTCACCATACTCTGGGTCAGGATAATTCCTCAAACTACCTAGTTGAGACACAATCGCCGTAATCACACTATTTGGTGGTCCCAACGGGCTGATACTGGCAGAGAAATCCACAATAGCATCAGGGGAACAGCCAGCCAGTGCTGCTGCCCAAGCCAAATTTCCCCCGTGTGCTTGTTGTGGCATCAAAAATATCTTTCCTATAACCGAACTTATTCTTTTGGCTCTTTTGGGGGTGCTACTCTTTCTCTAAACAGTTTTCCAGCAGAGAAAGCGGGAACTCTGGTAGCGGGAATTTCCATTTTTTCATTCGTTTTGGGGTTACGTCCTTCACGGGCCTTGCGTTCCCGTGATTCAAACGAACCAAATCCCACCAATGTTACTTTATCACCGGAAGAAACCGCTTCCACAATAGTTTCGATGGCAGCACTCAAAACTTGGTCAGCCTGTTTCTTGGTAACGTTAGCCTTTTCAGCTACTGCATCAACTAATTCGCCTTTGTTCATGTTAAACTCCTAAAGTTTTATCAGAGATTATTTCTCAAGATGCACCATTAAAGCATCTTTACCTAAATCTCTGTTTGTAGAAATACAAAAATCGTTCCCTGAGAGTATTTACACTCAAAACCGCTGCAAATACGATTGACTTGACTTTTCAATGAATCATTCTAAGGTGTTGTAGCCCGAAGTGGATAGATGAAACTATTAATTTATATAGATTTCAGGATTTTTTTTCTTTTTTACCTCTTTCTTGTAATTAAAATACCCTATTTTTTAGAAATAAATACTTAGTTGTCATTGGTCATTGGTCATTGGTCATTGGTCATTGGTCATTGGTCATTGGTCATTGGTCATTTCCCTCTGCTCCCTGCCCCCTGCTCCCTGCTCCCTGTCCCCTGCTCCCTGCCCCCTGTCCCCTGCTCCCTGCTCCCTGCTCCCTGCTCCCTGCCCCTTACCTCTGGCTTTCAGAACTCTGCGGAGTCGGTCAGGACTCAAGTAAACTTGTCGCTCGGATGCTAGTTTTTTGGCTAGTTGTTTGGAGTTATAAGTCTGAGGTTCTTCAAATAGACAGTTTTCTAGATACTCTAAATCATTTTCCGAATAGCGAGGTTTTCCGCCTCGACCTGGAGCATCCCATAATCCGGCTAAACCCATTTTTCGCCACCGATGTAGGGTCTGACGGACTGTAGAAACTGCCCAGTTTAAGCCTTGAGCAATTTGTTCGTTATTTAATCCACGAGCATTCAACAGTAGAACTTGAGCGCGGTCTTTTGTCCGTTGAGGAACATCCTTAGCCTTTCTCAACTCTTCTAAAGTTAACTTTTCTTCATCACTTAAAAAAATTTTCAGTCGGCATCCCATAATCCTTTTGATCTGATTAATGTATTTGGTATATTGATGTGTATTTTGGGAGGTATATTTGTCAATACTACCTATGCTAACCCATTATTTCTATGTTTTGTCAAGACTTTATGGGCTTTAGTGTAATTGTAAATATTCTTTAATTTCGTTGAGCATATCAGTATACAATAATAATTCAGGAGTCAGGAGTAAAAATGGCTTGCTATTTTGAAAATATACTAAAAGATAAATTTTCTTTGTGAGGGTGGGATCTACCTGTTTAATTTCTGTTAATAAATCGTCAATTGTCCAAGCAACACAATGACTTTTAGCTTGTCCCGCAATAATCACCGCATCATATTCTAAAAGTTGTTTAATTAAATTTGTGTTTTTTTGTCCAATTGGCTGATTATCAAATCCTGTTAAAACTTCGGGGCGTAAAATAGAATAATTTTCTGTTAACGGATTTTCCCCTTTTAATTCAAATTGGGTTTGACTTTGACGGGCGATACTATGAAAAAATATTGCTTCTTCTACTGATGCAACCAAAGCATGACCAATTCCACCTAACATGGAATGATAAGGCCACACTGTTAACGGGTATTTTCCATCTTGGCTAAGTTGTTGAACATAATGAAAAGCCTGTTTTGCTAACAAGTCATCATCACCATTATTGAGACTATTAGCAACCGCTGGATTAACTTGCCAAATACCGTTTTCAATATCTGTGGGTGTAATGTTGGTTGCGGCAGGTATTGGGTGTTCTCCTTGGGAATTTACCCAGAATATAGGATGAAAGATTTGCATGGCTGTGTGAGTATCCAGTGTGGGAATAATTTTGGTAATTATTCCCAAGTTGCGATAAATAAATTCGCACAGTCTTTGATTATCTTCAACTGCACCAATTCCAGTTTTTCCGCCTACAAATAATTCAAAATAGGGAATGCAAAAGGTATTTTGGACATCTATTAATAATAAGTAGGTGAACACAATAAAACCAAACTGTGTAAAGAAACGTAAAATCGCCCAAACCCTCTTCACTCTTGCCTCTTGCCTCTTGCCTTTTGCCTTGCCATAACGACAATTTTCAACGCCAACCTACTTAGACAAATGCGGTTTTTATCTAAAGCTGCTGATGGAATGTTTTGTTGTTTGGCATAAGTTTCAGATTCAGCAGCACGTTGTTGATAAGGTACACGCCAAACTTCACCGACTTTTGCAGCGTTAAAGTGGGAGGGAATTGGTAATTGGGGCATATTCTGGGCATTCATCATGAAAATACGCTTGAGTTCTACGGATGATTTCTAATCCTTGTCTAATTTATAACCATCTGGAAAAGGAAGGACAGGTAGGCGATCGCCTCGTAATAATTCTTCACTTGCTTCACCCAGGCTGATTAATGCCTCGCTTGTAGCTTTCTGAGCTATAACTAATATCAGCATAGACACTGTACCAACTTGTAAAAGACAAGACGGAGAAACTGTGAATGCAATCAAATTTAATCCAGATTGGGAAAATAACTGTTGGTTTACGGATGGCATTGTAATTCTTAGTAATTAGTACACAAGTAAAATAGGCAAAAAAGTCAATTTTCAGTTCAGGAGCGAGAATTTATCAAAGTGCAACAACATCAGAGCTATGCCTACGGTATATTACATCAATGTTAACAACAGAAATATCCAGCAATCTAAGCTTAGACCCATCCCCAAAAAGGACGGTAAAACCCGGATTCTCAAAGTCCCCACTATTGCGGATAGGCCTTAAACGGCAAAACCATAAATGTGGTCATTGTGGTCTAAAAATGCTCAGTGATGAGAAGGTACATTTACATCATATAGATGGAAACCACCAAAACTGGAAAACTAAAAACCTTCTAGCAATTCACTTTCATCTGCCACGATTATATTCACATGAGCAAAAGTGAAAGCTAAGAACATCGGGAGCCGTGTACACGGAAACGGGTACGCACGGATCTAACTGAGAGGGGCGAGGAATAATATCCTCCCTCGACTCAACCTGACGACCGTAGCGAGAATTAAACTTTGGGCATTACCTAAGTTTACTCTGTCCGCAGAATCTCAGCGGCTAAAGCCGCTGAGAGTGTCAACTAATTAAGTAGGTGAACACAATAAAACCAAACTGTGTAAAGAAACGTAAAATCGCCCAAACCCTCTTCACTCTTGCCTCTTGCATGAGTGCCTTTTGCCTTGCCATAACGACAATTTTCAACGCCAACCTACTTACCTTCTGGTTGCACCGAAGAAAGTGTTAAAATCGAACCAAATGATTTTTTCCGCCTGAAACCATGCGTGCGATTGAAACCACAGGTATCTTAAATAAACAAGGACAAATTCAGCTAGATAGTCCCCTTCCCCAAGACAAAGCCAGTCGGGTGCGTATTATCCTGCTAATGCCAGAGGAGGAGGATCTCAACGAACAAACCTGGTTAGATGCAATCTCAACCAACCCTAGCTTTGCTTTCCTGAACGATCCAGAAGAGGACATTTACACCCTCGAAGATGGGCAACCTGTAAACTATGAAAGGTAAGGTTGTTCTGATTCAGTTTCCTTTCGATGACCTATCTTCCAGTAAAGTCCGTCCTGCCTACTGTTTAACAGATGTGATCGGCATTTATCAGCACATCATTTTTGCACTCATCACCAGTCGCATTCCTCAAGCACCCCTCAACACAGATATTATTCTGCAACCGGAACATCCAGACTTCCTTAATAGTGGACTTCGGCAAGCATCAACCTTACGTCTCGATCACCTAGTAACCCTCCGTCAATCCCTAATTCGCCGTGAGTTAGGATCTTTCACATCAGAGACTCAAGCCTCAATTGCAGATGTTTTATGTCGTATTCTATGCTCTTAATGAAACTAGCGATAGCGAAGCGCTGCTGCAAGCAGTTCGCTCAAAATCAATTATCTTGTGCTTCCTTAACTGCGATTAACTGCGATAGCGTAAGCGCTGACTTGTCAGTTCGCTAATATTGGGTTAATGCGATCGCTTATCACCTCGGATAATTTTGATTGTGCATTGCGATCGCGTTCGCGGAGCGTCCCGGAGGGAACTAGCGCTGCTGCAAGCAGTTCGCTCAATTTCCAAATAAATCAATCCTTCTATACTCAAGCAAACCTGTAAATATTTTAACTTTAATATTAATATTTACGTATTTATATTGATAAAAACCCGGGTTTATATTTCAATAGAAAGAAAAAATAATACTTAATTCCCTTTTTTCGCTCCCCTCTCTGCGCCTCTGCGCCTCTGCGTGAAACAAAAAACATAACACTCAAGCCCGAATCACAGTAATCCGACGTTGATTTTCCGTCACCACAACCTGCGTTGACAAACGTTCCTCCATTGGTAGGGCATTTTTACGCCTATCAAACACAAATAACCAACCAAAATCCAACCCCAAACGCCCTAAATAGGATTCTAATTGTTCAATACCATCAGTTTGAGGATCTCGCTTTTTCTCCCGCCATACCTTTAACTCAATACCTAACGTTACATCTTTGTACCGCAGACATAAATCCATTCTGTCACTACCAATTGCATATTCCCTTTCTAAAATTCCCCCACCATTAATAACACGATGTAAAAAAGCCATTAATACAATATGCGGGGCAATTTCATGATAGCCAGTGCTACCTAATAAAGGTTCTCCATGTTGTCGCCAAAACTTGAGAAATGCTGTTAATAAAGCATCTATATTTAATTCACCTTCCGGGGTTAACCAAGTTGGTGCAATCATTGGTAAAGAAGCCATTGGTGTTACTGTTAATACTCTGGGTAACACTTCCCGATAAATGGGATTAGCAATAGTTAAACCTCCGTAGGGGTGCATTTTACATAATCCCAAATCAATCACAAATTGAATATCATCGTTGGGTATATCCCCCAATTCTAAACCTGCTAACATCGGCTCAATAATTGCTTTTATCCTTGGTTCTCGTAAGCGTTCAGCTAAACTATCTAAATGAGTATCTTGACGAGCAATTAATATTTCCTTTGCTTTTAAAATATGTTCTTTTGTAATAGCAATATTTCTATCTTTAACCATTTTTTCTACAACTTCTTTAGCTAAAGCATTAACTAACCAAGGTTGTCCTTGGGTTAAATCAAATGCCGTTGCTGTTGCTTCTGGTGTGAAAATTTGTCCTGTTGCTGCTGTATGTTGTTGATATAATTCTCCTACTTCTTCAAGATTAAAATTTCTCATAGTTATAGAAGCAACTTTAATATTAAAAGGACTGGATGTATTTAATCTGTCACTACCACCAGATGCTACTTTATAATCTCGCACATCTCGTAAACCAATTAATCCTAACGATGAAGGAAAATTTTCGGGACGATTGGGAAAACCATCTCTTAATTGACGTAAAATTGAAATTAGAGTTTGGTCTTGCAAAGAATCAATTTCATCAATCAATATTACCAAATGTCGGGGTGAAGCTTTTGCCCAACCTTGTAAAAAAGCCTTAATTCTGTTTCCTGGTTCTTCTTGTTGCCATTGTTTAACAGGTGGTTGTAATTCTTTGGGTAAACGGATGGAAATATTATCATACCAAGTTCCCAAAATCGCTAATTCTGCCGCACCTGGGTCATGATTAAATGCACTTCCCACCTCTACTGATACCATGACTGCTGCATAACGTCCTGTGGCGGTAAGTTGCTGTGCTAGGGCTAACATTGCCGTAGTTTTCCCTGTTTGTCGTGGTGCATGAAGGACAAAATAACTTTCTTGTTCAATCAGCATTGATAGGTCAGGAAGACGACTTGTGGCTGAGATGGTATAGTGTTTTTCGAGTTTACATGGACTTGCAATATTAAACCAGCGAGACATAGGATTTTGGCAGTTAGCGAACTCTTTAAGTTTAGACGATTTTGGGGTTAAGGATGGCAGGGAAGTCAGAATCAAACGCAGATAAACGCAGATGAACACAGATAATTTTGTGCATCATTTAGATTAGGAAATGCTATATCCCTTCAATTTAAATCATGACCTGTTGGTGGTGATAGATCCATTACTTCGGTAAACCGGGAATATTTCACCTCACTGGTTGGGGGAAAGTGTGCGGAAATACCCATTAAACCGACTTTGATATCCTCAAAGAAAATCACACCACCTATTCGTCCGCTGGCTTGGAATGGGCCATGGAAAAATTGATGTCGGGGAATATGGATAAGGAGAGAATTGGTAATTTTGACGTTTTGACCAAATAGTTGTTGACAGGTTGTTTTGACAACTGCATCTATATATTGATTCTGGACAGGTTGACCCAAGTTGATGAATTTGGGATGATCCCCAAAATGATCCATGTAATATGACCAGATGTTAGACAAATCTTTGTCTTCAGTGAGGATTTGCTTGAGTTCCTGCCATCGTTTGAAATTCATAATGGGTAAGAAGATTAAAAGAGGATGGGTGCATTAGATTATTCTTTGCGTACTAAAAATTTACCACAGTTATGTGATAGCGAAGCGCGACCTAGGAATTGCTTCCAGTGCGCTGAAGGCATCGCTAATCTAGAGTTAGGGAAAAATTAGGTAATATTTGAGAAAACCAAATAACTTTTGGCAGAGAAAAATAAATGGATTTACTGCTTGCTATCTTTGGTTATGGCATAGCTGGGGGTAGATCTATCGTCTAATTTAAGGAAAAGCCAGGGAATAATCAGACCTATCCTCAGAAATCCTGACTATATCAGCGATTCCCCAATTTATTACCATATAACTGCTGTGCGGCCATTGTCCACCTAATAAAGCGTAAATTTCTACCGGTTTACTAGAAATTGTAATGCCGATTTCATAGGATTTACCTGTGAAAGCAGCAAAGCGCCGACAAGCTTCATCATAAAAGTGACTACGGCGATAATTTTTATTAGTTAAATCAATGGCAAACAAGCCATAAAAGTAGCGAGGAATACTTTGGATTGTTTCGACAATTTGCCCTAAGTTTCTGGCTAAAATAGCATTTCTGGGAACTTCTGTTCCCCAAGCTGTATCTAACGCCCAAGAGGCAGAACTGAGGTGAGAACCACCACAAATTCCACAAATTCTAGGAGTGACAATTAACCCCGCTTGAGGATCTTTACCGCGTAAAATTATTTCAAAACCGCGAAAAAGTTCGGCATGAGTCCAAGCGTTTGTCACATATCCATTTTCAATTTCGACGCGCACATCTAAATCACCCTCGACTCTACCAACGGGTGAAATATCTAAAGTTTGAATTGGCATATTTGTCCTTTATTAGTTATTAGTTACACGACCTCTCCCCTAACCCCTCTCCTACAAGGAGAGGGAAATAATTGACTCCCCCTTCCCTGGTAGGGAAGGGGGTTGGGGGGTTAGGTCTTTTTTCATGACTAAACGGTAAAAAAGTCTTCCTCTGCCCATTTTGGGGCTGCGTCTTTTGCCACAACGGTGAGGACTGCGTAATCTTTCATGTTGACTCCGGGGGGTATTTCTTTGGGAACTCCCATGACAGTCTGGGTTTTAAAGACTGTTCCGGGTTCGAGGTCGAAAAAGGGAAATTCGGGTTCTGTACAGCCTAAACAGGGCATTCCCGCGCGGGTTTTGGAGGAGACGCGGTTCCAGAGAATGCGGTTACAGGAAGAACGGGTCATGGGTCCACGACAACCTAAGTCGTAAAATAGACAACCTTTGCGTTGTCCAAATTCAGCGGTTGTGGCTTTGTATGCAAAGTGAATGTTGCGGGTACAACCTGTTTGGGTGAAGGTGTTGAAGAAGGTTTGGGGACGGTGTAGTTCATCGAGAACTATATCATCAATTCGACCAGTGGCGATCGCTACTAATATCTGCGTTATCCAGTCGGGGTGTGTAGGACAACCGGGAATATTAATCACAGGTAAGCCAGCTTGACTGACAAAATCTTTACCTAAAAAACCGCCTTCTTCCCGTTTGAGAAATTGCAGTCCTTTAGAGTCGCTGGGGTTGGGTGACATAGCGGGAATTCCTCCCCAAGTTGCACAGTCTCCTACCGCAACAATAAATTTCGCAACTTTGGCTAAATCGTCTAACCAATCTTTCATGGGACGGTCGGCAAATCGGTTCCATTCTCCTGTACCATTAGGGGCGTTAACTACGCTACCTTCAAATACCAAAATATCCAGAGAAATCTTCCCGGAAATGCAGTCCCATAAGAGGGTTTGGACATTTTCACCTAATTCTACTCCCAAGGAAGGATGCCAAAGTATTTTAATACCGAAATCAGCAATTAAATCACAAGCTGTAGGTTCTTCGGCATTAAGAAATGACATGGTGTTACCCGAACAAGCACCACCTTGTAACCAGAGTACATTAGTCATTAGCTATTTATTTTTAGATGTGTTAATAATGCACAATTGAAGAGATTCTATAGGGGTATAATTTCCCCTTCTGCAAAGGATTTACTTGTAGAGAACGACCTATTGATCAATATTCATTATTTTAAACTAAGATGTTATTTAAAGCAATTAACTTTTTTTAAATAAAACTTAAGAATTAGCATTATGAGATATTATAGTAAATAAAATATATAAGGTTAAGACTATATATGTCAGCATTAATCAACGGTATCTGAGAGTATTTCCCCCACCTTTAAAGTTTTTCCTCCTACTGTTACTTCATCATCATCAACTAATTTCCGTCCTCTCCGTGTTTCAACTATCCCATTAACTTTCACTTCACCATCAACAATCATCCATTTAGCTTGACCACCGGTAGAGGATATCCCCGAAAACTTCAAAAACTGGTCGAGTTTAATCATTTGTCTTTTACCAACTAATTAAAAAGTATCATCTATAGCAATATATCAGAATTTAGGATTTTGGCAACAAATTAAATTCTTGCAAAGCCGGTAAAAAGTTTTTATTCTCATGACTAGGACGACTGAGTTTAATTAAGGCAAACCGTTGTAAGATAGTTAGGCTTTTCCATGCCTCAATTGTAATTATCACACCTATTTCTTGAGCTTTTTCGTGGACACTGTGAGGAATAGTGGTAACATCTACCCATGCTGGATTAGCTTCAATTGGTAATTCAGCCACAGGTTTACCAGTCAGTTGCAATACCAACTCTTGAATATAATGTCTGTAATCATGAATTTGAATATCTGTATCACAAGGTAATGTCATTAAATTTTGACGTGATTCTTGATTCATCAGATTCCATTGGGCTAATTTCAGCTTAATACCGCAAGTATCTAGTTTATAGCGCACTTGCATAGGAATACAACGCCAAGAATCAATAAAATCCGCTTCAAATTCAAAAAATTCTGTCATAAAATTGGTGATAATTATAAAATATAGATTTATATAGCAATCCTAAACAAGATGTATTCATGTAACGTGCCGTAGCATACATTTCTCCTTTTCTCTTCCTCTGTGATCTCTGTGCCTCTGTGGTTCGTTAAAAACAAAATATAGGACTCCTATTTGATTTTTGAACAGAACTCGGTACATACTGAAATCCTTCTTCCCTGTTCCCTGTTCCCTGTTCCCTGTTCCCTAACTCAACGGAAAATTCAGGAATCAAACCGGATTCCTATATAATATGTAGCTATTATAAATGATTTATGAGAAAATACAGTTAATTTTTATTAAATAGAATCCAAACATCATGAATATTGATTCCCGGTATGATGTTACGACTATTGTTTTAGCAGGTGGTAAAAGCACTCGCATGGGTAGAGATAAAGCCTTAATTCCCATGGGCGGTGTACCCATGTTGCAATTAATTTGTAGTATTGCAGAAGCTTGTACTGATAAAGTTTATATCGTCACTCCTTGGCCAGAACGTTATCAAAAATTGCTCACACCTAACAGTCAATTGATTCCAGAAGTTCCCTTACCTGGGGAAACTGGCAATGAACCTCGAACACATGGACCACTTATAGGTTTTATGCAAGGGTTAGCAGCAGTGGACACAAATTGGGTTCTGTTATTAGCTTGTGATTTACCGAATTTGCGACTAGAAATATTACAAAATTGGATATCTCAATTAGAGACAATTCCAGACGATAAAATAGCGGCTTTGGTGCAAAATAATCAAATTTGGCAGCCTTTATGTGGTTTTTATCGCCGTCGTTGTTTACCGGAATTAATTCAGTATATTGAAGCAGGTGGACGTTCTTTTCAGCAGTGGTTAAGGTCTGAGAATGTCGAAGTATTGCCTTTGGAAGATCCCGAAATGCTATTTAATTTTAATAGTCCTGTGTAAGTATTTCACGCCCACCTACTTAGTTGATTTTTAATGATATAATTAACAGAATTATATATAGTGGTTGGCAAATAAAATAATTGGTAAAATAGTGATACCAAAATCAGTTAATGCGGTGATAACTGAGTTAAAACTATTATGAATATGAGTAATTTCTCTCTAGAGTTTTTATAATAAATTGCTTTATAGTAAGAATAATTGACTCAATTCCCCAACCGATTAGAATCAGCCAATTATGATATCTAGTATTACAGATTTAGCAGTAAAAGCTGCTATTGCATCCATATCTTTAGAGTCAGCAACAACAGCAGAAAAAATCCAAATGCTGATAGAAATTGGCACAGGCTTTCAAAAAAAGCCGAAAACAGCCCAAGATTTACACAATGCAATTGGGCTATTTGACCGTGCTTATCAGATGTGTGGGGAGGAATATGTTTTACTGAAAGCACGGGCTAAGGTGGGCATGGCAGGGACATTACAGATGATTCCTGATGGGGGTTCTCAATTTTTGCAACAAGCGCGGACAGATTATCAGGAAGCTTTGCTGATTTTACAACAATTTGCCCCGGCGGAAGAAGTGGCAGAAGTGCAGATGAATTTGGGGTTAGTTTTCCAATCTTTAGTTCCCTATAATTTAGCCCAGATAACTGAGAGTATTCATGCTTATCATGAAGCTTTGCGGGTGTTTACTTGGGAAGATTACCCCCAGGAATATGCGATTTTACATAATAACATAGCGATCGCCTATCTTTCCATGCCCATGTCATCGGCACAAGAATCTTTACGTCAAGGTTTAGCAGTTCAATCCTTTGAAATCGCCCTCAAGCATATTAACATAATTGACCATCCTAGAGAGTATGCAATGTTGCAAAATAATTTAGGAAATGCCTTACAATATCTAGTGAGTTCCCATCCTGTAGAAAATAATTTACGCGCTGTCTTAGCTTATGATGAAGCTTTAAAAGTGCGTAATCTTCAAGATACACCGTTAGAATATGCTAATACAATTTCTAACAAAGCTAACCTCCTCTTCAACTTACCCGATGACCTCGAAAAACCAGAATTAGGGAATCCTCAAAATCTCTTAAAAGCAGAAGCATACTATCAAGAAGCTTGGCGAATATTTACAGAACATAAGCAATTAGAACAAGCCGAAATAGTAGCCAAAGCCCTACAAGATTTAACCGCAGAAATCCAGGCATTTGCCTTAAATTAACCCCAAAATAGGAGAATGACTATGTTTGATTTAGTTAATGATCCAGGATTTGTCAAATTTTTGCATAGTTTAAATACAGAATTAAATCTCACCACAGGATTTACTTGGTTAATCATCGCAGCAATTTTATCAATGATTGGTGGTGCAATTGGCGGAATTATCCTTGCGGGTAAAGATATAGGATATCAATTTGCAGCCACAATTGGTAGTTTATTTGCACCAGCAGGAGTAATTCCTGCGGTAATTTTAGGGTTATTTATCCTGAATTTATTAGCCAATCATTAGGAGCATATATGTTAGAATTAAGTTGGTTTTCTATTAAGTTATTTCTCAAGGGTAAACTATTCCGTGACCCTATATATTTTCTGCGTCAAACCATAATTGCTAGTGGTATTGGCACGGTTATATTAGTATTATTAGCACAAGCATCAATTCCCCTCTGTATTCCCATTAGTGTAGCTAGTTTAACGACAGGTGCAATTATGCCCTTTCTCTTGCAAGATTTTAAAATGAAATGAGGTTTTAACAATCTCTCTAAATAAATCCGTAGGGGCGCATGGCCTGCGCCCTAAACTAATTTCAAAATAACCAATTAACCCCAGATAAATCCATAAAAATAATGAATAATCTTGAAGAATTGATTACAGATATCAATCGGTTTGAAGCGATTATTGCTAACTGGGATGAAAGTCAACGTTGTGTAGCATTAGGGTTACAAAGAGCAATTGAATCTCTACATAAAGCAGCACTAACTAATTTAATTAAAAGTCTTAAACAAGAAAATATATTAGCCTTACGTCATGCTGTAGATGATGAAATTGTTTATGCAGTTTTGTTATATCACAATTTAGTTAAACCGCCATTATCAGAACGTATCCAAACAGCATTAGCCGAAATTCGTCCCAGCTTACAAAGTCCACCTCAGAATGAATTCTGATAGCCTGCGTGGCGAAGCCATGGCTAATATCAAAAGTAAGCTAAAGCTGACTATACTCAAAACGGCTAGAAGCTGGACTTTTTTATCATACAAAGAACAAGGTTCAAAGCCTCTCCAGTATTAAATATTATTCCTTTTCCCTCTCCTCTTAGGAGAGGGTTAGGGAGAGGTGCAAAGGAGAGGTTTACCAGAGGGGTTTCATATTTGGTTAATCTTCCACATCAAACCATACAGGAGAAATATCATCAACCTGTCCATTATAATTAATAGTAATTTCCTGACCTTCCCGAATATATTTATAAGCAACAATATCAATGATATTTTTCGCAAAATTCTTAATATAAACCGCATTGGGGTGATAAGAATGATTAAAAAGAGAAGCAAAACCTAAACCTATTGCCCCGCTTTCTCCATGCCAACCAAAATAATAATTTAATAATACCGTCTTAGTAATTAACTTAACTTGCTGTTTAGGAATAATAATCACAGGGGATGTTTCAATTAAATCTCCTTTAGCAAACTCTTGCTGGGCAAATATACCTCTACCTTTAGTCTCTGTATCACGAAATACTAGCATATAGCAATTCTGTCATGGATAAGAATGATTTTTGACTAGCCATTACAGATAAACGCAGAGAAAATAAATATCAGATCCCCGACTTCTGAACATTGCTTGATAGTTTATAAACATGATTACAAAAGAAGTCGGGGATCTTGGCTGCTATAGCTACTATAAAGTCAATGATCAAAGATGTAGTCATAATTTCCGTAAATTTTAATTTTTTGTGCGAAGTTGATAATATTCATGCTATTATAAATATCCCATGCTAACTATCATTGGTTGTGGCAATCTGAATCGGAATGATGATGCTGTTGGCGTAATTATTGCCCAACGTTTACAGCAACATCTCGCCCAAAATCCTCACCCCAACATCCGCGTTTTTGATTGTGGAACTGCGGGAATGGAAGTGATGTTTCAAGCGAGAGGTAGCGAAAAATTAATTATTCTTGATGCTAGTTGCACAGGTTCAGAGGCAGGTGCTATATTTAGAGTCCCAGGGAATGAACTAGAAGCACTGCCCGAACCTAGTTACAACTTACATGATTTTCGTTGGGATCATGCCTTGGCTGCTGGGAGAAAAATCTTCTTAGATGATTTTCCCCAAGAGGTGACAGTCTATTTAATTGAAGCTGAAAATCTGGATTTTGGACTGGAATTAAGTCCTATTGTGCAACGTTCTGCTGATTTAGTTTTTGCCGAACTAATTATAATTATCCAACAGAATGTGATGGCTTAATCAACAATCTCAAATCCTCAATTGCATCAGATCCAATCACGATAAACTGGCAACTCATCTACTCTCATTTCAAAGGGTACAGTTTGAATATCGGGAGGACAAACCCGGATTTTGGCACTACTAACAATGCTATAAAGAACATTTGCCATAGGAACAATTTGTTGCAAAATTTGCCAGTTAGTAACTTGGTCAGGGCATTCAATTACTAAAGTCAAAATACTCGCGTGAGTTGTGGCATACCAACGACAATTAGACAACAAACTATGAATAATGCGATCGCATCCTTCATAAAAGTATTTGCTAATTGAATGTTCCAGTTGTTGCCGAAGCATAATATCTGCTGATGTTGGCTGTATAGGGTGCTTATCATCAGCATGGAATTGAGGTTCTGTTGTCGCCATTTCCCGTTATTTTCCTATTTATTTACCAATTGCCATTGCGTACAAGATGTCCTTATTGGTTTCTAGAAAGGACTGGGTTTCATCATCATAGAAAGCACCAATACCACTCCAATCTATTCCCCAATAGTTGCTAAATAAATACACTCTCTGTCCGACAAATCCGGCTAATTGCATAGCAGTTTGATAACTCAAATAATCGGACACAAAAAACTCTCGTTACAGCCAGGGCTATTTCGTTCTAAACATAATCCGCCCTGAACTGAAGTTCAAGGCTAATAAATTAAGTCCGTTAAAACGGACTATGAACTTTTCTTTAGTCGTCTTGAGACGACTTTTGCTATTAGACTCAGAATTCATTCTGAGGCGGGCTAGAGAAGAATGAAATAGCCCTGTCGTTACAGCACAATCTCTAGCTATAGCTTGATTGATGTACAAATAACCTGTTTTTTCCCGAAAGTTACCTGCTTTAATGAGATGTGTATTTTTATATAACCCTGGTGAAATTCCCTCGATATCATGCACCACTGAGTAAGTTTCTATTTCCTCAAGATTCTCTGTTGGGATTGGTTGTTGAACTGCTTACAAAATTTGCCAATAGATATTTTGAGGAATAGACTGCCTTTGAAAACGCCTAATAGAACGCCTATTCCAAACGTTCTCAAACAACCGTTCTCGGTTAAAATTGAATTGAGGATGTTCTAGCTTTTGCTGGTGAGTAGTAGGGGGCAGGGGAGGGAAGAACAGAAGTTTTTTCCCATTACCCGTCAAAATAAATTTGACGAACTACTAGGGTGTAAAGACATTGTTCGATAGGCATCTTCAACACATTGATTAATTGGAAAATCGTCAGTACCACAGCCAAAAAGAACAGGTAGTCTTAAAGGTCTGACTGATTTTTATGGCGCTTCTTGGCGATATCGCACAACTAGTAATAAACTCCTTATTCTCAAATTCTAAATCTGCATTGAGAATAAGTTTATCAAAATCAAAACATAGTTGTGTGTTGTTTTCATGAAGATATGCCAAAGCAGCGACAGCACCCAAATGGTGTCCGCTATCCAACAAACAATATCTAAAACTCCTGTCTTGATATTTCCAGCTAGACCTATGATAAACACAACTAACTAAAAAAATGAATCCGTTGATACTTTTATTTAGTCAATACCTTGTCCATTTTCTGCTTTGTTGGGTTAAGCGACAGCGCAACCTAACGCATTTGTTGGGTTTCATGCTGATTGCTCCGCAACGCTAACGCGAACAACCCAACCTACAAATCAAGGCTTTTAGATCCTACACAATCTGGACAGACTTCATTTTCTCTCATTTTACCCAAACGATAAAATAATTAAATTTATCCACCTGACTACAATATGAACTGTTAAATAGTAGATATGGGAAATCCCGAATATTCCAGAACAAATGGGATTAATTACCTATTATGCAAAATCATACGAATAGATTTTCATGGTTTGATGTAACAGATGATGTTAAAGAATTATTGATCTTAGCAGCACAGAATTGGGAAAACACCGAAGAATCTACAAAATATATGCAGCAAGCGTTAGCTAAAACAGAAGATAACACAGATGTTTTAGTTGCAGCTTATAGATATTTTTACTACAAAAATAATTATGTCTTAGCACTGACAACAGCAGAGAAAATAACCGCTAGAATAAAAAAAGCGGAAAGTCTACCTGATAATTGGCAAGAACTTAAACCTATCCTAGTTAACCGTCACCAAGAACCCGAAATCAGATTGTACTTAACTGCTTATGCTGCTTCAGGTTTGGTATTAGCTAAACTAGGAAAGATAGAACAAGCGAAAGAAATCAGTACCAAAATAAAAAGTATTGATGACAAAAATGATTTTGGTGCTGGTATTCTTCTCGATATTTTAACTCGTCCACCAGAAGAAGACGATTAAATATGACAACTACAAGCAATCAGCAAATTACGAATCATGAATAATTGGTTATCTTTCAACTCAAATTCCCAGCTAATATCGTCATTTTCTACCCAGAATACTGTGATTCTACCAGGAATGCCTACATCTCCCTTGACTCCTGTAACTAAAATGCCTCAAACATCTCCTCCTATAATTTTTTTACCTAATTCTGCACAGTCAATATTTTAAAATTTATGCAAGGTCAGGATTTATTTGTTGCTGAAAATGGAGAATATCAAGTTTGTAAATCAGCAAGATCATGGGATTTATTGCGTGATAATTATCGTCTCTATCGCTTTTTAACTGAAGTCGAAGATGTTCTCAAAAATGTCGAAGATGAATCAACACGACTACCAGAAATTAGAATGTTGGTAAGACGATTAATGATAAATTCCTATTGGGTACAAAGTCAACCTTTACAACCTGATCCAAAAACGGGAATCTCTGTTTTACTATTATATGATGAATTAGGGTTTCCCTTAACTGTACAAACAGTAACATTTGCACCGGGAACAACTTCTACTATTCATAATCATGGAACATGGGGAATAGTGGCAATCTTAAAAGGTCAGGAAAAAAATACATTTTGGAAACGTAGTTATGATCCAGAATTTCCTGATAAAATTGAAAAAACAGGAGAAATAAATTTATCCCCCGGTGATATTGTGAGTTTTACACCGCAAACAATACATCAGGTTCAAGCCATTGGTGAAGAACCAACAATAACATTTAATATTTATGGAGAAACTAACCCAAAACAGAGATTTGAATTTGATGTAACTAACCACATTGCTAAAAGATTTTAAAAGTAGTAGCAAAAAAAGAAATAACAGATTATGCTGATAAATATTATAGAAAATAAGATCCCCGACTTCTTTTTAGATATTGTCAATAAATGAATAATTAATCTTAGAAGTCGGGGATCTAAGTGTTAGCTATCAATCAAAATAATCATCTTCCATCTGCGTTTATCTGCGTTCATCTGCGGTTAATTATTTCCTATCCAAACATCCAACTATAACCTTATAGGAGAAACGGCAATGGCCAGAGTAATTTTCTATGAAAAACCAGGCTGTAAAGGTGGTACAAAGCAAAAAGTTTTGCTAACAGCAGCAGGTCATGAAGTAGTAGCATATAACCTATTAACAGAACCTTGGACAGTGGAAAAATTGCGGTCATTTTTTGGCGATCGCCCTGTCAGTGAATGGTTCAATAAATCCGCACCTATTGTAAAATCAGGAGAGGTGAATCCTGAAAACATCACCGCTGAAAATGCTTTAGTCATGATGCTGAGAGATCCCTTATTAATCCGTCGTCCCTTGATCCAAGTAGGGGATAAAAGAGAAGTAGGCTTTGATGTTGAGAAAATTGACGCATGGATAGGCTTAAAAGCCGTAGATGACTCTTTAAAACAAATGAGTGAAAGTCTCATGCAGCAAGACCTCCAGGGCTGCTCTCATGGACATAATCACGACCACCATCATGGTAAAGGTGGTTGTAAAAATCACTGATAATGACATGAGGTATTAAAAAATCTCTACCCGCTTCTTCCTTAGTTATCAAAGTTATTCAGAGAAAAAAGGCGGGTAAAAACAATAATTTATCGGTGTTGCTGATTAAGGGTATGAATTTTAGTCTCACGCAAAGGCGCAAAGGCGCAAAGGTAAGAGTTTTAAGGGTTAAATTTGGGAATTTTATACCTCAATTCAATATGGCTACGCCACGCAGGCTATCAGCAACACCATTTATCTATAATCCTGTGTTTGAATGTCCCGTAATCTCGCTGCATCACGCATACCATAATCAGTGCGAGTAAAGCGATTTAGCTGCATTTCAAAAAATTCCCGATTTGCTTGTAAATGCTTGGGGTTTTCATCATCTAAGGGATACAAAAGGGCAGTTCTTAAAGCTTGAATTACCGCCGATGTGACATTATACATTGAACGTTGAAAAGTAATCCCCAATTGAATCAAAATATCCTCTTCTCCTCGACAATATTCTTGATAATAATCAACAAGATATTGAGGCAAAAAGTGTAACATATCTTGCATTAATAATGTGGGGGGAATACCTGCTGTACCAACGGGAAAGACATCAGCGTAAAGAATGCCATAATGGAAGTCTTTTTGATCTTCTGGAACTTGTCCTGCTTGAGCATTATAAGACTTCGTGCCTCTAAATGGTGCTGTGCGATAAAAAACAGCTTCTACATAGGGTAATGCGGCTTCATATAACCAGGTAAAACCTTTAGATTTGGGGATGATTTCATAACATTCACCATCAATATAAACATGATGATAAATGGGACGACCTGCAATAGCAAATATGCCATTTACGAGAAAGTTCATGGCATCAGGTACACCTTGGAAACCACCTTCATCATAAATATCTGACATTTCAAAAAATACTGGTGCCATGACTTCCCAGAAAAGTCCGAGATTAGAATAATAGGACATCATCCGGCACTGTTCCAAAAACATATCGGGAAACAGTTTATAAAGTCCTAACATGAGGGGATTTTTCCGAAAATAAGCTTTAATGGCTTTATCAGCATTAGTTTTATATTCTTCGGAATCTAAATAGGCATCAAATTGATTAACAGGTGCATACATTTTGCGATGCCATAGCATAGCCTGCATACAAGCTTCCGCAAATTCCATGTTAATTCTGTCATGGAATAAATGATGGAAAATTTTCGGCATTTTGGTAGTTTCACCTTTTTCCATAAATGCCAAAAGTTCTGGGTGTGCAGTGGCTATACCTCGCCAAATTCTTAAATCAGCATCATCCCCGGCATAGTGATTATGTAAGTCTAAATATTCTTGGGGTAAGAAATATTTAAAAGCTGGCAAAGGATCTAAAAATACTCTTTCGGCAATATAAAGTAAGTCTCGCCAATAGAAATCCATTGGTACAGCATAAGCTTTATAAATACCGATAATTTGCATGAGGTTTTCTGGAGTATCTGGCAACATTGAACCGCCAGCTTCTAAGCGATGAATAATTTCTGCAAATTCGTGTTTTGAAGGTGGGATTTTTGTATTTGGTTTAGCTGGAGTTTGTACCATAATATTTTTGTTTTGGTTAATAAAATTTTTTTGATTGCGGAACAGTTTTCTTCTCGTTCCCATACTCTGTGTGGGAATTTCTCGTTCCCATACTCTGTGTGGGAATGAATTCTAGAAGGCTCTGCCTTCAATAATATTAGAATTAGAGGCAGAGCCTCTGTGATAGCATTCCCAGTCGGAGACTGGGAACGAGATAACTACTTCAAGGCAATTACGGTTTTTGCGGTTGTGGGAACTGCCGCTACCATAGCGGTAGTTGTGGTTTCACTCCAACGCACTAACCAAACTGGTTGTACTCCCAAAAAGATAATTAAGAATGCCAAAATTAGCGCGGGAACTTTTTCATTCCATAATACTCTGGGATAGTAAGCTAGGTTATTTTGCAGTTTGCCAAAACAGGTACGGTTGAGAAGAATAACAAAATAAACTGCGGTTAAACCAGATGCTACTACACATAAAATTGTGGGAATAGGAAAGGTTGAAAAACTGCCTTGAAAGGAAATAAATTCCGCAATAAAACCTGTTAAACCGGGAATACCAGCACTAGCCATGCCACTTAAAACCAGTAAGGCACTAATTAATGGTAAACCGCGAATAGGACTCATTAAACCATTCAGTTTGTCTAATTCTCTTGTCCCAACTTTGGTTTCAATAACTCCGACTAAATGGAAGAGAATAGCAAGAATAATTCCATGACTAAACATTTGGGCGACTGCGCCAACTAATGCTAAGGGTGTGGCGGCTGCTGCTGCTAGTAAAATATAGCCCATGTGGCCGATAGAACTATATGCTACCATGCGTTTGATGTCTGTTTGGGCGATCGCTACAACTGCCCCATAAATCGCGCTAATTGCCCCCCAAATTGCTAAAGTTGGGGCGATAATCTGCCAAGTTTGAGGAAACATTCCCAAGCCAAATCGTAATAATCCATAAGTTCCCAGTTTCGCTAAGACTCCACCTAGCAAAATAGCGATAGGTGTGGAAGCTTCAACATAAGCATCTGGTAGCCAAGTATGGAAAGGAATTAATGGAATCTTGATACCAAAACCTAAAACTATTCCTGCTAATAATACTAATTGCATTCCCGCAGAAATGTTTTGAGTTGCCACAGCATCAAAGGCAAAACTATGAGAACCAGTTAACCACACCATTCCTAAAAATGTGGCTAAAATTAAAGCCCCAGAAATGGCGGTATAAATCAGGAATTTCATGCCTGCATAAGCTCGTTTTTCTCCTCCCCAAATAGAAATTAGTAAATAAAAGGGAATTAATTCCAATTCATAGAATAGGAAGAACAAAAGCAAATTTTCTGATAAGAAAGCACCAGCAACGCCACCACTAACAAACAAAATCAGGGAATAAAATAACCGAGGACGTTCTATATCTTTACTGCTGCTATAAATAGCAATCCAAGTGAGTAAGCTATTTAACACCAACATTAATACTGATAGTCCATCAACTCCTAATTGATAATTCAAACCTAATGTTTCATTCCAAGGTAGATATTCTGTAAACTGCATCCCTGGATTGCTGATATCAAATTTTAACAAAATGAAAATATTCCACAGCAAAACTAAACCTGTGACGATTAAAGATACTAACCGAATCTGACTCGCAGGAATATTTTTTGCTGGATAAAAACCGATGATTATACCGGCTATAATTGGTAGCCAAATTAAAACACTCAACATATTTATTAATTGGTAATTGGTAATTGGTAATTGGTAATTGGTAATTGGTAATTGGTAATATAGCGGTTCTCAATTGAGTGAGATACAAGAACCCCATCCCCAACCCCCTCCAATATCAAAAGTTTATCCTTTTCTTCCCCCCGCTGTGGGGGGTCCGAGGATGGGGCTATGATGTATCTCATTCAAGTGCTTCTGCGAGAAAGGTGCTTGTTAATCACTGGATTATTCCTAATCTTATTTAGATGGTATACTATCATTTTAGATTATTATCAGCAATCTAAATTATAGATAGTTAGAAAATTAAATCCATGAGTTGAATTCCCCAGAAAGGCCATGTTACCCAAGCACCTAAAACACCAACTCCTAAAAGCACTGTTAAGGCATAAGATTGAGTTTGTCCATTGTTGCTATATTTCAAGCCTTCACCACCTAAAAGAGAAAATAAACCCACAAAATTGACGATACCATCTATTACAAATCTGTCCAGCATATCGGCAAATTTAGAAAGTTGGGCAACGCCGAAAATAATGGTAACTTTGTAAATTTGAGGGGTGTAAAAATCGTAAGCAAATAGGTTTTGTAAACCTTGCCAGGGTAAACGAATTGGTTTGGGAATGTTGCCTAAATAGATGATGCTACTAATACTACAACCGAAGATACTAGACCAAATTAATAGCAGGGCTACGTCTTTATTTAATGTTGCCCAGACGGGAAGTAATGATAAACTTTGTAAAACTAAAGGTAGATGCAAAACAAAGCCAGATAAAACCATCATTGGTAAAACCATCAACCATAAAGCTTCGGGAGAACGTTCACTCATTTGTTTGGGTTTACCACCAAAGATTAAAGCAAATTCTCTAGTTAAACTAAATGTAGTTAAAGCATTAACAAAAATTACTATTCCTACTAAAATCGGATGTGTTTCCCATAAACCATCAGCTAGTTTAAACAATGCCCAAAAACTACCTAAAGGGGGAAAACCAATTAAACCCAATGTACCGATAATAAATGCTATCCCAGACATGGGGCGGCGTGACCATAATCCACCGAGTTGGGTAACATCTTGGGTGACACTGTTCCAAACAATTCCCCCGGTACTCATAACTAATAATGCAGCGGACAAGGCATGGGTGAGGACTAATAATAATGCGGCTTCATCCTGCTGTGTGCCTACAGCAATAAATATCAAGCCCATGTAAACACTGACAGAATAGGATAAACAGCGTTTAATGTCAATTTGAGCGATCGCAATTAACGCCCCACCAATCGCTGTCACCGCCCCAATCGCCACTATCGCCGAAGATGCCACAGGTGATAAACTAAACACAGGTTGCAATTTAATTAATACCCATGCCCCACTGGCAACCACCACCGAACTCCGCAAAATTGTACTGGGAACAGGTCCCTCCATCGCCTCATCTAACCACAAATGCAAAGGAAACTGGGCGCATTTACCCATAGGTCCAGCTATTAACCCCAAGCACACTAAAGTAATAATTGTCGGGTCAACATTCGCTGTAGTCGCCCATGCAGCTAACTCTGTATAATTCCAAGTCCCTGAAAGTGTCCACAGTCCCAAGACACCCATTAATAAAAATAAGTCTCCCACCCGTTTGGTCAAAAAAGCATCTCGCGCCCCGGTGACTACTAAGGGCTGACTAAACCACAAACCTACTAATAGGTAAGTTCCCAAAGTCAGGATTTCCAGAATTACATAACTGAAAAATAAATCGTTACACAAAACTAAGGCACAAAGACCAGCTTCAAATAATCCCAATAAGGAAAAGAAGCGTCCCCAACCCCAGTCCATTTCCATATAACCAATGGCATATATCTGCGCCAGCAAGTTCAAGCCGGTAATAATAATTACTGCCCCGATGCTGACAGCAGAAATTTCTAAATTAATTGTCAGATTTAAACCTGCTGTTGATAGCCAAGGAATAAATACTTCTTTAGCTGGATGATTCCAAATAGCAAAGAAAGCAAAGACGGCATGGAAAAAGGAGATAAAGGTCATCACCACGTTGACATATCCCGCCGGTCGAGGACCAGTTTTGCGAATGATTCCCGGCGACCAAGGTATGGCTAAAAGCCCACCTATCAAAGCATAAACCGGAATTAGCCAAATAGTGTCTAGCAAATATTGATCCATTCAATTACTCCTATAGTTTGCAGCAAAAATTAAAGAAAACAGACTTACTAGCGTTGATCCCTCTCAACCTAGTGATGACAGATAATGAAAATTTATCTTGATTTAATATTGTTAGAAATAGCTTACCGTTATCTGTGCCAAAAAAGAATTACCTAATTAAACAAATTCACGATATTTCTTGTAAAGAATTCTTATATTTCAATCAATTGAATTATCAAATGGTAACTATTATTTTGAGTCTATGGATTGTATTTGTCTATAGTATCTATAGTATAGGGGCGGCATTTTCCACCCCGATCAAATTCACACTTTAGCAATTATGTCAAGCTGCAAATTGGGTAAATTACTTTCCGCAATGATCACTGCTGGGCTGAGTTGGCTAATGGGCGCTGGTTTCATATCCCGGTAATCAATAATCTGGACAACAATTAGGTATGCGATCGCCAGAAGTATAGAAATTGCACCTGTAATAATCGCAACTATCTGAGAACGGTTCATGGGTGTTTCCTGTAAATTAAGTTATTGAGAGACTTCTATATCTAGATTGGCATAAACTCTGAGATCAGTTTCATTTGCCAAAATATATCCAAAACTGATAAGATAACGAGAATGACCGTATATAAGTAATCGGACAAAATTAATTACACAAAAATCCGGGCTGAAATCCTTGACTGGCAAAGAATTGGTAAATAACCAATATATAATTAATTCTGTCCAGGTACTTATCACTAAATTAATAAATTAATATGTTTAATTTAAAAGGGATCAAAGCGATAGCGTTCAGCAGTCCACAGAAATCGCATAACTAATGTAATGTTTTCTTACATGACAAAATTAGCTAAAACTATATATTTGTCTAATCCAGTTTATGCGCGAATAATTACACAAACATATCATACTAATTGAATTATGGATAAGCATATTAAACAGATAATTAAAGAAAATCTCAAAAAATCAATTAGGAATTTTTTCAAAGGTAAGAAAATAGAAAATTACCAAGTATTAGATGATATTTTTCCCAAAGAAAGGCGAATACGTTCTCTGATTGGTGGACTAGAAACAAGTTTAGGAACAACTTGCTGGGAACCTATAGCTAAAACTTTAGCAGAATTAAATGGATTTGAAATCGTTACTGAAAAAATATTACGTCCTCAACCATTTCCTAAAGAATTAGATATTGAACTAAGTAGGTGAACACAATAAAACCAAACTGTGTAAAGAAACGTAAAATCGCCCAAACCCTCTTCACTCTTGCCTCTTGCCTCTTGCCTTTTGCCTTGCCATAACGACAATTTTCAACGCCAACCTACTTAAATAAGCTAATTTCCGAACGTGAAAATAAATATAATGGAAATATTGTTGATACGCAAGAATGTATACAGCGACTTAAACAAGCTGCTTTGAAAATTAATCCCGAAGAAATCATCAAATACAAATCTCCTCCTTCTGGAACAGGTGTAGATATTCATTTTTCCAAAAATTGTATTGAATATGTTTTTGATATTAAAACTACACAACCAAATCAAAGTGGTTTCAAAGGATTTAACAAACAAATTCTAGAATGGTATGCTTACAGATTTGCTAAAAATCCTCATGCTAACTTAGAAGCACGTATCACTATTCCTTTTAATCCTTTTAAAAAATCTTGGTATGAAAAGCAAAAGAGTATGCTATCTAGTTCACCTCTAGATACTACCCAAGATATATGGGTTGAAAATGAATTTTGGGATTTTTGTTCTGGAAAGGAAAATACATTTGAGGAGTTACAATCACTTTTTGTTGAATTAGGACAAGAAAACTTTGCAGAAGAATTTCGTGATATTTTTTATCCAAATTAGTTAGATATCAAGAATCTTTAGTAATTCTTTAGCTACATATTCAACAACAGGTACAGGAACAGCATTACCAAACTGTTTTTTAGCAACCTCATCTTTTTTATGGTATTCAAAATTCAGAGGAAATCCTTGTAACTTACAAGCGTGTTTTGCAGTAATGGGTATATATTTCTGCGGTTGATAAATTTTTTCTAAGAAAAGATTTTTATATTCCTGTGGATGATTAGCATGAATAGACACAGTTGCAATATAGTCTTTAGAACCAGTAGCAGTTAAAGTTGGGAAAATTTCAGCAGTAGGTAAAATAATTCTATAAATATTATTAATACCTGTCATATTTTTAGAATTTACAAATTCATATTTATGATCAGATGTTAACCGGAATATTCCTTTTTTAACTAAAATATTTAATTCACTGATCTCTATATCAGTGATGATTTCTCGGAAATCATCAAAACATAAAGGATTACCATCTTTATTGCCATATTTCTTGCTTCTTCTATATTTAAGAAGTGTTAAGCAAATTATTTTTTCTCTGTCACTAGTATTGATAATATCCCAAGAATGAATTGTTGTATGTCCATTTCTTAAATCAGAAAAAATGAAAAAATCATTTAACTCATCATCTTTTTGAAATCTTGTTCTTGATGGTGGAATTACACCTTTAAATAAAGTATTTGCATCTAGTTTAACTTTTTCAACAAAATTAATATTTTTTAATTCATCCAAAATATCTAAAACTTTTGGGTGAATATTCAAAGGTTTAGGAAATTTATACTCCTGACATCTTTCTATATCCCTTCTAATCCCAACAATAAAAACTCTATCTCTATTTTGAGGTAAACCAAAATCGTAAGCATGAAGAACTTTCCATTTCATGCAATATCCTGTATTTGCCAATTCGTTAAGAATCAGTTCCAAATTATCCCGATTTTTAGGACTTGCTAATCCACTAACATTTTCAAAAATGAATCCTTTCGGTTGATTTTTATTCACTAGTCGAATTACATCAAACCATAATTTTCCTCGCTTGTCTTCAAATCCTCTTAAACAACCAGCAACAGACCAAGGTTGACAGGGAACACCACCAACAATGATGTCAACACTATGTGGAAGTTGACTAATTTTTGTGATATCTCCTAATTCAATTTCATGTTTATTAAAGTAACTAATAAAATTTTGCTGATAAACTTTAATTGCTTGTTTGTCTATTTCAGAATAGCCTAAACATTGACCACCTAATTTATCTAAAGCAATTCTAAATCCACCAATACCAGCAAAAAGATCAATAAAAGTGAATTGTTTTTGATGAGTTACTAATTTTAGAGGTAATTCTACTTGTTTTGATATTGGTGAAAATATAGATTTCATATTTGTTAGCTATTGTATCAACTAACTATTACATAGTTATAAATTTAGTATATCATCAAATACACAGATGGAATTAAATTTTATGTCCCTAACCGAAGAAATTCTTTCCCAACTCCCAGGCGATGTTTTAGGCGGCTTGCGTCGTACTGACAGCATATTAGCATTGTTGCGAAAAGGTAACGCACCCATACCCAACGTAGTTAAAGAAAATCCCAAAAATTTAGAATCTGTAGAATTTGATGTCATTATCTGCGGTGGAACTTTAGGAATTTTAATCGCTTCTGCTTTAGCTGTGCGCGGTGTGCGCGTAGCGTTATTAGAAAGGGGAATTTTGCGCGGAAGAGAACAGGAATGGAATATTTCTCGCAAAGAGTTAGAAGTATTTCGGGAATTGGAATTGCTGACAGAACAGGAATTAGAAGCAGCTATCGTAACTAAATATAACCCCGCACGAGTCAGTTTTCAAGGCGGTACAGAAGTTTGGGTAGAAGATGTTCTGAACATTGGTGTAAATCCTATTTATCTACTGGAAACGTTAAAAACGCGCTTTCTCAATGCTGGGGGAATGTTATTTGAAAATACACCATTTAGTGATGCCGTAGTTCACCCAAATGGCGTAATAGTAAACAATCAATTTACCGCGAAATTGTTATTGGATGCCATGGGAAATCTTTCTCCAATTAGCCAACAAGCGCGTCAAGGAAAAAAACCAGATGCACTTTGTTTAGTTGTGGGAAGTTGTGCTAAAGGATTTCCGGAAAATAACTCAGGTGACTTGTTGTTATCTTTCACAGCTTTGGAAAATCAATGTCAATATTTCTGGGAAGCTTTTCCAGCTAAGGATGGTAGAACCACATATTTATTTACCTATATGGATGCAGATCCACAACGGTTGAGTTTAGAAACTTTGTTTGACGAATATTTACGCTTGTTACCAGAATATCAAGGTGTGGAAATTAATCGCCTAAATTTTCAAAGGGCGTTATTTGGTTTCTTTCCTAGCTATCGTCAAAGTCCTCTGCAAACCCCTTGGCATCGCATTTTACCAGTGGGGGATAGTAGCGGTAATCAATCACCTTTAAGTTTTGGTGGTTTTGGGGCTATGGTACGTCATTTACACAGGTTAACGTTGGGAATTGAGGAGGCATTAAAAACTGATCAATTATCTGCCCAATCTTTGGCGATTCTCCAACCCTATCAACCGAGTTTAAGTGTAACTTGGTTATTTCAAAAAGCTATGAGTGTAGGTGTAAATCAAAAAATTGAACCCAATCAAATTAACCAATTACTCTCTGCTGTATTTGTGCAAATGCAGGAGTTAGGAACACCTGTTTTAAAACCTTTTTTACAAGATATTGTTCAGTTTGGGGCATTAACAAAAACTTTGTTAAAAACTGGTTTATCTCATCCTTTATTAGTTGCAAAAATTATTCCCCAAGTTGGTTTATTGAGTTTATTGGATTGGATATTACATTATATTAATTTATGCCTTTATAATGGTTTGTTTTTGGTAACTCCAGTGATTAAATTATTAATTAATAATTTATCTATTCAACAACAATATTACTGGCATCGGTTAATAGATAAATGGCAATTTGGTTCTGGCAATGATTATTCTGAATAATATCTGAAAATAAAATAATTGAACGCAATTTTATCAGGATAAAATACTTTGCTGTGCTACTTGGGTTACTGCGTGAACGAGAAAGTAATTTTTATTTAAGTGTGTTGCAATCTTCGGGTTATTTGTTAGGAATTTGTTAATTTGTGAGGATTTTTTAGCTATGAAGACAATGGCGGATTTTTTGCATCTCCGTTGTCGCTAAACCTAAATACATTTGCTGTAATTCTCTGGATAAATCAGGGTTTTTGATCAAATGTTCTATCCGGCTTTGCACAGTAGCAATCAAGTTATCTAAGTTTTCGTCAGCAACTATATGTTGTTTCTGTATCTGCTTTAAGTCTGGCTGTAGTGGTAGTTCGGTGGAGTTACTTTGGTTATGGAAAGATTTAGCTTTTTCGGTTTCTAATTGAGCTACAGTTATTTGTAATGTTTCTATGACTCCATACATCTCCAGTGGATCAAATATCCGTAACAAACTGGTTTGAGTGACGATCGCTAACTTTGCTCCCCAATCCCAGGATACAACTAATCGCTGCACTCGTCGCTGCTGCATTTCTTGATGGGCAGACCATAGGGAATCTTCTGGACTAAGCAAAAATAAGGGTGTACTCATCACTGTTTTTGCTTGAATTTGAGGCAAATTTAATCCCAATGCTTGGAATTGGACTATGTCTCTTTCTGTAACAATTCCTACTGGTTTCCAACCGGATTCAGCATCATTCCCAGAAGCACTTTTCGTTATCACCACGCAACTAACTTGATGCTCTGCCATCATCTGTGCCAAGCTGAGTACGGAGGCTGTGGGTGGTGCATGAATTACCTGAGTGGTCATTACTTCTGACACCCGCCGCATTTTCAGCAAGTTGGTGGGGCGCAAAACTTGCCTAATACTTTCTGGGGAGACAATCCCCACGAGTTGTTCCTCTGCATTGACTATCACCAAGTGGCGAATGCGATATCGTCGAAACAAAAACAGTGCGGCAAAGATATCTCGAAATGCAGTTTCCGCCAAGGTTATGACTGGATGCACCATGACATCAGCTATTTTCACATCAGCAAAATTTCTACCCGCCGCTGTAAGTTTGACAATATCTCGCTCCGTGAAAATACCCAGTATTTCTGTTTCTTCTATGACTAAAATACAACTTGAACGCGTACCTCCCATGGAACTAAAGCCAATTGCTGAATCAAAATCAGGTAATAAACAACTATTACCTCGCGTCTGATTCATTAAATTCACAACATTAATTAGGGAAGTATGGGGCGCAACAACCAGTGGATGCCTATCTATCGCCTCTTCTAAGCAGGGAACGCCAATGAGTGGGTCATCAATTTGCATGGTTGACAATAGCTGATGAAGTTAATTTATAAAGTTTTGTAAAGTTTTTTGTCATATACATATTATTTTCTACAAATTTCAGTTATGATACGAGGGATGTAAAGGATAAATCGAGGAAACAGTTTACATATAAAGGGTTTAACGATTAAAAGGTAAATGGGGGATAAAATTTAAACTGGCCTATCTAAATAGGGGCAAAAGAGGACATTTTTGCTTTGTAGTTCTAAATCAGAGCCAATAAGTACATCAGTCTTCATCCATGCCAGAAATCCTCTGTATTTTACCATATAGCCTGTCTAGGACTCTTTTAACTGATACAGGTTGCCACTGACTCCCTCGCTTGGTTGTATATCCTTGCTGGTTTAGCCACGCAGCAATTTGTGGAAGCGATTTTCCTGACTTGTGGTGACGGCGAATTAATTCAATGATCTGTTGTTCAGATGGATTCTCTACTAGTTCACCATTAACTGACTGTTGACCAAAAGCAGGTGAACCATAGCCGGCATAGCCGCCACTGGCAGCTTTCGCTTTCCTGGCTTGGTCTAGCTTTTCCCACAGGTAAGAGTCTTTTGATTTTTCAGTTGCCATAGTTTTGAGAATTCAATCACCTCTGTAGATATGATATCTCAAATATTGGTTATTCCTAGAGGAATCCTATATTTGGGGATTGTATTGGTTGTTGATTTCATCTCATTTTCAGTTGGAAATAGGGGGTGTTTGAATGCGATTGATTTTCTTGGGAGTACCGGGTGCTGGCAAGAGTACCCAGGGGGCAGCACTGTCAAGCCAATGGCAAATTCCGCATATTTCCATTGATGATATATGCCGTCAGGCGATCGCCAAGGAGACTTCTTTCGGCTTAAAAGTCAAGCCCTATATAGAAAGAGGTGATGTAGTTCCAGATGATTTCCTGCTGAATATCATCCGCCAACACTTAAATCATGCCTCTGCTCAACAGGGTTGGATTCTGGATGGATTTCCTGGTAACTTATCCCAGGCGAAACTTCTTGATCAACTACTATTAGAAATCCAGGCTAAAAACCACAATACTTCATCAAAACAGCTTTACGACCAAGTTTTTAGCTTTTATGTCCCCATTGATGTTTTGTTGCCAAGGTTACTGCAACAAAGTCGCCTAGATGATACTCATGATAACATTTACAAGCGAATAGAAATCTATCATGAGCATTCTGCGTCCTTAATTCAGTATTATCGCCAACAAAATTGTTTAACCATGATTAATGGCGATCGCTCAGTTGAAATAGTAACTCAGTTTTTACAAGATTCCGTTGCCAAATCTTATTTAACAGCAAATAAAAAAATTTAACTGCTGGAAAAATATTTCCTATTTTATGCGAAAGAAAAGAAAAATCAAAAGATTACAATTTCTATGGCATCAGAGTTATAGAACTTCTGAGCCTTGTGTTACCTCAACAAATAACCTCAATTATTTGACAATTTTCCATCTTACAACTACATAATCACCAATTTAAATTTTTGCTGGAGAAACCTATGGCTACTTCTGAAAGTCTGAATGAAAGTCTTGTTAAATATATCCAAAAATCAGAATTTGAATCGCTATTAGAAGCGGAAGAGTTGTTTGTCATGGACTGTACCGCAACTTGGTGCGGACCTTGTAGGATGGTTGCTCCTTTAATGGATAAACTAGCCGAAGAATACAAAGATCAGGTAAAAGTAGTCAAATTAGATGTTGGTGACGGCGAAAACCAAAGCATTGCGAAAAAGTACGGTATTCGCAGTATTCCCGCAGTTATGTTTTTCAATAACGGTGAATTATCAGAAATAGTTGTTGGGGTAGTTCCCTACGAAAAATTCACCATAGCTTTAAACAAAATACTTTAACATTCTTGAGGGGGTTTCTCCATGCAGAGAGCGTATATATTTCCATGTCCTAATTGCGGTAGTGAAGCAAAACGTCAGTTTTTAACTGATGAAAAACTAGCTCACAAGTATTCTTTGATTAATCAAATTATCCGCACAGAGTGTCCAGTTTGTGACTACCTGATGGTAATACGCTCTCTGGATGGAAGTGTCATTGAAGCTTACGCACCTGGAATACCAAGTAATTTTCAACCATTAACGACATCTAATCTTTCTCCAGAAGTGTCTAAGCAGCAAATATTAGAAATGAGTGAATCTATTTCCATCTGCTCCATATTTAGACATTTACCCAATCAAAGTCCCACAAATTCATACTCATTACTTTCAGGATTTTAACCATGATCAAAGCTGAAGACATAATGACCACAGAAGTTGTCACAATCCGTGGTTCAGCAACCGTAGCCGAAGCCGTAGCACTGATGAAAGAACGCCATTTGCGATCTTTAATTGTCGAACCTCGCACAGAAAATGACCCCTACGGCATGATCACTGAAACTGATATTGTTTATAAAGTTGGTGCTTATGGTCAAGACTCCAAACAAGTGCGAGTTTATGAAATTATGACCAAGCCTTGTATTGTCGTCAATCCTGAGCTTGGTGTGGAGTATATAGCCCGCTTATTTGCCAATACAGGCATCCGTCGCGCTCCTGTAATTAAAGGTAAGCTATTAGGAATCATCTCAATTACTGATATTCTCAGAAAAAGTGACTTTGTGGAAAATCCAAAAAGCTATTTTGAGATGTATTGTCAGGAATTTCCCGATGCTTTAGAAGCCAGAGTTTACGAAGATTAAATCCAATAACTCATGGTTTTTTGCCCAGGTAAGCATACTCATTTACATAAGAATAATGAGCAATCTGGAGAAAGCTGAAACGGGATTTTTGCAAATTCATGACAATTCACAAGTTACCCACAAATTTCAATCCAACTATTGATAGGAACTTATAAACCGATGATGAAAGCTGAAGACATAATGACCACAGAAGTTGTAACAATTCGTGGTTCAGCAACCGTAGCAGAAGCTGTAGATTTAATGAAATATAAAGGTTTGCGATCTTTAATTGTTGAACCTCGCACAGAAAATGACCCCTATGGTATGGTCAGTGAAACTGATATTGTTTATAAAGTTGCTGCTTACGGTAAAGACTCCAAACAAGTGCGAGTTTATGAAATTATGACCAAGCCTTGTATTGTTGTCAATCCTGAACTTGGTGTGGAGTATGTAGCCCGCTTATTTGCCAATACAGGCATCCGTCGCGCTCCTGTAATTAAAGGTAAGCTATTAGGAATCGTCTCAATTACCGATATCCTCAGAAAAAGTGATTTGTTTGAAAATCCAAAACGCATCTTTATTGAAGACGAAATAGAAGTTGCACGGGAAGAAGCGAGAACAATTTGTACAACTAAGGGCGATTCTTCTCGTGAATGTGCAGCAGCTTGGGATATTGTAGAAGAACTTCTGGCAGTAGCATCTGACCAAAGATTAGTGAAGGAGAATGTTGTCGAATAAATATTATTTGCCTTGCCTGATTTGCCCAAAATTCTCATAGGGGTAAAGGTTTTTTCTTGCCTTTGTCCCTTTAAATAACACCTATAGACAATACCTTGTCCATTTTCTGCTTTGTTGGGTTTCATGCTAATTGCTCCGCGAACGTTCACGTTCCACAACCCAACCTACAAATCAAGGCTTTTTCTAATTTGGACAAGGTATTGATAGAGATAAGTAGGTGAACACAATAAAACCAAACTGTGTAAAGAAATGTAAAATCGCCTAAACCCTCTTCACTCTTGCCTCTTGCCTCTTGCCTTTTGCCTTGCCATAACGACAATTTTCAACGCCAACCTACTTAGTTGATTTGTCCATTTTTTTATAGGATGAGTCAGGATTTAGATTTAACTTCTATTTTTCATATCCAAAAACTTTAATTGTTGATATAAACAACGAATTTGCTGCAAATTTACACCTGCTAATTCTGCTTTTCTTAATGGATTACCAAAAATTGCGTCTACTTCTAAAGGACGCTTTTCATCAAAATCAATTTTCATACTGGTGCGGTAGGGTTTCATTCTTGTGGTGTAATCTAACATGGTTTGAATAAAACTTTCAGGAATAATTCTCCCTGTACTTTTTGCCCCTGCGACTACCTCCCACATCAAACTTTCCACTAACTGACGAGTGTGAATATCCGTCATCAATTCATCTGTTCTCCCATCAAGAATTACAGATAAGCCATTATAGGGAATATTCCAGACTAACTTTTTCCAACGTCCTAATAGTAGATCTTCTAACATTTCTATAGATATACCAGCATTTTCAAAATCTGTGGTAACTTCCCGTATTTTTTTAGTAATGCCGGTTAATTGATAATTAGATTTATACTCACCTAAAGTAATTTGTCCATAATCTAAATGATGAATATGTCCTGGTGCAACTTTATTAGCACAGAGAAAACATAAACCCCCAATAATGCTGACATTATTGACAATTTCTGCAACTTCTGCTTCTATATCCAGTCCATTTTGTAATACCAATACTACCCCGTCATCTTTAACTATTGGTGGTAATAAATGGGGTAAAAGTTGATTTTGGGTTGTTTTTAGTGATATTATTACCACATCACACGGTGGCATTTTGTCTACATTGTTATAAGCATTAACTTGGGGGAGGGTGAAATCACCGTCTTTAGACTCAATAATGAGACCATTTTCCCTTACCTGTTGGTAATCACTTTTGAGTAAATAGTGAACTTCTAAACCGGATTTTTGGAGTTTTGCGCCATAAAATCCACCTAATGCGCCGGTTCCTAATATTGCATAAGTGCGTTTATCCATTTGATGTATAAAAAAAACTGAAGAAAATCATCAGACTATATTTTACCAGAATTGTCATTAATAAAACTTAAACATGATTTACTATCTTGTAGAAGCTTTGCTAGAGAGGTAAAATTCATGGCTGATATTGTTGATATTGCAGTTAGTAATGATGCGTTTAAAACTTTGGTAGCTGCTGTTTCTGCTGCTGGGTTAGTGGAAACATTAAAAAGTCCGGGTCCATTCACCGTGTTTGCACCCACTGATGACGCTTTTGCTAAGTTACCACCAGGCACAATTACAACTTTATTACAAAATATTCCCCAGTTAGCACGGATTTTAACCTATCACGTTGTTCCTGGAAAGTTAACAAAGGATGATTTAGCGAAACTAGGTACAGTCAATTCTGTGGAAGGTTCTCCCATCAAAATTAATTGTGAAGATGGTTTTGAGGTGAAAAACGCCACAGTTTTAGCAGCAGATATTATTGCTGATAATGGTGTAATTCACGTTATTGATACTGTGATTTTGATGGGTTAGTCCCACAAGCTGAATTTTTTGATTTTGACATTCTGATAGAGACGCTGGAAGCAACGTCTCTATATACTAAACACGGGTGAGATATAAACTTTTGCCAAATGACAAAGAACCCAGATGTGTAGGGGTTTAGCTCATGCTTTACCCCCTACCTTTAGAATCAAACAATCAAGCCGTTTTGAGTATAATTAAAATTAAGAAATTGAGTTGTTAGGGCTAATTCTTTAAAAAATGTAACATAAATGGTGTAGCCACTCACTTTTGAGATAAGATTACCTAAGTAGCCTGGAATTTATAATAAAACCTAATCATAAGAACCTACAATTATCTATCCCCCAAAATTAATGTTAGATTTTCACACCTTAACTGAATTTTCCCGCAATCACTGTATAGGTATCTGTGGCTTTCTAGTCCCGGCCAATGTCTTGACTACCTTATTAACGATTATCCTCGCGTTTCTCAATCGTCCCATGAGTCAAGTCTGGGCATCTGTGACACTAGCCTGTACATTTGCTGCAATCATGATGCTGCACGTTTATACTTGGTTTATGATTGGTGTAGTGATGTTACCCACGTATGTCTTGTTATCCCTAGCTGTCACCTGTTTATTAACTAATCTTTTAGTAATTATCTGGCGGAGAAATCCTCTACAATTATTTTCTCTAGGTAAATAATGACAGCATCAATCAAAAGTTAGAAGTAAAAACGTAATTTTATTTCAACTTTCTATATCCCCGACTTCTTAAAGAAATCGGGGATATAATTTTACCAATGTTTAGATTTTAGCAGCAAGAACCACAGTGGTGATGATTATAACCGCCCCAACTGTTGCCGCCCCAACTGTTACCTCCCCAGCTATGATATCCAGAATAACCACCACCGATAACGTTTTGTACTTCATCGGTAGCTAATTCATTCATAAAACTAGCAGCATCATTAAATAAATCATAACCAACAGGAAGTAATGCGGATATTTGGATATTAGCCATGATAATTCCTCCTTGTATGTATTATCTTGATAAAAGATAAGTAAGATCAGATGTGATATGCACTAACCTTAGTTTTTATTCTTTCAAAAAGAATTTATAAATTCAAGGCTTTGATGCCAATGGATAAGACGTTATTGAAATAGTTTTGTCTAGTTATTGATGGCAATTAGTAATTATTTTTTCTTGACTAAAAGACTTTTTATTTTGATTTTTTGCTATATGGTAGAGATGTTTCATGCAACATCTCTAGAAAAAAGTTATTTTTTCGGTGTATTATATTTATCCGAAAAACCAGACTTAATTAAGTTTGTTTTGTCTGAAATACCAGGAATTTTTAATTGGTAAATTCTGCCCGCAATTGGTTAACAACTCGATCTAATCCCACAGAATGGGCGGCTTTGAATAATAGGCGATCGCCTGTTTGCATAAATGTTTTTAATCTTGTTACCAAATCAGCATGATTTGTGAAACATTCGCAAGATATATTATCGGCACTATTAGCAATAATTTCCGCATCTTGACCATCAACTAATACCAATAAACCATCCAGATGCAAATTCTTGACCATTTCTCCAACTTTTCGATGAAGTTCTGGGGATCTTTCTCCTAGTTCTTTCATTGCCCCTAAAACCGCAATTTTTCGCTTTCCGGGTGTGTCTGCTAACAACTGTAAAGCTGCTAACATGGCTTCTGGGGCGGCATTATAGGTTTCATCTAAAATCACCACATCATTAGGTAAAGTAAAGCGTTGACTTCTACCTGTGGGCATATTTACCATAATACCAGATTGTAATAATTGCCAATCAATTTCTAATACCTTGGCTACTGCTAAAGCTGCTAAAAAATTGGTAGCATTATGACGACCGGGTAAAGGTAAAGGTAGACGCATTCCCGCAACTTCTACAGTTTCATTATCAGTTAATTCTCCTTGAATATCGCCACCGGAAAAACCATAACTGATAACTTTACCCTGCCAGAACTTCGCTGCCGTTTCCATTAATAATGGATTATCATAATTAAGAATAGCAATACTATCATTTGGCATGGTTGCTAATAATTCACATTTAGCTTCTGCAATGGCTTCTTCTGAACCAAGTAACTCAATATGCGCCGTGCCTACATTAGTAATTACCCCAATTGTCGGTTTAACAATTTCTGTCAATTCGGCAATTTGTCCCCTTCCCCGCATAGCCATTTCGATGACAGCAAAGTTATTTTCTCTACCCATTTCTAACAGGGTTTTGGGAACACCTATTTCATTATTAAAATTCCCGTAGGTTTTATGAACTTTGCCTTTTGTGGCTAAAACTGCGGAAATTAATTCTTTGGTTGTGGTTTTCCCGACTGAACCTGTGATGCCAATGACAGGAATAGCAAAGCTTTCGCGCCACCATTTAGCAATTTGTTGATATGCCTTTAAAGTATCTTTAACCCGCAAAACCGGAAAACCGGGATTTTCGTAATGACGATCAACTATTGCAACTATAGCCCCTTGAGCGATCGCTGTGGGTACAAAATCATGTCCGTCAAACTTTTCTCCTCGCAAAGCCAAAAACACTTCCCCTGGTTGCAAAATGCGGGTATCTGTTTGTATCCCAATAGCCAACTGAGTTAAGGTAGATACAGATACATTCACAGGTTCAGCGATAAGAACTTCAAGCAGTTGAGAGATAGTGATAGAGACTGACATACTGATAAACGATAGGGTATTTTAAAGTTATTCACCTTATCATTTTTTGTGTCACTTTCATTGAAGATTTATTTTTGTGAAGTTCTATACACTAAACTGGTTTAGATGATTTGTAATACGTATTACTGTTGAAGTGGAGAATCTATCTCTTGTTTAATTCTATTGATTAGGTAATCTCCTTTTCTTCAACAGTAGTATTTTCTGGAACTGATTAAATCATGTTTATTTGTCCTTTGTGTTGATATTCTGTTGTTGGATAATCTGGCTAATTTCTTCCAGACTTAAATTTAAAACTTGTGCGATTTGTTCTCTAGTTAAACCTAATGCTATTAAACCAGGAACTGCATCTAACTTAGCTTTGCGTTCACCTTCTTCCTTTCCCTCTTCTTTTGCTTCTTGATAAAATCGGGTTTGTTTTAACTCACTTAATCCAAACATGGCTTCTATTTCCTCCCTATTCATTCTTGGAAACTTGTAAATTAAAATTGTCTCGATAATTTGTAAGAGTTGTTGCTGTTGAAGTTGAGAATTTATCTCTTGTTTAGTTCTGGTGATTAATTCTCTAGCTTGGGTAATGGAATTATCTTGGTTAGCGATGATTAGTTTTATTGTAGCAATACCAATGGGTAAAGATGTTGTTTCTGCTAATTCATCGAGATAAATAACTCTAACTCGTTGACTGGTGAAGAATTCTTGATAATGCTGAATATCTTGTGTATCTATGCTGCGGGTTGGATAGATAACTACAGCACTCCAGTGATTTTTGGGGTTGTTTTGGCGAATGTAAAGAAATATTTCGCTAAAAAGTCTATGGTAGAGATCCTTATCTGATTGAAATTGTACTTCTAAAAAGTAGATGGGGTTATCTGTATTTTGGTTAGGTAAGAAAACTCCATCTATTCTCAAGGCTGTTTGTTTAACTTCAACTGATGAAAATTGATAAAGTTCTGCTAGTTGGGGAGAGTTACCAATCAGTTCAAAAAATATGCTGGGTATTTCTTGAAATAATCGGTAAAATATGCTGTCTGTTTTCATTTTAAAAAGTTGTTAAACACTGTAAAATTTTGAGACTTTTTAATAAATTTTTCATCTCTAAACATAATGTTAGTATCAATAGCAATCATTGATGACCTAATTCTTCTATTCCCTGTGCTACCGCTTGTTCCATTTCTTCAATTGTTTTGGCTTTTCCTTGATAATTCAAACAACCAGCAGCATCATCTAATGTTGTTTCTGGAAAAGTTTTTTTAGGCTTTAATAAAATTCCATCCCCCAAATTAATTATTATTAATTCCTGTCCATCTTGCCAATGATACTGATCTCTTAAAACTTGGGGAATAGTAATTTGACCTTGAGTTGATAGTTTAGTAATTTCCATTGCAATAATTTTCCACTATTTATGGTAATCCAATTTTAACATATATTCATAGCTATATTAGTCAATATGATAAAATGCTAATTCATTTTCCGCATCGTCATAAAACCGCACTTCAATTCCCACAGCTTGAGAAATCCAATTTACATTATTAAAATATTCTGGAATTGAAAAACCTTCTGCTGGATAGGTACGATACCAAACTTTTTTTGTTTTATTCCATTCATAACCTTCAGCTTTCAACAAATGGCTAATTGTGTAAGTACCATTGCTACCTTTACCAATTTGATTGCCAACTTTAACAGTAATATACTGTACAGTCCCCACACCAATAAAAGTTTGATAATCTGACCAATTTAATATAGAAATTTCTGTTCTCCTGTTTAATTCGTCAAGAAAAGGTGATGAATTTGTACTTTCTGTAATAATAAATAAAGTTTCAACTGCACGAGTTAAAGCCACATAAAATAAACGTCTTTCTTCATTTACTACAGACTCAATGCTATCACCAAAGACACGGGTAAACATTAAATCAGGATGTATCAAGGGATAACAACGAGGAATAGCATCAAGTATTATATATTCTTTGACTCCATTGCGACGATAAGCTTGTTTTTTGCCATGTAGGTCAATAGCTGCACTACTAGCAGCAATTTCTACCACCAACTCCGGCGCACCTTCAATATAATCGTCCTCACTAATTCGAGTTTGTCCACCTGCTTCTGGTATAATAATCAGAATTGCATCAGGTTGAGGTTCATTATCTAAATCTAGCCGGACTGTAGGTTCAACTCCTAATGCCACACCAGGAGTTAAAACTTCATAATTACCAATCCATGTTAAGATGCGACCATGAGGTTGTCCATGACTTCTAAAACGCAGAGCAGCCGGCATAATATAAACAATTCCTTCAATTAATTCAGCTTTTTTAGGTTTAGATGTTGTATTATATCGCCGTTCAAATTCATAACGGGTGAGTTTATCCCCGTTTGTTAAAGGAGGAATTGTTGAAGCCAGAAAGGGTATTTTTACCATAGTTTTTGTAATAAGTAATAAAGCCCTGAGTGTATCATAGCAAATTATTCACAATTTTCATTATCTAATTTTATTGTCTATAACATGACAACTTTCTTGACAGACTCCACAGATATAAATAGATTTAATTTATCGGCAAAATTAAACCCAAAACAAAGAAGTGAATTGGGTCAATTTATGACTCCTGCGACAGTTGCGAGATTGATGGCAGGACAATTTAACAATTTATCAGGTCATATTAATTTACTAGATCCTGGTGCTGGTTTTGGGTCTTTAACTGCTGCTTTTGTAGAGCGATTATTGACGAATTCTAATCAAGTTGAAAGTTGTTTTATCACAGCTTATGAAGTAGAAGCAAGCTTTATACCCTCGCTGCAAGAATGTCTTAATCACTGTTGTCAAGCCTTAAAAAATAGAGGGATTAAAGCAGATTATTGTTTACAGAATGAAAGCTTTATTGGAAGTATTACAGAAAATAATTTACCACTTTTTAATACTTATACCCAGAATTTTACTCATGCTATTATGAATCCACCTTATAAAAAGATTAACAGTAAATCAATTGAGAAAAAAATACTGTCAAAGCTGGGAATTGAAACGGTAAATTTATATAGTGCATTTGTTTGGCTATCCATATTACAACTTTCTATAAATGGAGAGATAGTGGCAATTACTCCGAGAAGCTTTTGTAATGGTAGTTATTTTCGTCCTTTTCGCCAAGCTTTTTTGGAAAAAATGGTACTCCAAAATATTCATATATTTGAAAGTCGCTCATTAGCTTTTGCAGAAGATAATGTTTTACAAGAAAATATTATTTTTCATGCTACAAAAACAGAAATTAAACCTAAATTTATAGAAATAAGTATTAACTCAGAACAAGAATTAGATAGTTTTTCGGAAATGAGACTTGTTCCCTATAACCAAGTTATTGAAAAAAATGATCCTGAAATGTTTATCCATGTTCTTACCAACTCTTTGGAAGATGCTTTAAAAGTGCAAATGGATAAATTTCCATCTACATTAGAAGAACTTAGTTTGGAAATTTCAACCGGTCCAGTTGTAGATTTTCGTCTCAAATCATCTTTAAGAAATTCCTTAGATGATCAAACAGTTCCCTTAATTTACCCAGAATCTATCAAACCAGGAAAAGTGTTATTTCCTCCCACAAAACCGAAAAAATCAATTGCTATTGAAAAGAATCAAGAAACACAAAAATGGTTAATTCCATCAGGTTGTTATATTGTAGTCAAACGGTTTTCTGCAAAGGAAGAAAAACGCCGTATTGTTGCTGCTGTATCTTACCCTATAGATTCATCGGCACTGGGTATAGAAAACCATCTTAACTATTATCATGCTAAAGGAAAGGGAATGAATCTCGACCTAGCAAAAGGTTTAACAGCATTTCTCAATTCAACTTTATTTGATCAATACTTTCGCCTATTTAGTGGTAACACACAAGTTAATGCTACAGACCTACGAAAAATTAAATACCCCTGTAAAAATGATTTAATAAAACTAGGAACACAAATTCATGAATCTGCGTTTGATCAAGATCAAATTGATCAACTTGTACATCAAAATCTATCAATTATGAGTGAAGCAATCAACACAATTCACGCTAGTAAACGTATTCAAGAAGCACTAACTATTCTTGAAGAAATTTCTGCACCCAAAGAACAGCAAAACGAAAGATCCGCACTGTGCTTACTCGCATTGGCAGACATTCGACCGGAAACTTCTTGGGATCAAGCAACAACACCCAAACGCAGAATTACTGAAATGATGGATTGGTTTCGTGATTTTTATGGAAAACAATACGCACCCAATACAAGGGAAACAGTGAGAAGACAAACAATGCACCAGTTTGTACAAATGGGTTTAGTTGTGGAAAATCCAGATCAACCCGACCGACCAATTAATAGTCCTAAATGGTGTTATCAACTTCAGCAACAAGCACTTTCGCTGATACAATCTTATGGTTCTGATCAGTGGGAAGAATCTCGTCGTAATTATACTATTTCTGTCAAGAATTTATTGCAGGATAGAACTCGGAATATCTCCACAATTCCCGTTAGTTTACCCAATGGACAAGCAATTTATCTATCATCAGGTGGACAAAATAATTTAATCAAAGACATTTTAGAAAATTTTTGTCCCAGATTTACACCAGGAGGTTTGGTTCTTTATGTCGGTGATGCTGGGGATAAGTTCATTATTAATGAAACTCAAAAGTTTCGAGAAATAGGAATTGATTTAGATCCTCATGGTAAAATGCCAGATGTTGTAATTTATTATCAACAACAAGACTGGCTAATATTAATAGAAGCTGTCACCAGTCATGGACCTGTGAATTTAAAACGACACAATGAACTAAGAAAACTGTTTCAGTCTAGTAATAAGGGATTAGTTTTTATGACTGCTTTTCCCAGTCGCAAGGACATGACTCGGTATCTAGCTGAGATTTCTTGGGAAACAGAAGTTTGGGTAGCAGACCAAGCAGATCATTTAATTCATTTTAACGGAGAGAGATTTCTTGGACCTTATGAAAATCGGTAAAATCGGTTTGGAGATTTTGATCCAAATATTTTGCAAATCATTAAGATTTATTTACTTAAACAACATAAATATTGTTTAAATAATCAGCCATAACCCAGTCAGCAACTAGGTTTCACCCTCTCCCACATCAAATAACCTCGCAACAAACCTTATTTGTTCATAGCGGTTAGGTTTGAGAAAATCAGAAACGATTTAATAATCAAGCACTTATAGTTATTTAACTTGTCAAGGGAGAACACAGGATGAAGTTAGCTTACTGGATGTATTCAGGCCCCGCCCACATTGGAACTTTGCGAATTGCGAGTTCTTTTAAAAACGTTCATGCTATCATGCACGCGCCCCTGGGTGATGATTACTTCAACGTTATGCGTTCCATGTTATCGCGGGAGAGAAACTTTACCCCAGTTACAACCAGCGTCGTTGACAGAAACGTTTTAGCGCGAGGTTCTCAAGAAAAGGTGGTAGACAACATCACCCGCAAAGACGCGGAAGAACACCCCGATTTAATCGTTTTAACTCCTACCTGCACTTCCAGCATTTTGCAAGAGGACTTACATAACTTTGTCGAACGGGCGCAATTGGAAGCAAAAGGGGACGTAATGCTGGCGGACGTGAACCATTACCGCTACAATGAATTACAAGCCGCAGATCGCACCTTACAACAAATCGTCCAATATTACATTGAGAAAGCCCGGAAGCGGGGGGAATTACCAACAGAGAAAACAGTCAAACCCTCAGTTAACATTATCGGGGTTTCTACTCTGGGTTTCCACAATAACCATGATGTCACCGAATTGAAGCGGTTAATGACTGATTTGGGAATTCAGGTAAATACTGTTATTCCTGAAGGTGCGTCTGTTCACGAGTTAAAAACTATGCCTCAAGCTTGGTTTAACTTAATTCCTTATCGGGAACTGGGGTTAACTACAGCTAAATATTTAGAAGAACAATTCGGGACTCCTTACGTAGATATTACGCCAATGGGTGTAGTGGAAACTGCTAAATGTATCCGTAAAATTCAGCAGGTAATTAACGCTCAAGGTGCGGAAGTTAATTATGAAGACTTCATTAATGAACAAACTCTGCACGTATCCCAAGCGGCTTGGTTTTCCCGTTCTATTGACTGTCAGAACTTGACAGGGAAGAAAGCGGTGGTTTTTGGTGATAATACTCATGCGGCGGCTTTAACGAAGATTCTCTCGCGGGAAATGGGGATTCACGTGGTGTGGGCTGGTACTTATTGCAAGTATGATGCTGACTGGTTTAGAGAACAGGTGAGCGAATATTGCGATGAAGTATTGATTACAGATGATCATGGTGAAATTGGGGATGCGATCGCTCGCGTTGAACCTTCTGCTATATTTGGTACACAGATGGAACGTCACGTTGGTAAACGTTTGGATATTCCTTGTGGTGTCATTGCAGCACCAATTCACGTGCAGAATTTCCCCATTGGTTACAAACCATTTATGGGTTATGAAGGCACAAATCAAATCACTGATTTAATCTACAATTCCTTCACTTTGGGAATGGAAGATCACTTATTAGAAATCTTTGGTGGACACGATACAAAGGAAGTAATTACCAAAGGAATTTCCGCAGAATCTGGTTTGAATTGGACAAAAGATGGTCAAGCGGAATTGAATAAGATTCCTGGTTTTGTGCGCGGAAAAGTGAAGCGAAATACCGAAAAGTTTGCCCGTGAACGTGGGTTTAAAGATATCTCGGCTGAGGTGTTGTATGCCGCTAAGGAATCTGTAGGTGCGTAGGTAAGAAGAGTGAGTAGTGAGGGCGAATATTTTAACCTTCGCTACTTGCTTTTTTTATATTAGTGTTTATAGTTAGAGACTTCCAAGAAATAAATTATCCTAAGAAACGAACCACAGAGGCACAGAGTACACAGAGAGAGAATTTCTGCATCAGTTTTGGGACATTTTTTTATTTGGAAGTCTCTTAGGAATGTGGATTAAATAACTTACAATTCTAAATGTTGTTGTGGTTTAGCAGTATAGTTCCACTGTGGCAAAAAATCATCAAAGAAAATCTCCATTCAATTTCACTTACTCCCTATTAGGGATTGAAACGATTGAATTTGGAATAAGTGCAGAAACACTAGAAAATTGCAATTTCACTTACTCCCTATTAGGGATTGAAACCCCCATGTCTTATAATCGACCTGAATTTTATATTCTCATTGCAATTTCACTTACTCCCTATTAGGGATTGAAACAGAGCGATCGCATCCCACTAGCGATCGCCCAAATTGCAATTTCATTTACTCCCTATTAGGGATTGAAACTTTTAAATAATAGTGATTTAGATGATTATAATCTTAATTGCAATTTCATTTACTCCCTATTAGGGATTGAAACGGTGGCCTTCTACTGCTTCTGTTGGTTCTGGATCATTGCAATTTCATTTACTCCCTATTAGGGATTGAAACATGAATGCGTTATTCTTATTGGAATAATTCTTATTCAGGACTTACGCACTTTATAAGTTCACATTAATTCTTTTTCAATGAGTTCAATTAATTCCAGAATACTACGAGATTGGCTAGGTTCTACATTAGATTCTTCAATTATATGGACATGATGGGGAAAATTAGGTAATTTTGGAAAATGCTGCACATTATCGAACAGAATTCAGGAGTCAGGAGTCAGAATTCAGAATGAATTCTGTGCGAGTGGCGGATGAATAACTGGGTTTAAGACCCCCACCAAATCTACGATTTGGTGGTCTTTAATCAGTCGCAGGTTTGAATCCTCGACTGATTGATTCTGACTCCTGGCTACTGACTCCTGACTCCTTCTTCATCCCAACGTTTTCTTAAATTTTCCTTTTGTTCATCCATCCACTGATAACGATAACCAAGGGTTACAAAATGTCCCTCAATAATAGTAAAGGACTCTGCTATTTCTAAGAAATCATTATTTACTAAAGTTAATCTAGTACGGAAATAACCACGATCCAATAAAATTTTTTCTTCCACAATAGCGATTTTAATAATAATGCGGCTAGTAGCTAATTTAATTTTTACTGTATTAATATAATCTTGTATTTCCATTGTTTAACTAGCTATTAAATTCGTATTTATCTGAATAGTATTTTGAGCATTAGTCCACATTTCATAAAATACGCTCCATTCAAAAAAATCTATTTCATCTCCTAATTTACCTGCTTGAAATTCTTGATAGAAGTCACCAGAAGACATTTGATATTTTGTCTCAAAATTCTTTAATTTTTGTTCTAAATCTGAAATATCTTGTTGTGTTGAATTTGCTAATGGTGAAGATAATTTGACATTATTAATTTTGCTTTCTAAAAGCTGCCTTTCTTCTGGGGATAAAGAGAGGATGATTTGAGTGATAGATTCAACTAATTGGGTATTCATAATGTAATTTTCCTTGGTCGGCAATTTGTATCTTCACTATATCTCATTTATCGAAGTTTGAATGGCACTTAATGAGTCAAAACAAAGCTACTACGACTTATTTGAAGAAGCAGGAATCAGTTGGAAGAAAACCACTACTCCCTATTAGGGATTGAAACTACGCATGAGGGAGGGTTTACGCCGTAAACCCCTACGAAATTTTAATTTCACTTAATCCCCATTAGTGTTTGTTTAAGTTCTAAGTAGGTGAACACAATCAAACCAATCTGTGTAAAGAAAAGTAAAATCGCTTAAACCCTATTCAATCTTGCCTCTTGCCTTGCCATAACGACGATTGACAATGCTAACCTACTTAGATGATTCTTGCTTCTAGAGTATTTCCACCGTCCCTTTATAACCATCAATTTGGACTTGTTGACCGTCTTGAAGTAGGTATGTCGCACCACGCACATCCATAACAGCGGGAATACCGTATTCACGGGCGATAATTGCTCCGTGAGAAAGTTTACCACCTGCTTCGGCAATTAAGCCTCCAGCTTGGACTAGGATAGGGGCCCAACCGGAATCTGTGTAAGGGACAACAAGGATAGTGTTTTTATCAATATTATGGGCTTCTTGTAAGGTTCGTAATACTTTTACCCGTCCTTGAATTTGTCCTTGACTGGCGGGAATACCTAATAAAATGTTGTCAGAGGAATCAATTACGGGTTTAATGGGATGAGGGGGGTTATAACCGTAAACTACGGGGGGAATTTGGGGAATTTGGCTATCTTGGATAAATTGCGATCGCCTGTTTGCGATTAATTCCCAGATATGATTCCTAAAAGCTACATCTGGATTAATCCCTAAACGACGAATTTCCTCTAACTTGAGAAAGAAAATATCTCCCTGTTGTGTTAATACCCCAGACTGAAGCCACATCTGTTCTAGCGCCAAAAATGTCCAACGTAATTCCGCCAACAATCGGGAATAAACTTCTGTCACCCTACCTTTAAGATCAACTCGTCTTTGTACTAAATTTGTCTGTTCTGAACGGGAATCATCTAAATTTGGTGCTTCCGGTGCTTGTAGCAACTGGATAAATAATTGTCTGACTATTTGGGGATTTTCTCGCCAAGTGGGGACGGAAATATCTGTACCAACTTCGCTCAAATAGCCATAATCCTCAATCAATTCGTTAAATTCGGCTAAAATTCTCGACCCTGCGGCTGTTTCTGCTAATTGTGCAAATACTTGTTCTGGTTTAAATTCATAGTTACCGGCGATTAAGATTTGTCGAGCATCCGCCGCCAATAAGCGCATAGCTCTTAATGATGCTACCTCTGGGGTGACACTGTTATCAATTTCTTCTACTTTTGCTCCCAAAACTGCTTGACGGATGGCTGCACTCAAGGGGGCTAAAATGCTGTAATAAGTACCCCGGTGGAGTAAGTCGAGAATTAAATCTATTCTCCCTAATAATTGATCTAGTGATAATTCCTCAATGACAACGTTTGATAATTGGGTTAATCCCGGAATAAAAACTTGGCGATAGTCCAATTTAAAATCTTTGTCTAAATCAATTTCTCGCTTGAGTAACTTTGTCAGTCCTGGTAAATTAGCCAAAGTAGAATCTAGAGCAGGTTTACTCATGCTTGCACCTCTAGTCAGAAATTCCAAACTTTCTGGAGGTAATCCCATTTTCAGAAAGATTTCTCCTAATAAGGAAGCATTAAAATAGGCTCTAGAGTAGTGCAGTGTGGCTGTGGTGGTAAAATCTAATCGGTTAGAGCGATCGCCTAACACTATACTAAAAATTTCCCCCCACACACCACAGGTTAAAGGTGAATTAATAGACCAAGTTAAGGGATGAATAACTCCCGGAATTACCTCAGCCGCGATTTTTCTTGTCCATAACGGTAAAAGGGTAGTGATAGGTCTTGTCTGCAATACCCACAGATTTTGACCATCATAACTCCATTCAATATCTTGGGGAATGCCCAAATAACGTTTTTCTAACCGCCGAGCTAAGTAGGCAACTTGTTTAATTAATGCTTCAGGAACTTTGCCATGACCTTCAAATTGCAGACAAGATAATTTTTCATTATCCGCAACCACCACCCGATATTGTTCCGGTGTTACCTTCCCAGATACAATTTGCGTAGGACTACCAGACACCGCTTCAATAACCACCGCCTCACCCTGTTGAGAAATGGGATCTCGGCTAAAAGCTACCCCAGAAAATACGCTTTGGACTTGTTGTTGAATGAGTACCCCCATTGCCCGATCTTCTGAACTACTGCGATGGCGATATTCGACGGCACTGGGATGATCATAGGAGGCTTTAACTTGAGCGATCGCTTGTCGCAATTCTACCTTACTGATCACATTTAAAATCGTTTCATACTGTCCTGCCGCCGAAGCTTGTTGGGAATCTTCGCCAATCGCCGAGGAACGCACTACCAAGGGCGAAAGTGGCGACGGTTGCAGAAAATCAATTAAAACAGTAGGATCTTCACCAGCAGGCAGTACCCAACCTTTAGGAACTGCATAGCCCCAACGTTTAATTTGCGATAATGTCGCAGCTTTAGCTCCTACCACTTCCCCATCTAAATCATCATCTAAAGTAATAATCCTCTCTTGATTATTTAAATATTCCATCATTGGTTGAGATTCTAGCGCCGCCTCCTCAACAGGGAGATTCATATCATCAGGAATTTGGCTATAAATCCAGTAAATTAACCCCGATAAAGTTGCAGCAGCGATAATCCTTAGTATATCTTGGGAATGGATAATACCCACAAACAGGGGAAATATCACTAATACCCCCAACTTAATAGTTTCCTTAGAACGAGTAATTAAAAACCCCATCGCCGCCAGCAAACTCACAAAAGCAGCTACCATCGGATCATGTGCCAACAACCCCCAGGAAACGTTAGTTATTCCTGCGCCTTTAGTAGCCACATATCTACCGATAACCAAAGCAATTAAAGCAATAAGTTCCCAAACTGGTTGGGAAGGAAAACAATATTGGGCAATTGTCACAACCCCAACACCCTTGAGGGCTTCAGAAACCACGCAGATACTTCCTGCTAACTTACCACCATGATAAAAAGCGGCTGCCACACTAATATTTCCTGTACCCACCTTGGCTAACTGCTTACCACTCAAGGCATAAGTAATCCAGGAAATTAGTGGTATTGCTCCTAACAGTGGACAAACAATTAAAATAATGACGATACCGAAAAGATTAATCATGATTCTCTAATCTAAAAATTAAAATTTGATGACATCTTCCAAGTTTGTTGTTAACAAACATGAATCACATAATAAAGATAAAACCCTTGTACGGCAGGAGTCAGGGTTCAGATTCAAAATAATTCTTTCTTCTTTGTTTTTCTTTCTTGCTCCTGACTGCTGATTGGGCGCAGGCCCTGCGCCCCTACCTCCTGACTCCTCTTAAATATAAGGACACTAGAAAACAATGATAGTCTTACTAGTGTCCCAAATGTTATTCAAGGAATTTAGCCTAGTGCATAAGCGGCAGTAAGCGCCCAAATAATCAGCCCAGCAATTGATCCTAAAAGTACCACAGTGGAGATTGTAATCAGTTTAGGTGAATCTGCACCTTCAAATTTCATGATTCCGCGATTTAAATCGGACATTGTTTTATAATGCTCCTTTATTACAGGGCTAATCTGTCCGTCTTGATTTTAGTCTTTCTACTGCCAGATGGTGTTAAATTCTTATTACGATTTTTTTTAAGATTGGTAACAAGAGGGAAAATGGGACTTCTCTACTACTTAATATTGTGCAAAAATAATTTAATTTTCTCTAATCCAAAGAGCTAAACCACCTCCGCGTCCACGAGCAGCAATCATATCTTCAGTAACTAGAAAGAAAGCAAAAAAAGCCAGTTTGGCGATGGCTTGCTCGTTAAAATCTTTAATTTCACCTTTACTTGCAGAAATATTTTGATTGACAAACATCCAATCAAATAAACTAATCTGCATTTTGATGAAATCAAAAGCCAATAAATTCTTTTTTCCTAAATATTTGATTGGTCCAGTTAATTTAAATAATATTCCTCCCAATTGGACTTGATTCGCAATTTCTCCTGTTCCTAAAGTCTTTGTTTCCAACGGATTCAAGCAAATATGAATTTTCGTAAATCTTGGCACATACCAACCCTTACCTAAAATAATTCCCCCACGATTTCTGACTTTTTTAGTACCAGTAGCAAAACAAAGTCGCCATTTACCATTGAGAGATTCAAAAGGATAATTTAACTTTTGTAGCTTGGCGGTTTTTTCCGCCTCCAGCAACGCATTCACCATTATTTCCGCCGAGGGTAATTGATTTCCGGCTCGGTATGCAGTCGCAGCACAGGACAAGGAGTTGATAAAATCAGACGCAGAATTAGATATTAAATTAGCTTTCATAAAAGTATTATTGATCTCAACTATTGCTATTTTTTTCATAAACTACATAGATTGTAACGTTTATTTAATTATTTTCTTAATTAAGGGTAAGTAGGTGAACACAATAAAACCAAACTGTGTAAAGAAATGTAAAATCGCCCAAACCCTCTTCACTCTTGCCTCTTGCCTTTTGCCTTGCCATAACGACAATTTTCAACACCAACCTACTTACAATGAATACAAGATTTTTAGCTAAAATTGCGATGTCAACTTAACGTAAAACATCTATCCCGCAAAGAAATCAAGTCATCTCATTCCCAGTCTCTGACTGGGAATGAATTCTAGAAGGCTCTGCCTTCAATGATATTAGAGGCAGAGCCTCATCAACTGCATTCCTAGTCAGAGACTAGGAACGAGATGTGGTATGGATTTGAGCCTAAGTTGACACCAATGATAAAGGTTTTATACCTATTGGGATGCCCTCACTTTATCCGGATTGCTTGATCCCCGTAAAGAACTGTTTATTGGTAGATGCACCTTGATCTTCAATCCCCCTAGTTGAACAAAATTCACTAGGGGTTTTCTTTCTTCATTTTGGTAAATAAAAAACGCTCCTGGGTGACAAGAACGTTTCTAAGCATTTGTAGATAAACTATTAAGTAGATAAAATCCCAACAACCAACTCCCCTACCCAACCACCAGCCACAGGAATTTTTTCGGTATGTGACAAACGGCAATTTTTGGGTAATTTTTTCCGGAGCATAAGTTAAAAACAATGAACAGTTAACAAGTAGATGCACCCTGATAACTAACTTCCCCTAGCTGGCTAACACCTCTGGGGGTTTTTTCTTGTTTGTGATTAGCACCATACAATTATTGGCCTGCACCCATTTTTCTTCCGGAGCATCACATAGAAACCTAGAACAGTTAACAAGTAGATGCACCCTGATAACTAACTTCCCCTAGCTGGCTAACACCTCTGGGGGTTTTTTCTTGTTTGTGATTAGCACCACACAATTATTGCCCTGTACCCATTTTTTTTCCGGAGCATCACATAGAAACCTAGAACAGTTAACAAGTAGATGCACCCTGATAACTAACTTCCCCTAGCTGGCTAACACCTCTGGGGGTTTTTTCTTGTTTGTGATTAGCACCACACAATTATTGCCCTGTACCCATTTTTTTCCGGAGCATCACATAGAAACCTAGAACAGTTAACAAGTAGATGCACCCTGATAACTAACTTCCCCTAGCTGGCTAACACCTCTGGGGGTTTTTTCTTGTTTGTGATTAGCACCACACAATTATTGCCCTGTACCCATTTTTTTCCGGAGCATCACATAGAAACCTAGAACAGTTAACAAGTAGATGCACCCTGATAACTAACTTCCCCTAGCTGGCTAACACCTCTGGGGGTTTTTTCTTGTTTGTGATTAGCACCACACAATTATTGCCCTGTACCCATTTTTTTTCCGGAGCATCACATAGAAACCTAGAACAGTTAACAAGTAGATGCACCCTGATAACTAACTTCCCCTAGCTGGCTAACACCTCTGGGGGTTTTTTCTTTTTCTACCGTTATCAAAAACCTGTGGCTAGTTGAACCCCGAACTCAAAACAAACTCGTTAAATATAAATTTATCCGGAGGATCGTTATGCACTGGAGAACACTTAATTGGTAGATGCACCCTGATAACTAAACTCCCCTAGTCGGCTAACATCCACTGGGGGTTTTTTCTTAAAAATATAAACTAAACTCACCCTATCATCAAAACAAGTCTCTGGCAATATCCCTACTCAACAAGTTTTTGGTAACTTTGGCTAGTCGCACTTACAGACGGGAATATTAGCTGACACAATGGCGAACATGGTTGTTTATCGCGCAGCTTGACTACACACAGAATATAGCTCGTTATTGCCTAAATACCAGACTTGCGGATGAACCAATCTGACAACTTTTCCAGAATCACTTTCATAAGAATACCCGGTAAGTGGGAAACGAGCGCGTCTTTAGACCTGAGAGGGAAACGACACGAGCGGTTTTAACCGCTGTGGATATTAAAATTGAAACCAGATTTTTGATTGGAATCTGGAAACCAACTCCCATTTCTGGGGTAATGTTAGCCGATGCTACGGCACGCTGCGCGAACGACCTGTTATAAGAGCTTGTGTTTTGCTTGCAACACTGTTCCTGTTACCTTAGAACTGTTTAATCACAAGCGACAGAGCAGGGAACTGGCAACGCATTCGGTGGGTGTCGTGACTCAAATAACGGCTACCATGAGAGTAAACTCAGGGTGGTCTGGTCAGTACGGCTTGCTTGATTACTCTTGCAAGCCCAGTCCCTTTAGGGCTGGGTTACTGACTCCATTGTGATCCTTAGCTCTAACTTTAGAATGATCACCGCGATAGATAATAGGACTCTTAATTATTTCTTTATAATATCTGTACTTAGTATAGCCTGTTGCAGATTAATAGACATCTCCAAAAAAGATGGTAGAGCCGAGAATCCCTACCCATAGAACGTCTCTACAAAGGTTTCAGGTAACACATCTTTAATTTCTGGAGATGTCTATTGATTACAAGGCTTAAAAATAGTTCATTCACTTACGCCGCAGTGTAATAGGGAATAGGTAATAGGGAATAGCGAGTAATTACCCATTCCCTATTACCTATTTACAGCCTAAACTTTAGATAACTAATAACTTGAGTGATTTAGTCAATTGTGATTTGTTGCGGTCCATTGGCTTTGCCGTTTTGTACTTCTGTACTCAGGTTGCTAGAGCTATTTCCACAACCTTTTTTATTTAACCAACTTTTGACGGGATCTTCGGTGAGGTTGAGTCGGAGGACACCAGAAACGAACCCACCTAAAAATGAAACTGGATGTTGGGCTAGTTCTCGAAATAGGGGCGACAATTCAGTAATAAACATTAGACTCTCCAAGTATTGGTTTTAAAAATTATTAATTCTTGATTAATCTTAACAGATGGCGGCTAAGAAGCAACTAACAACTGATTGGATAATATTTGGCTGTATGATATTTATCATTGGCTCAGGACTCAGGCAACTGGCACACCCTACAACAGATTTTTAGTGTGACACTTGTGTAACTCCTATGGTTAAACTAAGTAGGTTGGCGTTGAAAATTGTCGTTACAGACAAGAGGCAAGAGTAAAGAGGTTTTCAGCAATTTTACGTTTCTTTACACAGTTTGGTTTTATTGTGTTCACCTACTTATATAAATTAAGAATTAAATTATGACAAGCAACTGGGAAAACTTTCTCAAAAATTTAGGAGAATGGCGTGGTTCATTTACTAAAATCTCTCCCAATGGTGAGATATTAGATTCTACTGCTAGTATTTTAAATTTGGAAGCTGATGATAATAATCAAGCTGTAATTTTTAGATTACGTCGTTTTGATTCTTATGATTATGATAGTCCTCCTATTCAGGATTATCAACAGGAATATCGTTCTTTAGGAAGGCAGAATATCTTTTTTGCTACGGGAGCTTTTTCTAAAGGAACATTGCAACTAGCTCCTTTTTCTGAGTTCGGGGCAGAATACGGTTTTATTGATGATGACCGGCGATCGCGTTTGGTACAATTGTATGATCAACAAGGTAACTTTATTAATTTAACTCTGATTCGGGAATTTCGCAGTTTTACAGATGCTTATGAACGTCCGCAACTGACTGTAGAACAGTTAATTGGTAATTGGCAAGGTAAAGCTCATACAGTTTATTCAGACTTGAGACCATCGGCAACTTATACTACTTATTTAGAAATTAAAGAAATCGGTGATGGATATTTAGAACAAAAGTTATCTTTCCAATCTCAAATTATTACTGCAAAAGCCAGAATAGAAGGCAATAAAATCATTTCTGAGATGGAAGGAATTCCTCGACAGATTTTGTTATTACCTGATGGAACTTCTAGTAATGTGCCGTTACAACTACAACTGAGAAAACCTTTTTTTGTGGAAGCTGGTTGGTTAGTTAGAGAGAATGAACGTCAACGTTTAATTCGCAGCTATAGCGACAAAGGGGAATGGATTAGCTCGACTCATGTGATTGAATCTAAAATCTAGAAAAACCCCACCCCCAACCCCCTCCCCGCAAGCGAGGAGGGGGCTATGATCTAACAGATGTGCTAATAAGAAGCTATGAGGGGGGCTTTGAAAAAGGATTTTATGATGTGGGTGGCTGTTCTGGGAACATACATTTATCTGAGTCACAACCGCTAGGGCCTGCTTCTGATAATTCTCCCAAATCGTAACGACTTAGCGCCCCACAGAAATCATCTGTTTTCCGTCGGGCTTTGACTTCTTTAGATAGGCTTTCATAGGTGGCTTTGTCTATGGGTTCAAAGGGGAGACGGGGGAAGGATTGCAAGTCGTCAAATCGGGCTAATAATGCGGCGGAAATATATCCTTCATCATTTTGAATGGCTTCATAGATGCGTGTTCCCAATAATTCAACTTCTTCAGAACGGAGTTCTAGCGTGGCTGAGGTGTTATGGGTGACGTAATGACTTTGGACTTGCATCACAAAATCTAATTGCGCTAAGACGGAAAACTGAGATACATCAATGACATCAGCGCCGGGTAAATCAGCCCAAGATACAGCGACGGGGATTTCGACTAACCATTCTGTACACCGAGGATCAAAAGGATCGTTGAGTAAGTTGCCGTTTTCGTCTTTGTCAGATTGGGACGGGATGACGTTGTAACCATAGTCTATACAAGCTAGGGCTACGGGGTCATTTTTACGGAAGGTAATGCGCCGGATGAATCTTTGAGCTTTGGGGGGATGCCAACCAGGAGAAGCACCTGTTAAGAGGGATTTGGTGCCGGCTGGCTGAACAGTGGTACAACGGTTGGGGCGTTTGATTTGATGGCGATCGCAATATTCCCACACTACTTTATGAACGACATCTTTCCAGAAGTTGAGATATTTTTGTTCACCACGTTTAAAAATCAGTCCTTCAGGAGTTTCGGGTCTTCCTGCTTCCCACCACCGTAACCAATCTGTCCCAAAAGCATGAACAAAGAAATCAAATAATCCGGTGAAGGATACACCGACAATGGGATCAAGTTCCCGGCTATATTGATAGCGGGGTTCAAGGAATTGGTGATTTAACAGGGCGACGACGGAAAGCGCACCAGCGGTAAATGCCTCTTCTTGTTCTTTATAGTTGTCGGGGTCGAGTTGGTTTAAGTGTACCTCCGAAAGATTGCAGTGGAAGTCAGCACCAATAATCTCCAGTTTTGTTACCCTAGAGGCTTTTTATCCTCTAGTTCTTGATTTTCGAGGTTGTTACAACTTGTGACAACTTAATTCAATCAAGCTCGGCGTACATTTTCGCTTTGTAGCGTCAGGCACTCTTGGGGGAGTTATCGCTTCCTTGTCGCTCATCCCCTACGCTCTACGGTGCTGGTGGTATCCAGTTACCTCGGTATTAGCAAGTAATCTTGTCATATAAGTTTGGAGAAAACTTACAAATTTATATAAAAGACGACTTTGTTCTCAGCTTTCACCGATTTTGCCTGATTTTTATACGTGAGGCAAGTATTATAAAATACCACACGGGTTTAATCCATATCTACCCAAACGATGTTCTACTTCATCAGTACCAACTTCAGGATAGTATTCTTGTATCCATTCTCTGGCTTTTCCTTGGTCGTAAGCTTGCAAAAAGTCTTTTTTGATTTCTGGTGTATTTAATAAATCAGCATTAGCTCTAGCAACTGCTTCACCAGCCCATTGAATTGCTCCTTCACCACTATAATACTGCTTTTGAACTGCTGCAATAGATTCTTCTAAGGTTGGTTTGTGGTGAAAGACTCGGCTATGGTTGGCCATTCTCAGAGAATCGCGTTCTGGATCTATCCGCCAGTTACCTTCTGCATCTTGTTGCCATAAGTTATCTTTAGCATTTGCGCCTTGTTCATCTTCAGAAACAAACTGACGAATCCCCGCACTTCTTCTAATATTTCCCGCAACAATAGTGACAGCAGCTTCATCAATTAATAAGCAGCATTCAACTGAATTTAATTGCCTGCCTATTGCCTTATTGAGAATAGAGGCGCAACGCTGATACAATCCGGGCAACTTCACAGGGTTAGCCATGCCGCCAAAACCTTTGAGGGTTTCCCCAGATTGGCGCACATCGCTAATATCAACAATTACCTGAATGTCATCTGTAAAGCGTTCATCCGTAGAAAGTTCTAAAAGAGTTTGATAGGATTTTACCCAACCTTCCCGGCTGTCTCCAACGTGGATAGTAGCGGTGTTAGCTTCTATATGGGTTTGTGTAAATTCACGACGCTGTTCTTGGGGTGTGCTGCCAATTTCACCTGTGATGGTGATATTGAGGCGATTACGGATAGAGGGAAGTTGATTAATATATTGTGGTTCGATGATCGCACCTGTACCACAGCCCATCATGGCTAGATCCATCATCAACCCAAAAGCACTCCAGTCTACAAGGTTAGTAGAGGTGCAGTTATAAGCACCGGAAAAGTTTTTGGCTTTGGTTAACCAATCTGTGCCACCAACCCACATCCAGCGCCCACTGGGGAGGGATTTCATGTTTCGCTGCATCTTGTCTAAAATGGCAGCTTCTTCACGGGTGAGTTTTCCCAGTTCTACTAAACCGCGTAAAGTGCGATCGCACACCTGATCCCATGTTTCTCTCAAACCTGCATCTGTCCGACGGCTGTAGGTTCTAAAAAACACTGGATTGGCTGCTGGAGCAGATTCTGGAAAAGTTGCACCCTGACGTTGACGTTCAAGTTCTCGAACCATGATGAAGTATGATTGCTTATGGACAAACTATGACTATACGCCAAGTAGATTGAGGATTAAAGATTGAAAAATTTACCACTTTGCGCTATAGCTTAGTCTGTGTCAATTATAACTATATTTTTGTTTTTAGGTTAAGTATAATACCCCGACAGTGCATTATCAGGGTAATAGAATCTCAAAGTTTTACTTGTCAAATTTTCCAAAATACGGTATCTGTGTAATTTTTGCGTTGACCATCCATCAAGCAGAGATAGCAAGCAAAGATGCCAATTCATTTATATTATTTACAACTTGACGTAATTGCTCACTGAAATAGATAACTTCATAATTAGGTGCAAGTTCTTTTTGCAGTTGCTTCCACAAACTAATACCTTCTTGTTCAAAAGCTGCTTTAGCCTCTAATGTGGGAAAACCTGATGAATTAGGATCTTCCCAATTCAACTTTGCATCATAGATATCTGCCCATTTTTCTAACCGGCTAACAGTTTCTCCACTTAATGGCATCGTTTCTGGATCAATATCTCCAACTTTATCAGAACCAGCCCACCAGAGTGGGTAGCATTCATAATCAGCCATGAGTTTGATTTTTTCTGCCATAGTCAATTTACCAAGTTATGGGTAAGTTCTGGGGTTAGCCCCCACTATATACCCATTATCGCTGACAGTGAGAGCGATATAGTGAGTTTTGCCATTAAAGTTAACTTCATAAATCATGCGAGTTTTTTTTCGTCCTTGATACCTAATCATTTTACCTTCTGTTAGTGCTGCAATGATTGTATCCGGTATCTGATTTTGCTTGATTCCCTGATCTGCGAACTCTAAGGAATGTTTTTCTAGTATATGTTGGAGTCCTGCGTCAGAATTTCCCTCTTCTAAAAAGACAATTTTGCCGTCAGCTTGTTTAGCAATCTTGACTATTTTTTCAGAGGTATGCTTAATGCCAAGTTTGACAAGTTCAGAAATCAAGACTAATTTTTCAGCACTATTCATTTACATATCTCCTGAAACTAAGGATAAGTTTTGTTCAACTAAACCTCGTAAAGTGCGATCGCACACCTGGTCCCATGTTTCTCTCAAACCTGCATCTGTACGACGGCTGTAGGTTCTAAAAAACACTGGATTGGCTTGCTGGCGCGGATTCTGGAAAAGTTGCACCCTGACGTTGACGTTCAAGTTCTCGAACCATAATGAAGTATGATTACTTGTGGACAGACTATGACTATACGCCAAGTAGATTTAGGATGAAAGATTGAAAAATTTACCACTTTGCACTATATCTAAGTTTGTATAAATTAAAATAAAAATGTCCCTAGCACCTTGGCGAAGTCTGATTACCCGCGCCCTTCATCAAAACCGCAGCCTCGTTTATGCCCGTTATGTACAACTGGCAACAGTGCGGGAAAATGGTTTTCCTGCTAATCGTACCGTCGTCTTTCGAGGCTTTCTAGACAATACCAACCAGCTAAAATTTATTACCGATATTCGTAGTGCAAAAGCTGAACAAATATCAAAACAATCCGCAGGGGAAATTTGCTGGTATTTTCCTAACACTAGAGAACAATTTCGGATTACTGGAGAATTAATATTAATAAGTGCTGATTCTCACCCACATTTACAACCTGCGAGAATTAAAATGTGGCAAGAATTAAGTGATGCAGCTAGGTTACAATTTGCTTGGCCTATTCCTGGTGACATGAGAGTACAAACACCGGAAGCTTTTACACCACCAGCACCAGACAATATTCAACCATTAGAAAATTTTTGTTTATTATTACTTGAACCAGTAAAAGTAGATCATTTAGAATTGCGGGGTGAACCACAAAATAGATGGATTTATCATCGCCATGAACAACAAGAATGGTTGACAGAAGCAATAAACCCTTAAAAAAATCCTGCTGGGAAACCTTTAAGAAATTTTTAGTACTGATTGTTTTTACCAAGCCTATCGAGAAACGAAAGTTCATTGATTAATTTTTTTTGTTGGGTTGCACTTTCGCTTAACCCAATCTACAATTTTATTAACATCAAATTAAATATCCTCTTGATATTTCACTAATAAACTAGGAATGTAATCATATCCATCAACGCCAATAATAGCAATCATATTCGGGCGATTTTGTTGCAGTAATAATTGAAATTTGTCTGTGGTAATTTGCCCTCTAATAATTGTCAATAAAGCAGCAGGTTTTCGCCATTCATCAGAGGCAATTTGCTCTAGAAGATACATTCCTAAACTACCAGAGTAAACTGCTTTTTCATAATTAGCCATAAGATAATTAGCTTCAGCTAAATATGCTAAATTTCTGCCTTGTAAATACAAATCGCCAGAAATTTGGGCAATTTTAAAGGCATTTTCTAAATATTTAATTGCTGATGGATATTGTGCAGTAACTAAATAAGCAATTCCTAGACTACTAAAACATAAAGCTTGACTTTGTAAATCGTTTAATTTTTCTGCTAATTTTAAACCTTGTTCTAGATAGTTAATAGCAGATTCATAAACTTCCGATTCACTAATTTCTGTTTGCTTGGCTTGCATAACTTCGCTATAACCTAGATTTACCAAAGCATTAGCTTCTCCAGTTTTGTCTCCAGTTTGTCTACTAAAAATTAATGCCCGTTGACTATAATTAATGGCTTCACCATAATTTTCTTGTTGTACATAAGTCCGACTTAGGTGATTGAGATTGGCGATTTCACAGGTTTTATCTCCGGCAGTTCTAGCTATTTCTACGGCTTGTTGATGAAAATCAAGAGAGCGATCATATCTGCCTAAACCGCGCTGAGAATACCCCAATAATGTCAAAATCCGGGCTTTTTCTTGAGTACCTTCGGCAGAACGCAAGGGGGCATCTAAATAATCTAAAGCATCCCGTAAATAACTACCAGAAAATGAGGCAAAAATCCCACCGTAAAGGGGAAAGTAAGGACGTTGGGCAAAGGTTCGCAAAATTTGCAGCATGATTTGGGATGCACCATTGCTATATATTGCTGCTTGATTTTGAAAACCGCTGGCTAATTGACTCCAAATTACGGCAAAGGTTAAAAATGTGGAAATAGATAATTTAGGACCTGCTTGAATATCATAAGCTTGTTGATAGCGAAGCGCTCCGTAGGAATCAAACCAATTAATTAAACCCCTTTGTAAAAACTGTAAAACTATTGTTAATTCTACCCAATTACTCAAACTAATTTGCTGTTGTTGTTGAGCAAATTCCAAAGCCGATTGTTCTTTGGCTAGAATCTGAAAAAATGCTTGGGGAACTTCACTATTAACTACTTTAGCCCAACTTGCCCAAGGACTATTTTCTCCAGGTACACCTCCAAATCCTAATGAATTTTTGCGTTCATACATCCAATTCAGTAAATTTGCTTGGATTCTTTGCCAAGAAGCGATACCACGATTAATCCCGTCAGCAATTTGCTGAAAATCTTGATTAGCACCGGCAAATTGTTGTAAAGATTTGGCTAACTGTTGAAGTTGAGACAAATTTAAGGGATACTTCTGATTGGGATCAGTAGCTCGTAGCAAAGCCGTTAATCGCTCATCTGCGGTGGCTGTGGTAATTTCCCGCATAGATAGCGATATCGCTTCAGTGGCTTTATTTTGTTCTTGCCACCGTTGCCATTGAGTTTGGATAGTTTTAGCCGCGCGTAAACTCCGGGTGGCTTTGGCTTTTTTCAGTTCATCGGTTTCCGAGTCTACCTGAGATTGTATCGTATTCAGGCGATCGCTCAAAACTAACTCAAACACCTCCCCAGTCCCGGAAGTGATACCTTTGAGCAACATTTGATAAACCTGCTCTACAGAGCTAATTTTACCCTTGAGAGTGGTTTCGATAATATCGTTAATTAAAGCGAGATAATGCTCGCGCAATGGTAAAGGGTCTGACACTTTAGCTAATAGAGAACATCACAACAATTCTCATTGTAGCTGTTGCAGGTTGGGAGATTGGGAATTGGGTTTTTTTGATTAAACTTAAGTACAGATTTTTGCATATCCAATGCCATATTGGCGATCGCTAGAGCATGATCACTGCGATAATTAGATAAACTAGCGACAGCCATATAGCGAGCAGTATGCACTTGAGCGAGATACAGTCAGCTAATTGTAAAGCCTGTAGGGGCGCAGGGTCTGCGCCCTAGATTGTATTGCATCAAGGGCGATAACCGCTATATAAACATCACCGATGGTCTTAATTTTTTCTATACTGTCAGTAACCCAGCCCTAAAGGGACTGGGCTTGCAAGAGTAATCAAGCAAGCCGTACTGACCAGACCACCCTGAGTTTACTCTCATGGTAGCCGTTATTTGAGTCACGACACCCCGGAATGCGAAGCTAGTTCCCTGCTCTGTCGCTTGTGATTAAACAGTTCTAAGGTCACTGGAACAGTGTTGCAAGCCTAACAAGCTCTTATAACAGGTCGAAGCTAACATTACCCCAGAAATGGGAGTTGGTTTCCAGATTCCAATCAAAAATCTGGTTTCAATTTTAATATCCACAGCGGTTAAAACCGCTCGTGTCGTTTCCCTCTCAGGTCTAAAGACGCGCTCGTTTCCCACTTACCGGGTGTTCTTATGAATTTCGGCTAATTAGTATAACAAGTACCGAAGAACCGACATTGATATTAGTCATCATGCTCATTTTGCGTTATGAGTAGTTAAATCAGTGTCACCGGACTAAGAAAAAATAAATGGCTCGTCACCCGACATTAACTTTTGATCGTGGTACATTAATTTTACACCCACCACCACGAAGTAAAACATGGATAGACTATGCAACCTGGGATGATAGAATTGAAAAATTCCGTATTCCGGCAATTAGATACCGTTCCTTAGTTGAAGCACTCCAAGCAGAAGCCACAGATTTTATTGATCAAGCTAAGGCTTTTTATCCCTTAGAGTTGGTTGCCAGTTTAGAAATGACTCCCTATCCTCACCAAAATGAGGCGTTAGCGGCTTGGAAACTCGCAGGACGACAGGGGGTAGTTGTGCTACCGACAGCAGCGGGTAAGACCTATTTAGCCCAAATGGCGATGCAAGCCACACCGCGCACGACATTAATTGTCGTCCCCACCTTGGATTTAATGCACCAGTGGTATGCTCACTTAGTAGCGGCTTTTCCTGACGGGGAAGTAGGTTTACTGGGGGGTGGTTCACGGGATAGAACCGCGATTTTAGTTGCTACCTATGATAGTGCGGCTATTCATGCAGAAAGTTTGGGTAATAAATATGCGTTAATAATTTTTGATGAATGTCACCATTTACCTACAGACTTTAACAGAGTCATTGCCGAATATGCGATCGCACCCTATCGGTTAGGACTGTCCGCAACCCCAGAACGCACAGATGGAAAACACGCTGATTTAGACATCCTCATTGGTAAAGAAGTTTATCGCAAATGCGCTGAAGATTTAGCCGGAAAGGCTTTAGCTGCTCATGAAATTGTGCAAATTAAGGTTAAATTATCCCAATTAGAACGAGAAAAATATAATCAGTTAATTCAAACTCGCAATGATTTTTTAAAGCAATCAAAAATATCTTTAGGAAGTTTACAAGGTTGGCAGATGTTTGTGCAAATGAGTGCGCGTTCTCAAGCTGGACGCAGAGCAATGTTATCACATCGTCAAGCCAAAGAAATCGCATTGGGAACAGATGGGAAAATCCGGGTACTTGTAGACCTATTAGCTACCCATTATCCCGAAAGAATTTTAATTTTTACCGCTGATAATGCTACAGTTTACCAAATTTCTCAAGACTTATTAATTCCCGCAATTACTCATCAAACTCCAGTCAAAGAAAGACATGAAATTTTAACTAAGTTTAAGGAAGGTGAATATAATACCTTAGTTGCTTCCAATGTCTTAAATGAAGGTGTTGATGTCCCCGCAGCCAGCATTGCCATTATCTTATCAGGAACAGGTTCAACCAGGGAATACATTCAACGTTTAGGGAGAATATTACGAAAAGGAAATTTAGCAAATAAACAAGCAATTCTCTATGAAGTTATCGCCGAAGACACCAGCGAAGAAGGAACTTCCGCCAGACGGAGAGGGGAAAATAACAATCAGGAAGAAAAGCCGCAAAAAGCAAATTTACAAGTTATTTATGGAACTGGAAAGAAAAGCGATTTAAAAGCAGCAGAACAATTAGAAATTAATTATTCCCCAGAAAAGAAAGATGTTACCAACAGACCTACTGATACACCGCCAAAACGGCGAAGAAATTATCCCAAAAAGACTGAAACTTGATCAAAAACATTTAACTTTAGCGACTGAATTAATTAAGTTCTTTCAGGAAGCAGTCGGGAAAACTCAAGGATTACTAGAACGTCAATTAGCAGACTTTGAAGGAGATACCACAGATTACCGGATGAAACGGGGTTTAGCTTATATTCTCAAAAGTGGTTTTTGCACCTTTGAAATAGTTAGTCCCCTCGAACCACCCATGTTAAGAGCAAAAGTATTTGCATTAGCAGCAAAATCCGTTGCTAGTCAAGAATCAACTGATATGATTTTAAATAAAATTGCTGATAATTTAACTCAAGAACTTAATCAAGAAGTTTTAGCTGCTCAAATCAAAAATGGACTTTATGCTGATTTATCGGAAAATAAAATATTAACTGCTTTTGATACTCCTAAACCAGAAGAAGTTTTACATCGTTATAATTTATCTCAAGTCCAGGGAATTTTCTATAAAGCTAGTCAATTAGTATTAAATGCTCATCGCAATGTTCCCGGAGAATATAAACTCTTATTTCGTTATTTAAAGCTATTTCAATTAATGGCTTATATTGAAGGTGATGCTGATCATGGTTTCACAATTAGTGTAGATGGACCGACAAGTTTATTTACTCCCAGCACCCGCTACGGTTTAGCCATAGCCAAACTAATTCCCGCCTTACTTCATGTTACCAAATGGAGTTTATCAGCGACCTTAAAAACCCGTGATTTTTACACAAACGAATGGAAAACCGGACGTTTCACCCTCAATTCAGAATGTGGCTTAGTTTCCCACTATCCCCCCGGCAAACCCTATGATAGTATGTTAGAGGAATCATTTGCCAGTAAATGGGATGCTTTAAAAAGTGGTTGGATATTAGAACGAGAAGTAGATTTAATTCCCATTCCTGGTAGTGTAATGATTCCCGATTTTCGGCTAGTTCATCCAGACGGAAGAGTGTTTATATTAGAAATTGTTGGTTATTGGCGACCAGAATATTTACAAAAGAAATTTGCTCAAGTTAGAAAGGCTAATTGTGATAACTTAATTTTAGCAATTTCCGAAAGATTGAACCTAGAAAAAGCTGGAATTAAACTAGATAACGTACCCGCCAGAATTATTTGGTTTAAAGAAAAACTCTTACCAAAATCCGTATTAGCCGTCATGGAGTGATATCATGTCCGGTTGAACACTTATCATATCTGTTGAGGCTGGTAATGGGTAATTGGTAATTGGTAATTGGTAATTGGGAAAAGGCAATACAATAGACATCTCCGAAAATTAAATGTGCGTCGTTTGAACCCCTTGTAGAGACGTTCCATGGAACGTCTCTACAATCTTTACCGGAGAAGTCCATTATATATAATCATCAAATCCATTAATTCATCTTCATCCGTTCCTATCTGCGTTTATCTGCGTTTATCTGCGTTCAATTATTCTAGAAATCTTGGCGTTGCTGAATAAGGTGCGTCAGATAGAAGATATCTGTTTTTTACCAAATTATCGGGTCTGACGCACCCTACAAACTCGGAAGTTATGAGTTTAATTATTTTTTTTAACTGGTCAATTAAGTAGGTGAACACAATAAAACCAAACTGTGTAAAGAAATGTAAAATCGCCTAAACCCTCTTCACTCTTGCCTCTTGCCTCTTGCCTTTTGCCTTGCCATAACGACAATTTTCAACGCCAACCTACTTATACCATAGAGGAGTAATCAAAGTGAACTAACAAAAGTTACAGCCCGCAGTTCTTCTTGAAAAACTCGGCGTAGTGTATCTTCATCTAAGGGGGATTTGGCTTGATCAAGATATTCTCGTAACGCTTGATTCATCATTGTTTGATAACCTTTCCCTTCAGCGTCTCCTTTTTGTCTAAACGCTTCCAAAATATCATCATCAATATAGATGGTAATACGAGTTTTACCTTGTTGTGGAATGATCGCACCCCGTTTAGCCTGATCAAAATCATATTCCGGTTTCATATTCACGTCTCTCCTTAGGAGTAGCAGGACGGGCAGAAATTAAGCGAATGTTATCACCTCGATAGGTATAGACTACTACTAGCAACCGCCAAAGGTGATCCATCCCCATAATAATAAATCGCTGTTCACCTTGTGCTGATTGATCTTCAACAGAAAGTGCATAGGGATCAAACAACACGGCCTCAGCATCAGAAAAACTGATTCCGTGTTTTTGTAAATTGCTTTTAGCTTTTTCGGGATTCCATTCAACTTGCATACATATATTATATGTATTTGTGAGAATTATGTCTAAATCCCCTAAATCCCAGAGTCCGCAGGTATTGTTGGAATTATCCTGCGGTCAATTATTCTAGAAATCCTATTCTATAGAGTCAGGAAAAGCGTAAACCACCCCACTGAATAAGGTGCGTCAGATAGAAGATATCTGTTTTTTACCAAATTATCGGGTCTGACGCACCCTACAAACTACTCTCTGCGCCTCTGCGCCTCTGCGTGAAAAAAAATCATAAAGGATATTACTTCCCCTTACCAGATTTAAGAGATAACAACATCTCCATTTGAGTCATGGATTTACTAGGACTATTAACAGTCACACCAACACCACGAATAGAATCAAGAATAGCGGTAGCGTCCGCAGGTAAAGGTTGACTTTGAGCGGATACACGCTGAATTATGGTTTTGGTTTTGTCCATATCTAAATAGAAATAACCACCGTTGGGTTTTTGTAAAGAACCTGTAACAGTTTTAAAGGTATCACTTTGATTAAGTGCTGCACCTTTGCGATTTGCTAGTGTTTCCGCAACGGGTCCACCAATAGCCACAAATGCTGTATTATCATTGAGCCAACCATGTGCCACGAGAGCGCCTTGTTGGGGGATTTGCCATTCTGTGACATTTTTACCACCAATGTTTCTTTGAGCGACATTGAGAGATTGCTGTTTGGCTAAATTATCGAGTTTGGTGAAGGTAGCTTCGGCAGTTTTGCGATCGCTCGTATCCAATACTAACGCACCTCCAAAACCCACATTAGCTAATAAACCTTGATTAGATTGAATTGCACCTAAACCAAACTCACCATTCATCCAGCCAAAAATATCTTTATCTAAATCAATTTGCAGAGCTTTTAGTTGAGTCCGCGCTTGTTGAATTCCTTGATTTAATTCGGGATAATCTTTAGATTGTTCCACAAAAGTTTCCCAGCTTTTACTAATACCTTGTCCACTAGTTAAAGCCAAAGTTTCACTAGGAAATTGTCCCACAATCTTGGCGGGAGTAGCTTGATATTGGAATTTATTTAGTTGGGGATCTAAATTCACAATTGCTTTTAATCGCAAGCCGTCATCATCTATTCCCACCCCTGCTGTTAATGATTTCACTTGCTTAATTTGTGCGAGAGTTTGTGGGGGTAATTGTTTAGATTGAGGATTAAATGCCGTTAATTGTTGAATCATATTGGCATAATCAGGGACATAAATTTGCGCCAAACCATTCTTAACATCCACACCTTTGCTCAGAATATCATTTGCACCTTCTTTAGTGACAAAAGAAGGTTCGCCTTTATAGGTATCAATCGCTTTTTCTACAGCTTGTTTATTGGATGTTAAAAGCAAATAGTCATTATTCACAACCGTTACATAAGTCGGTTGACCTTGACCTGTAGATTCGATAATTTTTTGACCTTTGTAGTCAGATTCCTGAATTTTGACGTTTTTTTTGTCTTTCAACTTATTTGCAAATTTCAAAGCAGCTATTTTATCTTTAATCCCGACCACCAACAAATAATTTGGTGCTTCGGATGCGCGAAAGTTGTCCTGAGATACTTTCTTTGCATCTGGTGGTAGTACCGCAATCATCATTCCACCAACCCAAGGTTTAATATCTGCTTCGTAGGATATCTTACTATCATTCAACATTTGTTGATTGAAGTTCTGGAACTCTTTACCTAGTAACTTCCGCGCTTCCGGTGTACCAAACTGCTGCAACTTATTCCAAGATTCAGGATTAGTGTCAATATAAGTTGCCATTAATGCAGTTGCAGGTACTAATTTAGCACTACCTAAAGGGCTAGAACTATTCGTACCACCCTTGAGGTACATATAAGCTGCTATGCCCCCTGCTATAATTACAGCAGTACCAATTACAGGGATTAAGAACGATGGTTTTTTTGCAGACACTGGTAAATACTCCTTATTGGTGTAAATGATATAACAGATTCAATGAAATGCTCATTGGTGGTTGGGGAAATTTATCTAGGCAAAAATTCATTAAAAGAACTATATTTTGAGGATTTTGTCAGTTTCGTTGATATCAGTGGATATTGCACATTGAGTATAAAAAGGTTGGGCATACTCGACTCCTAGATACAGTTTACAATTAAGTGCTGAAAAAACTTAATGCTCATGAATTCTCATGTTTGAATTCTTTTTTATCGCTAATTTCCGCTATTTTCACGGTATTTACTGATATAATCGGAAATCTATGATATTTTATTCCTTTGAAAACAATAGTCAATTTGTCACCTCCCAGTTATTCTAAAACTATATGGAAAATTAGTAGTATTTGTAATCAATAATTATGGATCACGGATGAATACCCTCTGGAACAGAGGCAGAGAAGAGTTACATACTTAAATTCTTAAGTGTGACAACAGTAGCTAAATCAGCTTTGTCAATCTGTAGATTCAGGTAGTGCCGACGTTACCAGAATCAAACAGGCAAAAAATGTCATACTACGCTACACTTCTGTATTTGTATGACTTACATCCCATTAAATGTTTTAGGATTAGAAGGCTAGAAATAATAAATGTTGCAGTTTTATTTTGATACTGAAAAAACCGGACATAAGCGTTTTGAATTACCGGGGGCAAAACCACACTATAACCCTGACCGACCTGGACAGGTAGAACATATTTTTCTGGATCTGAATTTGGATATCCCGAACCAAAGTTGCTACGGAAGTTGTAGTATTCGCCTATTGCCAGTGCGGAATGGGATTGATAGGTTGACTTTGGATGCTGTCAATTTGAAAATTGAGTCAGTACAGGTAAACGAAGTTACACAAAAGTTTGAATATGATGGCGAACAGCTTTGTATTTACCTATCACAGCCTACAGAAATTGGTCATCGTTTGTTAATTGCGATCGCCTACGCAGCCGAAAAACCCCAACGGGGTATTTACTTCATCCAACCAGACAAACACTACCCCCACAAACCCACCCAAGTCTGGACACAAGGAGAAGACGAAGATTCTCGCTATTGGTTTCCTTGTTTCGATTACCCTGGACAGTTATCAACATCAGAAATTCGCGTCCGCATTCCTCAACCCTTAGTTGCTATCTCCAACGGTGAACTCATTGACACCGTAGAAGAGGCAAAATACACAACCTACCATTGGTCCCAACAACAAATTCATCCTACCTATTTGATGACACTGGCAGTAGGCGATTTTGCCGAAATTCGGGACGAGTGGCATGGTAAAGCTGTTACCTACTACGTCGAAAAGGGACGAGAAGCAGATGCTAAACGTAGCATGGGCAAAACTCCTCAAATGATCGAATTTTTGAGCGAAAAGTATGGTTATCCCTACGCTTTCCCCAAATATGCCCAAGTTTGTGTAGATGATTTTATTTTTGGAGGTATGGAAAACACTTCCACCACTCTCCTCACTGACCGTTGTTTACTAGATGAACGGGCAATATTAGATAATCGCAATACCGAAAGTTTGGTTGTCCATGAACTCGCACACCAATGGTTTGGAGATTTGGTGGTGATTAAACATTGGTCTCATGCTTGGATTAAGGAAGGGATGGCTTCCTATTCGGAGGTAATGTGGACTCAACGGGAATATGGCGACCAAGAAGCTGCATATTATCGGTTGTCGGAAGCGCGGAGTTATTTCAGTGAAGATAGTAGTCGCTACCGTAGACCAATGGTAACTCATGTTTATCGGGAAGCGATCGAACTTTACGATCGCCACATTTATGAAAAAGGATCTTGTGTTTATCACATGATTCGCGCAGAATTGGGCGATGAGTTATTTTGGCAAGCTGTGCAAACTTTTGTTCAAGATAACGCCCACAAAACTGTAGAAACGATAGACTTATTAAGAGCGATTGAAAAAGCCACAGGACGCAATTTAGCTTTCCTGTTTGATCAATATGTCTATCGTGGTGGTCATCCTGACTTTAAAGTAGCTTATGCCTGGGATGGTGACGCAAATTTGGCGAAGGTGACTGTCACCCAAACCCAAGCTAAAGCCGATAGTAAGGATTTATTTAATCTTAGGATTCCCATTGGTTTTGGATATAAAGAAAATCCCCAACTCACAACTTTTACAGTTCGAGTCCATGAAAAAGAACAAAGTTTTTACTTTCCACTAACACAAAAGCCTGATTTTATTAGCTTTGATGTCGGCAATAATTACTTAAAAACTGTCAAATTAGAATACCCAATTTCCGAATTAAAAGCCCAATTAGAATTTGATCCTCATCCTATTTCCCGCATTTATGCAGCAGAAGCTTTAGCGAAAAAAGGCGGATTAGAAGCGACTCTTGCCCTATCCTCAGCTTTGAAAAATGATCCTTTTTGGGGTGTACGGGTCGAAGTTGCCAAAGAACTGGCAGAAATTCAGTTAGATCAAGCTTTTGATGGTTTAGTCGTTGGCTTAAATGATCCTAGTCCCTTTGTGCGGCGGGCGGTAATTAGTTCTTTGTCACAAATTAAAACTCATAACAGCTACAAGGCTGTGAAAAGTTTTGTCCAAGATGGCGATGCCAGCTACTATGTAGAAGCTGCGGCTTGTCGAACTATTGCCACCATAGCAGCAGCGCATTTAGAAGATAAACCCCATGAAGACAAGGTAATCAAGTTACTTAAATCTGTCTTAGAAGAAAGGGCAGGTTGGAATGAAGTTGTCCGTAGTGGGGCTGTAGCTGGTTTGGCTGAGTTCAAATCTTCAGAAACGGCTTTAAATTTACTCCTGGAATACACGAAAGCTGGGATACCGCAACCATTACGCCTGTCCGCAATTCGCGCAGTGGGCAAAATATCCACTGGTCAAACTCCGGCTAATATAGAAAGGATTTTAGATCGGTTAGCGGAAATTGCCAGAGAGACTTTCTTTTTAACCCAGGTAGCCGTTTTAACAGCCTTGGGACAAATGGAAACACCAAAAGCCATTGGTATTTTGCAATCTTTAGCCAATCAAACCGCAGATGGGCGAGTCCGTCGCTATGCTGAAGAGGAAGTTAGTAAGGTGCAAAAGAACATCGGCACAGACAAAACTCTGAAGCAGTTACGTGAGGAACTTGATCAAATCAAACAGCAAAATCAGGAATTGAAAAGCCGTTTGGAAAATCTGGAAGCAAAATCAAAGTAAGTATGACTTAGGCATTGTAGTGAGGTGAGGGTAAAGCAAAAGCTTATTGGTGTCAACTTAACGTAAAACATCTATCCCGCAAAGAACTCAACTCGTCTCATTCCCAGTCGAGACTGGGAATGAATTCTAGAAGGCTCTGCCTTCAATGATATTAGAGGCAGAGCCTCATCAACTGCATTCCTAGTCAGAGACTAGGAACGAGATGTGGTAGGGATTTGAGCTTAAGTTGACACCTATGAAGCTCTTGCTTTACCCCTACACAATAACCCAACCTACTTAACTGCTTTCGTCGCTACCAGTAAAGATTGTGTAAAAGCAGCATATCCCTGTGGACAGCCAGTTTTGATTATTGCCAAATCAATCTGTTTACCTAAGTTCCAGCGAATTTGTAGCGATCGCTGATTGCTAGTATCTTCAGATAAATACGTTGATTGAGAAATTGCATTCTCCAAAATATCCTTTGTATTGTCTAAATGCTCTAAATTTTCCAGTTTTTCTAACTCTACACCTAAAATAGTTGAAACAGTTTGGGTATCAGCAAGTAACCAAGTCTCAAAATTTCTAATTGCTAAACCTCCCGCAGAGCGATCGCTAATTTGTTTTTCGTTAATATCTAAGTAGGTTGGTGTTGAAAATTGTCGTTATGGCAAGGCAAAAGGCACTCATGCAAGAGGCAAGAGTGAAGAGGGTTTGGGCGATTTTACATTTCTTTACACAGTTTGGTTTTATTGTGTTCACCTACTTAAATGATTATCACGAATTTTATTTAAAGCTCGTTCTAAATCAATTTGTCTTTGTTCTAGTTTATCATCAGCATCAACCACAATGATGATCATGTCTACATCCTCTGGTTTCCACAAAATAACAATTTGCGCTAGATATTTGATATCTAAAATTGAATGTCCAGTTCGTAAAGTCCGTTTTTGACTTTCTTTAATAGATGGATGTCTTTGAATAAAATCACAATCAGGCAATCCAGCATTTTCTAATTCTCGTCTAATTAAGGTATGGAGTGCGCCTTCATTGTTTCTTTCAATAACTTTCCCCCCATCTTCTGGTTTAATGTAAGGAATACTTGCACCCAATTCTGCTTCTCCTTCGGCAATTAGCCCAATCCGAATCCGACGGCTGATAACATCTGGTTGCAAATAAATTGGCTTTTGGGTTGTTTTTATGGTGACTGAGGATTCATTGATGATAACTCCCGGTTCGCCCATTTAAAATCGAGTTACAAAAAAGCTGAACGATTTAATCAGGGTTTTCGGCTTTGATAAAAATGTACTACCCTACAGACTTTATGCGATCGCATAAAAATAGAGTTTTAGCGCCGGATGTGGTAGTTCAAGCTAAATTTCGGGAAATCGCTAAAACCATTACGACACCTGGATTTCTTGTTTTTTTGGCAATTTCTCGAACTCCAAAAAAAATGAGCGAACCGGGAGTGATAACATTAGATATATTATAGGTATTGTAGAAGTTTAGCAATGCTTATGGGTGTTAAATTAAGTTTTCTTTATGTAGATGCGGTTTCCAAACGACAGAATAATCTTTATTTAATCAGCAAGAAACATAATCATGGTACAATCACCCCTAAAACTAATTACAGCTAATGAATTTATTACTCAGTATGGCGACAGCGATCGCTATGAACTTATTGATGGGGAATTAATCGAGATGGAACCAACAGGACCCCATGAACAGGTATCATCATTAATTGGGCGAAAACTGAATGTAGAAATTGATCATCAAGACTTACCATACTTTATCCCCCATCGCTGCTTGATCAAACTATTGGGAACAAACACAGCCTTTCGTCCCGATGTGATTGTATTAGACCAAACCCAACTAATCAATGAACCATTATGGCAAAAAGAGCCTGTAATTACATCAGGAAAATCAATTAAACTAATTGCTGAAGTCGTCAGCACAAACTGGCAAAATGATTATGCTCGCAAAGTTGAAGATTACGCCCTATTAGCTGTTCCTGAATATTGGATTGTAGATTATTTAGGCATTGGTGGTAGAGAATATATTGGCAAAATCAAACTGCCAACAATTACAATTTGTACATTAGTAGAAGACGAATATCAAAAGCGATTATTTCAAAACAATGATCAATTGCTTTCCTCAATCTTTCCCAACTTGCAATTAACAGCAAAACAAGTTTTTGCGTCCGGGGGTATTGTTACTATGTAATTTCTCTTTTATACTAATTTTTTTTGAAACTGCACAGAATAATCATCCATATTTATCTGTGTTTATCTGCGTTCATCTGCGTTCAATTATCATAATTAAAAAATAGGTGACAGAAAGCCAGAAACACAATCAGTCACCCATTCGCCGACATTACCTATTTCTGCTTTGCTCCAGCTTTTGCAGATTTAGCGGCTTTTTTAGCGGCTTTTGCGGCTTCTGCTGCTGCCAATTCCGCCAGTTCTTTTTCTTCAGCTTTCTTATCGAGATAGTAGTGATAATCGCCTAAGTAAACATGAAAATCACCATCACGAATTTCGACAATTTTGTTAGCTACTTGGGAGATAAAATAACGGTCGTGGGAAACTACAAGGACAGTACCATCATAGTTTTGCAAAGCCTCTTCCATCATTTCCTTTGCCGGAATATCTAAGTGGTTGGTAGGCTCATCCAGGATGATTAAATTTGCTGGACGTAATAGCATTTTTGCCAATGCTAATCGAGCCTTTTCACCTCCACTCAATGCCGCAACTTTCTTAAATACAGTATCACCAGTAAATAAGAATCTGCCTAACAATGTGCGGACTTCTTCGTTTGTCCAGTTGGGAACTTCGTCATGGATGGTTTGCATGACGGTTTTATTTAAATCCAAGGCTTCCGCTTGGTTTTGTTCAAAGTAACCAGGAATCACGTTGTGATCACCTAATTTCACAATCCCTTCTGTGGGTGGTTCAACACCCATCATAATTTTTAACAGTGTGGACTTACCTGCACCGTTGGGACCAAGGAAGGCGATTCTGTCTCCTCTTTCCACCAGCAGATTTGCAGATAAAAACAGAATTTTATCCCCATAAATATGGGTTAAGTCCTTAATTTCCACTACTTCTCTACCGCTACGAGTGGCATCAGGAAAACGGAAATGTAGGGTTCTCATTCCTCCTGTCGGTGCTTCAATGCGTTCAATTTTATCAAGTAGTTTTTCTCTACTTTTCGCTTGGGTACTGCGAGTAGCACTGGCACGGAATTTTTCTACAAATGCCTGTTGTTTTTCTAATTCTTTTTGTTGACGTTCGTAAGCGTTGAGTTGTGCGTATTGATTTTCGGCTTTTTGTTGCAGGTAGGATGAGTAATTACCCAGGTAAGAACTAGAAACACCTCTTTCTGTTTCAACGATTTGGTTACACAGACGATCTAAAAATTCCCGGTCATGGGAAACTATGACCATTGGGGTAATTAAACCTCTGAGGTAATTTTCTAACCATTCAATAGTTTCTAAATCTAGGTGGTTTGTCGGTTCGTCCAGTAGTAATAAGTCGGGTTTTTGCAGGAGGATTTTTCCTAAACTCATCCGCATTTGCCAACCACCGGAGAAGGCACTAACTAGGCGATCGCTATCTTCTAGTTGAAATCCCATCTCTGGTAATATCTTACCAATCCGTGAGTCTAAATTATATCCATCCAAAGCTTCAAACTGACGCTGTAACCGATCTAACTCATGAATTAGCTCATCTAACTCTTCTGGATTAGCTGTTTCCATCTCATGAGGGATATGAGCTAAAGCCTTCTGCACTTCATTAGCTTCTTTAAATACAGTCCAAAATTCTTCTCTAACTGTACGAGTGGGGTCAACCTCAAATTCTTGGTTAAGATAAGCTATATGTAGACTGGCGGGACGAATAATTTCTCCAGCGGTGGGTTCAATCTCCCCAGAGATGATTTTCAATTGGGTGGATTTTCCCGCACCGTTAACACCAACTAAACCAATACGATCTCCTGGTTTGACTTCCCAGTTGACATCTTTAAGAACTTCGCCTGTAGGATAAATTTTACTGATATGTTCTAATCGCAGCATGAAGCGTCTCGTAGGTAGGGGACAGGGGGCAAAGCTAACGCCGTATCTAATCTTAACAAAATTTAACGCCATATTTACAATTTTTTGGCTATAAACCTAAATTCTTTCCTCGATTCAGGAGGTAGGGGCGCAGGGCCTGCGCCCTTTGTCAGAAGAAGACAGAATAAGAAAGACAGGATTTGCCGGCAAGTATTTTAGGTTACACCTGAGACATTTTTTCTAATTTTTAATCAGAGGACTGTTTAAGAATTTATGGTTTATTGTCAGCTTTTATGCGGAAATAATTTATTAATCAAAGGTTCTGACCACTTGATTCTCTTGATTTAGGTTTTATACTTGCTAATTCTCAAGTTTATTGACAGTTTAACAACAAATTAATACTGATTTTCTGAGATAATCAAGATAGCAAGGTAACAATAATTAACATCTTGAATTAATAAAAATAGTTGAGAATAAGTAGGTTGGCGTTGAAAATTGTCGTTATGGCAAGGCAAAAGGCAAGAGGCAAGAGGCAAGAGTGAAGAGGGTTTGGGCGATTTTACGTTTCTTTACACAGTTTGGTTTTATTGTGTTCACCTACTTATATCTAGTTATGTTGACAATTTGAACTATAGCAGTATGCACTTGGATGAGATCCAGAATATACAATAAAAGCCATAAAGTAAGATACTTCTGACTCCTGACTCCTGCTATCTTGTCAAAAATTATCATAGTGAACTCAATTATTGTCAATGAGGAAAATATGCACACAGTTATTCTCGTTTTGGTTGAAGTATTAATTGTGATTGGACTCTCTCGACTTGTGGGACTGGGATTCAAAGCAATTAAACAACCATTGGTAATCGGCGAGATTTTCGCTGGTATCATGCTTGGTCCATCATTATTTGGTTTAATTGCTCCTGGTTTAGCTCATAGCCTGTTTCCACCAGAAACCATGCCTTATTTGAATGTTTTATCGCAAATAGGGCTAATATTTTTCATGTTTCTGATTGGGTTGGAATTAAATCCCAAGTATCTGAGTGGTAACTTAAAAACTGCCATTCTCATTTCCAATCTCAGTATTATTGTTCCCTTTGCTTCGGCTTTTGTATTGTCTTTCGTCCTTTATCCCTTAGTTTCTAGTAATCATGTCAATTTTGCCCCCTTTGCCTTATTTTTAGGGGCGGCGATGTCAATTACTGCCTTTCCGGTGTTGGCGAGAATTATCACCGAAAATAACTTACAGGGAACTCGTTTGGGGACATTAGCCTTAACTTGTGCGGCAGTAGATGATGTGACAGCCTGGTGTATTTTAGCAGTAGCGATCGCTGTCGCTCGTCACGGTAGCATTGATCAACAAGCTATTCTCACCATTATTGAAAGTATTGCTTATATTGGCTTCATGTTCACAATTGGGCGATGGTTTCTCAAACGTCTGAGTAAACATCATCGTCGGGCTGGGCGGTTGAGTCAATTCGTTCTGGCTGTAATTTATATGGGAGTTGTCTCCTCCGCCTTAATTACTGAATTTATCGGTATTCACCTAATTTTTGGGGCATTTTTATTAGGCGCAGTCATGCCCAAAGATGAAGAGTTAGTCAGAGAATTAGCGATCAAAACTGAAGATTTCGTCCTTATATTTTTGTTACCAATATTCTTCGCCTACAGTGGTTTAAAAACACAAATTGGTTTGCTTAACAGTCCTCATTTATGGCTATTGTCAGCCTTGATTTTATTAGTAGCAATTGGTGGTAAATTTACTGGTGCTTATATAGCCGCTCGAATTAGTGGTATTGACAAACGGGAAGCATCAGCCCTGGGTTGGTTGATGAATACTCGCGGTTTAACCGAATTAATTGTCTTGAATATTGGTTTAGAGTTAGGCGTGATTACCCCCTTACTTTTCACCATGTTAGTAATTATGGCTTTGGTGACAACATTCATGACTTCACCATTACTGGAATTTACTTATCCGAAACGCCTGATCCGATTAGATGTTGTTGAACCAGAAGCTGAAATCCCAGCAGAAGCCGTACCAGTCCCCAGCGAACCTTATATTACCCAATATCGGATGTTAGTCCCAGTGGCTAATCCCGCTACCCAAAAAGGTTTGTTACAGTTGGCAACTGCGATCGCCGTCAACAACCGACAACCTGCTGTAGTTTATCCCCTCAGCTTCATTGAACTCGAAGAAGACTATGGTTTTGAAAGTACCCCAACGGAAGCCGACAGACTTATTGCCGAACGTCGCCAAAAACTAGAAGAATTAATCGCTACCCTAGAACCACCAGAAACACGCTCCTATATCCATCCTATAGTTCGCATATCTAGCAATGTTGCCAGAGAAACAGCACAGATAGCCAAAATTGAACAACCAGATTTAGTTCTCGTCGGTTGGCATCGTCCAGCTTTTAGCAACAATCGGTTAGGGGGAAGAGTCGGACAAATTCTCAGTACCACACCGGTAGATGTCGCCGTATTTGTAGATAAGGGAGGCAACGCCATTGAAAGTTTATTAGTTCCCTACTCCGCCAACATCCATGACGATTTAGCATTAATTATCGCTTTGAGAATGCTGATTAATCGGGATACTTGTATTTTACAAGTTTTACAAGTCTTTAAAGGCACTCACATCCAAGAAGAATTAAGTTATGAACTCAACGCCATGATTGAGCGATTACCACAAAGTGTGCGCGATCGCATTGAAATCAAAAGCGTTACATCCCCAGAACCAATCCAATCCGTAATTGCAGCCTCCGAAAATGTTGATTTGACCATTGTTGGTACTAGCCGTCTGTGGGGAATTGAACGCCAAACCCTGGGAAGATACACAGATCAACTCGCCATTCAATGTCGTTCTTCATTACTCATTACCCGTCGTTACAGTCAAGTTACCTCACACCTTACCGCCCTCCTACCAGCAGTTAATACCCAAGAAATCACTGATAATTCCTAACTATTCTCATGGTTGAGCTTAGGTGCTTTTAATTTGCATTCATGGATAAGTTACGGAACAAATAAATTATCCATATCTTTTTAACGCACCTTTGCAAAAAAAAAGAAACTCTATGCAATTTTGACCGCACGAGTCGCTTATTTTGATTCACCAATGCCGCGTTTAGTAGCAATGATAGATTATTTCTTATAGTATGTATTGATAAAATCAATGGTTTATTTCAATATATTTTTGATACTTTGTAGCAAGGCTTTACTCAAGTGTGGTAGTATAACCGCCAAGGGTGTGTAACCCTGGTGACTTGACAAGAATATCAATATTTTACAGTAATATACTTTTCCTACTTAATAGCAAACCGTTAGTTAACTGTGGTAAGTAATTGAACAAAAATATTTACAGTCATTGCGAGCGAAGGGAAGCAATCACAACCCTTGGAATTGCTTCATTTCACTTCGTTCCATATGGCTAACGCCACGCAACGCTTACGCAATGACATTGTGTAATTAATTCTGTCTTACTACTTAATTTAACCTGTTGTTTTAGTTCAAACCTCGAAAAACATCATTTATTTTATGAACTTTTTAATTAATTCCGCGCTAACCTTAGCTTCTAATCAACTTAAATATTTTTCTCGTTTAAATAACTTCTGGCAGGTTTTTGATACTGCTTTTGGTACACAATACAACCGCAGCCTTGCGGAAATTCTCCGGTTACAGTGGGAAACTGGGGATTTTAGTCAACTTCCCCAAATAGAAGTTCTCGATAGTAGTATTCTTGGCAGTGCTAATGGCGCTTATGCTAGTAGTGAGAATAGGATTTATTTATCAAATACCTTTGTTGCTAGTGCCTCTTTAGCAGCTATTAGTGGGGTGTTGTTAGAGGAAATTGGGCATTTTGTAGATGCTAAAATTAACCAGACGGATAGCGCTGGAGATGAAGGGGCGATTTTTGCTGAATTGGTACAGGGTTACAGTCTGAATACTCAGACCTTGAAGGCTTTGAAGGCCGAGGATGATCACGCGACGATTACGGTAAATGGAGAAGTTATTCAGGTAGAACAGCAGAATTTTACGGGTACGGCGGGTAATGACACGATTATAGGTACTACGAGTAATGATTTTATTTATGGTTTAGCTGGCAATGACACGATTAATACTGGATTAGGTGATAGTGACTTTGCCGATGGAGGAGCAGGAGATGATTTACTAATTGTTGATTACTCCATTGGTGATACTGGACGTGGGATGACCTTATCTACCGGAGTAGCTACAGAAGGATTTCAGGGTGTAGCTTATCGACTCAATGCCGCAGGTAACGCTACTTTAGACAGAGTTGATTTCTCTGGGATTAATCGGTTTCAGGTTACTGGGACAAGTCAAAATGACAATATCAATACTGCCAGTGGCAATGACACGATAAATAGTGGTGCTGGTGATGACAATATTGATGCGGGTGCTGGTGATGACAATATTGATGGTGTTAATGGAGCAAGTCTGACTCCCGGATTAGGAGAAATAGATAGCCTCACAGGTGGAACAGGAAGCGATCGCTTTATCTTAGGAAATGCTACCAAGGTTTATTATGATGATGGCAATAATCTAACTAATGGTAGTAGCGACTATGCCAACATTACCGACTTCAACATTGCCAACGGAGATATTATTCAACTGCAAGGAACAAGCAGTAATTACCTGCTGGCTGTTGTCGGTGCAGACACTCAAATATTAATCAACAAGCCAAATACAGAACCTGATGAACTTATTGGTATAGTCCGAAATCAAACAGGTTTGAGTCTAACAGGAACTTATTTTAGCTATGTTTTTGATAATACTCCGCCGACCAACCAAGCGCCCACCAACATCACCTTAAATAACAGCACAATTGCCGAAAATCAACCCATTAATACAGTGGTTGGTAATTTCACCGCCATAGACCCAGATGCAGGAAACACTTTCACCTATACCTTGGTAAGCGGTACGGGAGACACGGATAATAATGTCTTCACCATTACCAATAATGAACTCAAAACCAACTCTGGATTTGACTATGAAACCAAAAACAGTTACAGCATTAGAGTCAAAACCACAGACCAGGGTGGGTTATCCTTTGAGAAACAATTAACTATTGGTGTAACTGACGTTAACGAAGTTCCAGTTATTACCAGTCCTACCACCGCAAATTTTGCGGAAAACGGCACAGGAACAGTTTATACCGTTATAGCTACAGACGTAGATGCGGGTACACCTTTATATAGTTTGTCTGGTACTGATGCTAGTCTCTTTAATATCAGCAACGGTGATATTACTTTCAAAAATGCTCCTAACTTTGAATTACCTAGTGATAGCGGTGCAAATAACGTTTATGATATTAACGTTATCGCTAGTGATGGTTCATTAACCGCCACACAAGCGGTAGCTATTACCGTCACCAACGTTAACGAAGTTCCTAGCAATTTGACTCTCTCCAATAGCACAATTGCCGAAAATCAAGCTATTAATACAGTGGTTGGTAATTTCACCACCATAGACCCAGATGAGGGAGACACTTTCACCTATACATTGGTAAGCGGTACGGGAGACACAGATAATAATGTCTTCACCATTACCAATAATGAACTCAAAACCAACTCTGGATTTGACTATGAAACCAAAAACAGTTACAGCATTAGAGTCAAAACCACAGACCAGGGTGGGTTATCCTTTGAGAAACAATTAACTATTGGTGTAACTGACGTTAATGAAACTGTTGCCAATCTAAGTATTTCTCCTAGTAATGTAACTCAAACAGAGGGAAATTCAGGTACAAAAGCCTTTACCTTCACTGTTACCCGCAGTGAAGATACCAGTGGTAGCAGCAGTGCTAATTGGGCAGTAATAGGGTCTGGTACTAACCAAGCAGATGTTACGGATTTTGGTGGAACCCTACCAACTGGTACGGTGGGTTTTGCAGCAGGTGAAACCACTAAAACTATCATAGTAGATGTGTTAGGAGACACCACTGTTGAGCCGGATGAAGGGTTTACAGTTACCCTTTCCAACCCCACCAATGCTACCATTACCACTGCAACTGCTGTAGGAACTATTACCAATGATGATAATAATAATCCGGGATCAATTCAAGGGTTCAAATGGAACGACATCAACGGTAATGGAGTCCGAGAGGATTTAATTCAAGGTGATTCTCCCAATATAGTTTTTGTAATTGATGTTTCTGGTAGTACACGTAGTCCATTTCAAGGGATACCTGTGGGAGATGTTAATAATGATGGCACACCAAATACCATACTAGATGCTGAAATCGCCGGATTTATTGCCTTAAATAATAGCTTAGTCAGTAAAGGATTAGGTTCTACAGCTAAGGTCAGTATTGTCAGCTTTGAAAGTAACGCCTATCAACTGGATATGGAGCCAAACATCAGCGGGGTTCAATTGACTACGAATCCAGAAACAGATAGCAACAAAAATGGTACTAAAGATGTCGAAGAAACCTTACGTTCTCTTAGGTATTTAGGCGGAACTAACTTTGAAATAGCGTTACAGAAAGCTGCCAGCACTCTGACAAGTATAGGAACAACTACTGGTAATGGAAATGTAATTTTCATTTCCGATGGTGAAAATGATCCGCAGTTTATTTATACAGATGAAGTTTCTGCCTTACAAAATGCGGGAGTCAAGCTATCAGCTTTTGGTGTGGGAACCGGTGCAAGGATCGACAATCTCAAATTAATTAATTCCAATGCTAGTATTTTTACCAGTACTGATCAATTATTGGGGGTTTTTAATGGGTTAGGTAGTGGAACACGAAGCTTCAAAGAGCCTGGACTAAGCGGAGTAAGTATTTACCTGGACTTAAATAATAATGAGGTTTTGGACATAGGAGAACCGAATCAAGTCACGGCTCTTGATGACCCCAGTACCACCAATGACGAAGCAGGGCAGTACAGCTTTACTAATCTCCAGCCAGGAACTTACATTGTGCGAGAGGTTGTTACCAGCAGTTTCAGTCAAACATTCCCTAACAGTCCTAACTATCACACAGCTGTCGTTGCTTCAGGTCAAACTGTTAATAATATCAACTTTGGTAATACCACCCCTTCACCTATTACCCTAAAGATCGAGCCTCAAAGTGTAACTGAAGATGGCACAAATAATCTGATTTATACTTTCACTCGCAGTGGCAATTTGATTAATGCCTTAACCGTGAATTATAGCGTTGCTGGTACAGCTATTTTTAATACGGACTACAACCAAACTGGTGCAGCAAGTTTTACAGCAACAGGTGGAACAGTTACCTTTGCTACTGGTCTTAGTACCGCTACAGTTATGATTGACCCCATAGCTGACACCACAGTAGAAGGGGATGAAACAGTGGAGTTAACTTTGGCTCCTGGTGCTGGTTACATCATTGACACCACCAGTGCATTCAAAGCGACAATTACCAATGACGATCGCACCCTCACCCCCATTACTGATTATGCACCCAACGTGAATATATCCACGGGTTTGATTTTCAGTACCAATGGCGGAGGAAATCTGTCTTTAGACACAAATAGACTATCCGCGTCTAATGAAGTGACCAGTGTCCAAAATGGAACAAAGTCCAATTTCAACCACTTATTTGGAATATATGAGGTTGTGGATGCTGAAGGAGGAATTAATACTGAGAAAGGGGTATTAAAACCGGGAGATAGCGATTATGCGCTTTACGCTCTCACCGCTGCTAGAGTCAAGGACTTTATAGTGCAAGCAGGTAGTAGCGATACTCCCAGCACCGCTACACAATTAGGGTCTGGTGTGTCACTTCAAGGTAATAAGTTTTATGCTCCTTTTGTTATTGCTAACTGTGGAACTTACTTCCCCAATTTACAACAGGGAGTAGAAGATTTCGTCGCTGCTGAAAACGGAGACGTAAACCGGTTTGCCAATGCACCTAAATATGTCCGAGACCTTGTTGCTACGGAAGCAGGTAATGAGTTCAATAATGCACCTAGATTCCTACAGGAACCTGTAGCCTATTTTAGCTTTGGGTCAGCTAATCCCGATAAATCTCCCCACCTCCGTTCCTATGGTAATGGGGTCTATGGATTTGAGGATTTACCCGCTACCGCTACCCAATATTCCAACAATGATTTCAATGATGCGGTTTTTGCTCTTTCTTAAACTTGAGGTTGTTGGTTTCTCAACTTCTCCATTCCCGGATGGGGAAGTTCAAACTCTGTGGATGTGTTAGTATATTTGGCTCTTCGGTACTTGTTATGCTAAACCGAGAAATTGAGAGAAGGGAACAGGGAACTCTTAACTGGGAACAGGGGAAAAATTTTAATTTTCTAGTTTTTTAATAAGACTAATAATCATTCTGCTTTCTTCTTTTAATAAATTAAGAATCATTTCTACATCTTTTTCTGAACATAATCCTACTCGGTGAGTTGAAGAAGGAGTCACCGAGTCAGTAGCCAGGAGTCAGAATCAATCAGTCGAGGATTCAACCCACATTCAGCAGGTGTTTTTTGAATTTTCGGAATTATCCATAACTCAATGATAACAAGGCTTTCAGACAATGACACGCAATTCTATATTAGAGCGATCGCAAGCTCAAATCGAGCTTATTGAGAATACTGTCAATAAATTAGTTGGTTTGAGATTAAATTCATTGAATACCGACCTAGATAGCAAAAAGCATGAAATAGTTATTATGATTGGGTTTTAGCTGTTTTATGAAATTCTTTTTTTCACAAAATAACCTGCTGGGAAAAATATTTTGGGTATATTTACTCATGCCGAATATGGGATTGAAATCAAAACTGTCACATCCCCAGAACCAATCCAAGCCGTAATTGCTGCCTCGGAAAATGTTGATTTGACCATTGTTGGTACTAGCCGTCTGTGGGGAATTGAACGCCAAACCCTGGGAAGATACACAGATCAACTCGCCATCCAATGTCGTTCTTCATTACTCATTACCCGTCGTTACAGTCAAGTTACCTCACACCTTACCGCCCTCCTCCCAGCAGTTAACACCCAAGAAATCACTGATAATTCCTAACTATTCTCATGGTTGAGCTTAGGTGCTTTTAATTTGCATTCGTGGTATAAATGTAAAAATCGGGGTTGTAAACATTCTGTACTTGGTTCGGGTTTAAGCTCAACTAAACGGTGTCCATCAATCAATATATACAAAACAATACGGCCTTAACCAACCTTTATAAGTATATAAGTAAGTTAAGGCCATGCTTTCAGTTTATGCTCCCTGTATTCCTGTTTACAAAAACAGGGAACCTTGGGTTTTTAGCTTTGCTGCAAACATTTTGGAGGAATATATCTTGAATATCAAGGGTGATTTTACCATGCCGCCAAGTATTTATGTTCGTGGTATCTACTGGAGTTTATGGCTAAACCTGTCAATTTTATTACTGAACGGAGTCATGTCAGTTAATTCTGCATCCGCAGCAGACGAGATCATAACTGACAATCAAGCATTAGACAAAAGTACATTAAATACAGATGAAACTGCAAAAGCGACCTATTTACCCGACAGCAACCAGGTAATCGCAGTCGCTGAATTAAAGCAGAAGGTTATTTCTGGAAAACAGATTGAATCCATTGTCCACCAAAAACAACCACAAATAACCTCCCAGACAAACTCTTCGGAGATAGACGATGCATCAATTAATACAGATAAAATTCGTCGAGATTTATTGATAGATCCCATTTATAGGCTAACTCCCAAAAAGCCATCCTATAGGCCTGGACTTAATTTTGCTGGTCCAAGTGCCTTCGGAGCCAACATCGGCGATGGGTTTGTAGCAGGATCAGGGGCTTTCGGCGGCAAGAGAGATACAGGTCTAGATGGTAGTATCACCACAGGTTTTGGTTTAGGAGATGCCAGGAAACTAGCTGGATTGGAGCTTGGCTGGACTATTGGTAGTATCAACAACTTTAACGCCAATGGAACTTTTGATATCAAAGTCCACCGCATTGTCTACAACCAAGCAACCAATCAAGTTGGTGTAGCTGCTGGTTGGAACACCTTTGCCCAATACGGAGATGAACCCATTAGACCTTCTAGTGCCTATGGGGTGGCAACAGCTTATTCCTTATTAAAGCCTAAAGATCCCGTTAATCAAATGCCCATCTCCTTCTCCCTGGGGGCTGGAGGCGGTGACTTTAGGCAAGGTAATTCCAGTACTGGAATATTTACAGGAGTGGGTGTACAAGTTCATCCCCAAGTTGGTCTAGGTCTAGGTTGGAGTGGAGTTGGTTTAAACATTGGAGCATCCTACGTTCCTTTCCCCACTGTACCACTGACAATTACAGCCCAGGGGGCAGATATCACAAATAATAGTCAGGGTGGTACGGTATTTGTTCTGGGCGTAGGTTATGGCTTCAATTTCTTACCCAAATAGGGCTTACCGAAAAAATTGTTGGTGAGGATATGAAGCCACGGGCAACGGTTTCAGCTATCTAATGGACTGATGCTGACAGACTGCGCTGGGTAGTCATAGATCCTCAGTTCCCCATATCTAAATAGGGAAAAATGTACCTATTTGGGATCTTTGTGTAGATTCCATTTGGCATCTTTGCCAGAGTTATTGCCCAGTATGGACGAGAGAGAATCCGTCAAGATTACCATAACTCTTGTTAGGTAAGTCTTACAAAATAGATACCAAATGGATTCTATACCAGAACCTGACATTTTCTAAGTATCAAAAACCCTGAAGTCCTCATTTGTGAGCGGTTCTAATTTTATTTGGCAGACCCCAAATAAGCACTTCAACTTTAATGTTTGGTAGGAAATCATCATGTTAAAAACCAGAAGTCTCATTTTTGCTCTGAGCCTCAGTCCGTTAATATTGTTTACTTTCCAGATGGCAAACCAAGCTCAAGTTTCTGGTCCGAGTAAGGGTAATGCTGGAGGTATTAGTGGAGGGGTTAATCCATTACCCCAATTTACGCCTAATCCATCACCTAATCCATCACCCCAATTTACGCCTCCATCACCTGAACCTGCTTCCAATCTATCGCCTGAACCTGCTCCCAATCCATCGCCTGAACCTGCTCCCAATCCATCGCCTGAACCTGCTCCCAATCTAAGTCCTAAGGGTGTTAGTGAAAGAGTTAATCCTAATCAGCAAATCCAACAAGTTAACATCAATTTCAATCCAGTCAGTACATCACCTAACGTCACTGTCACAACAGGACCAGATGGAGTTGTAACCATGACAATTACACCTGCGGCTCAACAGTCCATAAATCAAGCATTTACTGATTTACTCACCGAACTTGCAAGCCCTGGTGGTAACACAAAGATTGGTGACTTGATGGGTGCTGGCTCAGATGTACAACCTGCAATTACTGAACTGACTGAGTCTATGAATAGCACAGGGGTTTCTCCAGAATTAACGAAGGGACTTTTAGAATCCCTGGCTAGTCTTTTAAGTCCTCTTAACAGTTATATCAAACCAACTTATCACACAGCCCAGTTAACGGAAAGTGACTTATTAACTAATACCAAAGCCCTTAAAGCTAGTTTCACCATAGCTCAGGTGAATGCAGCAGCATCTGTGGACATCAATAAACTCAGCGTTGCTATTAATGTGTATAATACTATTGTCAATCAAAGTAGTCCGAAGGTTCTCCTAGGACTCTCACAAAATAAAGACTTCGTAGAAATCGGTAGAGTTCTTAAAAAATTAAGAGCAGCTATAGACAATTAATCACCGTCAAATTAGCAACCTCATCTACAAACAGATCCCTCATCCTGTAAATCCTGAAATCCTGGAAATCCTGATTCAGACAATTAATCACCATCAAATTAGCAACCTCATCTACAAACAGATCCCTCATCCTGTAAATCCTGAAATCCTGGAAATCCTGATTCAGACAATTAATCACCATCAAATTAGCAACCTCATCTGCAAACAGATCCCTCATCCTGTAAATCCTGAAATCCTGGAAATCCTGATTCAGACAATTAATCACCGTCAAATTAGCAACCTCATCTGCAAACAGATCCCTCATCCTGTAAATCCTGAAATCCTGGAAATCCTGATTCAGACAATTAATCACCGTCAAATTAGCAACCTCATCTGCAAACAGATCCCTCATCCTGTAAATCCTGGAAATCCTGATTCAGACAATTAATCACCGTCAAATTAGCAACCTCATCTGCAAATAGATCCCTCATCCTGTAAATCCTGAAATCCTAGAAATCCTGATTCAGACAATTAATCACCGTCAAATTAGCAACCTCATCTGCAAACAGATCCCTCATCCTGTAAATCCTGAAATCCTGGAAATCCTGGAAATCCTGATTCGGACAATTTCCCACAGCGATCGCACACCTTTGGCATTTAGGTAGTAACTGGAATTGGCTATTTATACATTAAACACTTTTCAAACATCCTCTTAGCCATACCTCTAGCCCTCACAGATAACTTTTTCAGCAAACCCTAAATATTAAACACTAAAATCATTCCCATCTTGATTGATAACTAATCTTAAAATTGATAAACCTAAAATAATTAAAAATAGCACCAAACCAATAGTACAAGCATAGCTAATCTCTAAATTACCAAATGCTTGTTCATACAAATAATAAACAATAGTCTTAGAACTATTGAGTGGTCCGCCTTGAGTCATAATATAAACTTCTTCAAAAACTTTAGTTGCCGAAATCGCCGAAATTACAGCCACTAAAGCTAAATATGGTTGCATTAATGGTAACGTAATATCCCAATGTTTACGAACACTATCTGAACCATCAATAGCCGCAGCTTCATAAATATCAGCGGGAATGGCTTGTAATCCAGCTAAATAAATTACCATATAATAGCCTAAGCCTTTCCAAATCGTTACAGCCATAATACTAGCTAAGGAAATGGGAACAATTCCCAATATCTTATCAGGACTTGTTAACCAGGGAATTCCGTCGGGAAAAATCCCTAAAGTTTTGAGAATTTGATTCAGCAACCCGTTTTCTGCATATAACCATTTCCAGGCTATCCCAGCTACTACCATAGAAATTACAACTGGGGTATAATATGCTGTTCTAAACCAATTCATTCCCCGCAATTTTTGATTCACTAAAATTGCTAAAGCTAAGGGTAAAAATACTAAAATAGGAACAACACCAATCAGATAAATAAATGTATTTTCTAATGTTTGCCAAAAAACTGGATCTTTCGATAAACGCAGGAAATTTTTCCAGCCAATCCATTGAGGAGGATCTCCTATATTTTCATAGTTGGTAAAACTGAGATAAAAGGCTTGAACTGCTGGCCAAAAAACAGTTAATATTAAGATAATCAAGGCAGGTAATAAGAACAAATATGGTGTAATTTTGTGTTTAATTAAAATCCATTGTTTTGATGTTAATTGAGACATATTATAGGACTCCCATAAAACTAATATTTAATTGGGGAATCGGTTAAATAATCCTCTTCCCTATTTTTTGGCAAAATTACGTTTTACTCCTGACTCCTGACTCCTGACTCTTGAATTCTGCTGTATGATTCTGGTTCTACTGTCTCATGGTTATTAATTTTCACCTGTTTTAATAAGCTAGGCATCCAAGGTAAAGCTAGGAAAATTCCTGATAAAACTAATAGAAATACAGAAAGTCCAAAAAGTTGGTCGCGGGAAATTTCTAATACACCACGTAAAATTACCTCTCGCAAAGCCGAAACAATCGTAATTTCTACGGCTGCACCTACGGATATACTGCGTTCTTGGAGGTAATCAACTAATAACCGAAACAGTTCTACTAATATCAAAATAAACAGAATATCAGATGTGACTTGCCGTAAATCTAATGGACGTAAAAACGATAAAAACATATCTCCTAATCGAATGAGCATAACACAAAATAAACTCACGCAAAGGGAGATTACAATAATATCCTGAAAAAGCTCTAAGTTACGAACAATTCTATCTCGTTTAAACCAATTATTGACTTCTATAATTATCCGCTGTGGCATGGTATTTCCTAAAAAAGATCAATACATCTATTTTAATAATTAACCATTAAACAGATTTTAATAAAGTAAACAGAGAACAAGACGTAATTAGCAACTAAGTAGGTTGGCGTTGAAAATTGTCGTTATGGCAAGGCAAAAGGCAAGAGGCAAGAGGCAAGAGTGAAGAGGGTTTAGGCGATTTTACATTTCTTTACACAGTTTGGTTTTATTGTGTTCACCTACTTATCCAATTAAAGCATAATAGTACAGCTCGGAGTAAATAAACCAACGCTATCTAATTATACTAAACACAAGTAGGATATAAACTTTTGTGAAATGACAAAGAACCTAGATGTGGGTTTAGCAGTGCTTAATGGTGTCAACTTAACGTTAAACCTGTAGCCCGCCTGGGAATGATAGCGTAGCGTGGCGTTAGCCATATTCCCAGTCTAATAGCAGAAGTTGTCTTTTGATGACTAAATAACCCGGAAATTTTTGAGTAAACTTTAGTTTACTTTCGCTATTAGCCCGGAAATTCATTTCCGGGCGGGTGTGGAAGCAAACAGATAAGCCATTTTTAACTTAAGTTGACACCAATGAAGCTCTTGCTTTACCCCTACTACTACCAATACTGCTCGGTTAAGCCTGAAAAGTCATTATATGGCAGGTTGGGTTGTGGAACGTAAACGTTCGCTCAACCCAACCTACATTTCCTTAACTGACAAGATTACTACTACTACCTTTAGAATCAAACAATTAAGCCGTTTTGAGTATACAAAAAACAAGGCGTGAAACTTATTAATTTTTGTTTCACGCCTCGTCTTTTATTTAAACTCCCCAGGCCGGATTCGAACCAGCGACCAATCGATTAACAGTCGATCGCTCTACCACTGAGCTACTGAGGAATGCTCTTTGCTCTTAACTTTAGCTATAGTAAACCTAAATCCAGATTAATGCAAGGGGTTTTGGAAAAATTTTCCAACTTTTTTTTGTTGCTGCTGAAATTTCTCACTTTTAATACCCCAAAACCTTTCCAGCAGCTACATTCGGAGATTTACGAATCCTAAAATTATAATCCCATTCGCAATTCCGTCAGCCGTTGTCTGGCTTTAGGATCAATTCCATTCACCAAGAATCTACTTTTAGGTTGTTTTTGCGACTGATACCTATGGCGCATCCGACAGACAGTAGTTTCTACTTCGCCACATAGTTGATGCGCCGATAACCATTCAGCACCATATCCCTGGACTGTTAACTGCTGCGCTCGATCTGATGTAGCGACAATCATGCGGGAAATTAAACATTGGGATATTTGGTGACGCAGAGACGCACAGGTTTTTTCTATATATGTGTCTGCAGTCTGACCAAAATCCGTATAATGTACTGTTAGAAAATTTGTAATAGTTTCTCTGTTACTAGGAGTGTTTTGATATTGAGCATCAAACACTACCTGAGTTTCATAACCTTGGAAAGCACTATAATTAGTCATTGCTTCCACTAATTCACCCCGTGCAGCCTCAAGTCCGGCATGATCACGGGTTTTTATCAAGCAAGGCCAAGTGCCTATAATATTGTAACCGTCTACTAAGAGAACGGCCGGGACTATGGAACGAGACATGGTTTTTAATCACAATTATCTAGAGTTAACAAAAATCATTCATAAGACTTATAGTAAATGAAGCATTGCTTGTAACCCCATGTTACAAGAAATAAAAACTGCCTCTTTTAATCAAATTTAGACCCTACGATAGAAGCTATGATTTTGAAAAAGCCTCTAAAAATCAGGTTTACTGAATTTGTTTTCTCTAAAAAAATATTTTTCTCTGTCTGTAAAATTTTATGTTTCCAGGATAGAAGGCTTTTTGAATAGCATTTTGACCGCTTTTCCACTAATTCTAGCTTTTAATAATAATTAACTATACATAAATGCGGATAAGCCAAAATTTGATTATTGTAGTAGATCAGGGCTATTTTATTCTAAATATAATCCGCCCATAACTGATAGTGTAGCGTGGCGTAAGCCATAGTTCAGGGCTAGTAGTTCGTCAAATTTATTTTGACGGGTAATGATCGGAAAAAACTTCTGTTCTTCCTTCCCCTACCTCCCCTACCTCCCCTACCTCCCCTACCTCCCCTACCTCCCCTACCTCCCCTACCTCCCCTACCCCCCCTACCTCCCCTACCCCCCCTACCTCCCCTACCCCCCCTACCTCCCCTACCTCCCCTACCCCCCCTACCTCCCCTACTCCTGAATTTTGCTGGATGTGGCTTGAAATGTCACAATTTTCCAAGGGTTAATATTTTTATTTACTTGATTTATTGCGGAAAGTTTGATATTATTTTCTAATAAATCAGTGGGTTTTTCTAAGTTTAAAATCTCGCTTTGCAAAGATAATTCTGCTGTTTGTCCATGACATTCATAAAAGCGAAGAATAAACTTTTTTGGATCGTTTTCACTGGGTTTAAGTGCCATTAAAATCAAGTTATCTGCTGATAAAGATAAAAAACTTTGGCTTTGACAAGGGTTTAATCTAGATTGATAGTTAATTGGGTTTACTAATACTTGAAAAGGAATATTCAACTCATAACCACGTTTAACAGTTTCTGCTTCTTCCCAACTGTCTAAATGAGGATATAAACTGTAGGTAAATTCGTGTATCCCTCTATCTGCTTGGGAGTCTGGCCAATGGGAACTTCTTAGCAAGGTGAGGCGTAGTTGGTTAGGTTTGGCATCGTAACCATATTTACAATCATTAAGAAGACTGACTCCGTATTTTCCGATATTTGTATCTGTGGTTAAATCTGCCCAATGTAATGCGGGGACTTCCCATTTTGCCTTCTCTGCGGGGGTTTGGGGATTTGTGGGACGATGAATAGCACCGCAGGGAATTTCATAAGTGGCAAATTCGGCTTGGAGGTTGAGAGGAAAGGCTGTTTTAACTAATACGTGATTTTCTTGCCAATTTACAGTATTAGTTATTTTCAAAATTGGTGAACCGATTTCCAAGATGTAATCTTGACAAAATTCTGATTTTCCGAGTTGACGGACTACTCGCAACCGTTGTTGAATTTCTCCATATTCTTGCCATTGAATTAATTTTAATTGAGTTGGCGGTAGAGGTTTTGTGTTATAATCTGGGTCTATGTTCCAAGCATCCCAATATTGTCCGCTGTCCCTAAAGGCTTGAAGTTGATTTCCTGCACCGGTTAAAATTTCTCGTTGTTGGGTTCTGTCGAAGATGTTGGCTATATCTCCGGTTTCGGGGTTGATTTGAATTTGCAAATATTCGTTTTCTAATATCCAGTTTTCGGGGAATGTTTTGGGTTGGGGGGAAGATGGAGAAAGCCAGAAAATGCTGTAACCTATAGATGGTATGGTTGCGAAAAATAATAAGGTTGAGTTTTCGCTGTTTTGGGAGAGGATTTCTGTTCCTTGAATATCAGAAATTTTCCAGGTTGGGTAATCTGTGGTGATGATTTTTGATAAGTCAATGGTGACAACTTGGGAACGTTCCCAGTTGAGTGAGTTAAAAATTATGACGGGGATGCTCTCAGGGTTGGGAGGTTGTGGTATGTTGATTGTGGAAGCGATCGCTTTTAATGAGTCTTCTAGTATTTTCGTTCCTAATTTTTCTACTGCTTCCCATTCCCATAAAGCGTCTGCGTAAACTTGGGTAATGGAAGAACCGGGGAGAATGTCGTGAAACTGGTTAAATAAAACTTTTTTCCATGCGGTTTCTATTTCTGTTTGCGGAAATTCTGCACCACAAAGGATATTTGCTAAAGTTGCGAATAATTCAGCACTATATAATAAATGTTCAGATTTGCGATTCCAGCGTTTTTGGTCTGCGTGGGTAGTATAACATCCTCGGTGGAATTCTAAATAAAGTTCGTCTTCCCAAACTGGTAAGTTTTGAGTTGATGATTTTATGTCGTTGAGGTATTTTTCGGAAGTTGTAAATTCTAACTTGGGGAAAATTGGGGAATGTTCCCACCGTTGCGCGGTTTCTAGCATATCACGGGTTGGACCACCACCATGATCACCGACTCCGGGAAGCCAAAGCGAATTGTGTAAACCTGTTTGAGTTTTCCAGTCACAAGCGGACTTGGTCATTTTTACAGGTTCGATGGTTTCGCCGATAGGTGCGGACATGAAACTTAATGTTTGACTGCCATCAGGCGATCGCCACCAAAATAAGTCATAATCAAATTTAGTTGTATCATTCCAGCGGAGTTTCTGAGTTACAAAGGACTCAATTCCTGCATTTGCAAAAAATTGGGGTAAGGTCGCACAAAAACCAAAGGTGTCGGGAACCCAAACCACAGAAGATATTTTTCCGAACTTCTGGAGAAAATACCTTTGTCCATATAATAACTGACGCACTATAGACTCACCAGCAATTAAATTTAAATCCGGTTCTACCCAAAAACCACCTAAAACTTCCCATTTTCCTGCTTTAACTTGATTTTGAATTTCTCGAAACAAGTCGGGACGATTTTCCTCTACCCAAGCATACAACGCCGGTGTGGTATGACAGAAAATCAATTCGGGAAAATCCTGTTGCAGTTTTAAAGCTGACTCAAAAGTATTTTGTGCTGCTTTCCAAGTTTCCTCCACAGGCCATAACCATGCTAAATCTAAATGTGCATGACCTAATAAATTAATTTTATATTTTTGAGCGTTGATAAACTCAGCTAAACTCAAATAAGTTTGTCGCAAATTCAGCAGATATGTTTTCCAATCTTGATTTTCTGCGTCTTGGCGATTTGTAACTTTCTCAACTTCCCCAGCTAAACTTAGTAACTTTTCTGGTGCGAAGTTTTGTAAAAGAATTTCCGTAACTGCTAATTCATCAGCAATAAAACCAGCATCAGGATTATCATAATCTGTGGACTCAAAAATTGCAAGCGATCGCATCAACGCCCCATCACAATGTCCCGGACTCACCAACCGCAAAGCTATGGTAAACTCTTCTCCAGGGGTTACACTTGGACTCAGCAACACTCGCGGGGAAGAATCAAACAAATCCCCCGTCAATACTAACTTACCATTAACATACACTTCTGCTAAATCTGCCCACCATACCAACGCCAAACGCAAAGACAAACTTGTTAACGGAAAATTGTGTAAATGTTCAGGAACAGAAAATTTTTGTCCTAACCATAATACCCGTTTTCCCCCCGTCCAAGAAACATGAGCTTTTTCATTTAGTTCCACAGGTTGCCAATCAGTTAAACTAAATGGGATAAAATCAGTAACTACCTCGTCAGTTTCCTGATTTTGCCAGCTTGACTGGATATCAACCTGACAACAAGAACGCAAATTTTCAATTGCTGTTGATATAGATTTAGTATTTAATGAGGATACAGGAAGAGTCATATTTCTAATAAAATAATATACAGCAGGAGTCAGGAATGAAAGTGCTTTGATTTTCAGATTGTCTCTCATGCAATTCCCAATTACCATAAATGTCAATAATTGATATTGCTGAAAATTCATAGGTTTGTGGGAATCTCTTAACAATTCAAAATTAGGCGTTGCTGAACTAAGGTATGAAATTCCCAAATTAAACCTTTAAAACTCTGACCTTTGCGTCTACTCTTCGAGATCACGAAGCGTGATTGCGCCTTTGCGTGAGACTAAAATTCATACCCTTAATCAGCAACACCTAAAGCCTTTAATTGACGATAACCTCCACCCTACAAATTACACATAATTACCATGTCTTCTGATTTCTCCAATCGCTATCAAAGCAAACTCTTCAACTTTGTCTACCAGCATTCTCGACGGTTGACACAAACACTGGAAAACACCTTCAAGAATTTGCAACTTGCTACTGGTTTGGGTGTAGGTTCTCTACTTTATCCACTTTACCAATTATGGCAACAAAATGGCACAGTCAAAAAATTACAATCAGCAACTCCTCCTACCAGTGATGCGCCAATTCAAATTATATTAGATGTTATCAAAAATCTTCCTCCCGGAGAGACTGATATACCAACTTCCTCACAAACAAATCCTCTCACATTGTTAGGATCTTTGTGGAAGAAAATTTTTCCTCGTCCAAATTCTCCAACTCCAGAAAGTACCCTGCAACAGCATATACCAACAGTACAGGGAATTGCCATAGAATTGCAAACCCGTAATTTAGTATTAGTAAGCGCAGATAATCGTATTTTCGATGTTTTCACACCGCAGCAAAACGTCAAATTAGCAGATAGAATTAATAGCGAAATTAGTGAATATCGGTATTCTTTACAACTAATTGCTCACCAACAACAACAATTATTACCCAAAATTGATGATCTTTTGAATAAGTTAACTGATGATCATCCCATCATAGCACAACAACCTCTCCTCAGTCCCCTGAAACCTTTTGGATTTCTCGATCAATTAATTGCTAATTTAGAAACTACGGCTTTAGTCCCCGTCCAAAAACACAGTCAGGAAATCGTCAAAAATTTCCAAAGTCAAGTTAATGATTTAACTGTTAATCATGATCACTTAAAACCTCAGCAACAAAGTATTTCTAATTTAATTTTAGCCGCGATAAACTACTTTTTTGTCGTCAGAAATACTTATCAACTTGACTCAAATTCTTCTGGAGAAACCCCACAAAGTAAACCTGATTTTGAAAAGATAGTATCAGCAAACAATCAGTTAAATATTGGGGATACTTCAGAAGATACCTGGTTAACATGGAATGATTTATTTGGTAATACCCCCACCAATATTGAAGAATTATCTGATAATAATGATGTCAATAAACTACCGCAATCTCAAATAAGATGGGGATTACCGAGAATTCGGACTACAATGGGTCAAAAACCACCTCAACCGAAAAACGACGAATTTACCCAAACAGGCAGTCAAACCAGCCAAGAATTTAATTTTAAGCCAGACTGGATTGATATTTCCGCCACCTCATTAGGCTATGAAAAACACCCATTAGAACAAATTCTGGAATGGTTAGATTATTCTATATTATGGATAGAACAAATATTAACAAACATGATTTATTTTTTCAGAGGTTTATTGTTAGGGAGATAAATGGAAAATCATATCCCCGACTTCTTTGAGAAGTCGGGGATCTAAAATCCGCTAAAATTCTACAATTACTGGTGTATGGTCACTGGGTTGAACTAACTTTCGCGGTTCAATATCAATAATACAACTTTGAGCGCGTTCATACAAGATTGGTGTGAGATAATGGTGATCTATTCGCCAACCTAAATTACGCTTAAAAGCAGCCGTGCGATAATCCCACCAACTATAATTTTCCCCTTCGCTGTTGAATTTACGAAAAGCATCTGCAAAACCTACATTCAGAACATCTCGTAAAGCTTGACGTTCTAATTCCGATGCCATGATGTGATTATCTATTTTTACTTTATCATTAATATCTATATCTTCTAGGGCAATATTAAAATCACCACACAGAGAAATAGCTGGATTTGATAATATTAACGTCTGTAAATATTCTTTCAGTATTTTTAACCAGCCTAACTTATATTCATACTTTTCGCTACCAATAGATGAACCATTGGGAACGTAAAGATTAACAATTCTTACGCCCTCAATTACACCCGTAATCACCCGTTTTTGTTCATCCCATGCTGATTCTAGACCTGGTAAAATAGGACTAAAACCTACACTTACATCTATCAACGGTTGACGACTAATTAAAGCCACGCCATTGTAAGATTTTTGCCCGGAAATATACGGATAATAGCCTAAATTTGTAAATGCGAGACTAGGAAAGTCCTGGTCTATAACTTTGGTTTCTTGTAAACACAAAACATCAACCGGATTTTCTGTTAACCAATTGATAACCTGTTCTAAACGTGTCCGCACAGAATTCACATTCCAAGTAGCAATTTTCATGAGTTATTGATTAAAATGATCGCAAAATAATGGTGAAGCATTTATTCGGTAAAAATTAGATATTTATGATCCCCCAGATAGATGAACAAGGTCTATACTAGTTTATAGTTTAATAATGTTCTCTGGATTTTTCATGTTTCGATAAAAAAATGAGTTTGTGAAAATCTTTTAAAAATCTGTTAATTTAGCATTTATTGATAGTTTTTTACCCCCATTTTCTCCAAATTGGAGGATTCCGAATGGGAGAATAAAGGGCTGGAAAATGAACGTCATTAAATCAAGCATAAAAGTAGAAGTTGGGATTGTTTTTAATGGTGATGTCGAGATCAATCATAACATTGCCAGGGTTGAATTTTTTGAAAGGAGGACATTTTATGAGTATCATAGTTAACACCTGCCCCTGCTGTGGCGGTTCGGTTCTGCGTCATGTTCGCCATCATGAGGTTTATTGGTTTTGTCTGTCCTGTAGACAAGAAGTACCAGTTTTAAGTATCAATGATGGATCTAATCCCCTATCTAAGCGAGAAACCCGTAATCAAGAAGTTTTACCGCAAACGGCGTTGAGTTCTTGAATTTGTCCAGGAAAGATCGCTAATTAGCATAAATTTAGGTAAAATCAGAAATTGCTAATTTTAAATACAAAATATATGCCGATATCATTGAGTATGGTATAAAACCGTATTTAAGTGATTTTGATAGCGTGGTTAAAGCCATACTTCTTTTTTATGGGTGAAAAGTTTTGTTAGCAGCACTACTCTACGGACAAGAGGATTTACGCCTAGAACGAGTTCCTGACCCGACTCCCGCAGCCGGCGAGGTGGTGATTCAGGTGGAAGCAGCCACTACTTGTGGTACGGATTTGAAGGTGTGGCGACGGGGTGGCCATGCTAAAATGTTGACACCACCCACACTGTTTGGCCATGAAGGTGCAGGACGGATTGTGGCTGTCGGTGCTGGGGTGACGAATTGGCGGGTAGGCGATCGCGTGGTGGCAAATAATTCTGCACCCTGCATGAAATGTTTCTTTTGTCAACGCCAAGAATATTCTTTATGTCCCCATTTAACTTGGAATAATGGGACATTTGCAGAATATCTGAAAATTCCTGCTCCCATAGTTAGGCATAATTTATTACCAGTTCCTGATCATTTGCCCCTAGTATTAGCGGCGATGACTGAACCTTTAGCTTGTGTATTGCATGGTATCAGCCGTTGTGGTGCTAAACCCGATGACAAAGTAGTGGTTTTGGGTGATGGGGCGATTGGCTTGATGTTTGTGGCAGTATTAGCGAAATATACTGAGGTGATATTGTGGGGAGGGAATAATCAACGGTTAGAAATTGGTGAAAAGCTGGGTGCAGCCAAGACTTTTAATTATCATCAAGTTACGGATATTGCCAATACAGTTAAGGAATTAACCGCTGGTTGGGGTGCAGATGTCGTGATAGAGGCTACTGGTGTACCGAGTGTCTGGGAAACTGCGATCGCTTGCGGTCGTCCTGGTGCAACTATCAATTTATTTGGTGGTTGTCCAAGAGATACCACAATTACTGTGAATACCGAACAATTGCACTATAGTGAACTTACTCTCAAAGGCGTATTTCACAATACACCAGAATATGTAAAGGCTGCCTTATTACTCATCGCCAGTGGTACAATTCCTTTTGACTTGCTCATTAGTGAACACCGACCTTTACAGGATCTAGAACAGGTATTTATAGATATGAAGGCGCGGAAAGTCATTAAAGTAGCAATGGTTTGACAGTGAAAATTCCGACGCACCCTAATTTATCTAAAAAATGCTCAAACAATCCTTACTGAAATTATTGATTTTACCTTGCTCACTGATACCTTGGTTATCAGTGGAAATGCTGCTAAATTCTCCCGGACAAGCCCTACCTGGAGACAGTACAGGAGATGTACTCTCATGGATTAAAGCCCATCCCACACTACAGCCAAAACCGGGAGAACGATTATTTATTAGTAAAAGTGATACAGCGGCTCAAAGATTTACCTTCCAAGCCTCCGTATTACCTCCTGGTAGAGTAACATTTACTAAAGACCACATCACAATTCGCACTGAACGTATGACTATGTTCGATGCTGTTAATGGCATCACATTACAACGTTTGGAAGAGTCTTTACGAGTAATTTATAGTTTAGATGTGTATCAAGATTACAATGAGGCTCAAATTGTCTATCAATATCCTAATCAGACTACTATTAATACATCTAGACTAGCAAAAACACCAACGCGAGAAGCTTTACAGGGAGAATTACGGATAGGCGATCGCTATGGGTATTGGATAGAAATTGCCCAACCCAAGGAAGGTAAAGCCATCATCGGTAAAATCACAGTGTTACTCAAAGCCGATTTAGATAAATTAGAAACAGAATTAAGAACCCGCTAATTTAGGAGGAGTCAGGAGGAAAAAGAAGAATAAAGGAGAATAAAGCAGGAGTTTTATTATCAATGGGAGTTCATAACCATCTTGGTGGTTGTTATATTTCGCAATCATAAAGTCTGCCATGTACCAGAAAAAATACTTTCAGCCCCCAAAGAAATACGGACTAAATCCTCGTTAAGCAGAGGAGGCCACTCCACACCTGCCTTTCGTCCCGCAGCAAAGAATCTTTGCGCCTTTACAGCCAACTGATATAAAGCAAAAGCCAATTCTCTGTCTAAGTTGGGTGCTGTTTTTAAAGCTTCAAATACCACCTTTAAAGCTAACAAGGTGGAAGTAACTTGACCAGGAACAGGAGGTTTACCTTGTTGTAAACGACTTAACAGAGTATCTGGATTATCTAAACTGTTTGTTTGGTCTATGAGTAGTTTCCGGGCTATTTCGTAGTTCATACTTCTAACTAGGGTTTGCTGAAAAAGTGGTCTGTGAGGGCAGGGAACAGGGAACAGGGAACAGGGAACAGGGAACAGGGAATAGTTTCAACTATCTGGATATCCTCAATTTTCCAAATCTGACAAAGAGAAATCCACAAAAAAGATGATCCTAGTGCTTACGCATTGACAAAGTTTTCTAAATATGTAATGTGGATTTTATCTCTTGTAGGGTGCGTCAGACCCAATAATTTGGTAAAAAACAGATTTCCTCTATCTGACGCACCCTACTCAATAGGTTATTCCCAAAGCCGAAAACGACGCAATTTCGTTCATTCATATGATGGTAAGTTAGTGAGCGTGCGTAAGTCCTAGGAGACTTCCAAGAAATAAATTATCCTAAGAAACGAACCACAGAGGCACAGAGTACACAGAGAGAGAATTTCTGCATCAGTTTTGGGACATTTTTTTATTTGGAAGTCTCTAGATCCAATCTTGTGGGGTGTGGGATAGGCATCTAGCCCAGGAAGGTTGCAATTTTTCCCTAGAATAGTTTATTATCCTGATTTTGGTGTTTTTTTGGGAAAAAACTCAGTATCAATGCCTATTCCCTAAACTCTAAGCTGTCACACATTTAAATTGTTGCTTGAGACAAGGGAACGGGGAACAGACAAGAGTTTGATGGCTTACAGCGATTTCCAATCTTATGAGGTACATCTTAGCCCCCTCATCGCTTGCGGGGAGGGCGTTGGGGGTGGGGTTCTTGTTCCGGGTTTGATGACAATTTGCTGTAATTTTCTCACTTCACTAAATCAAATTTAGCTGCGTATTAGCTTATGATTATTACCTTAATAGTAGCTTGGATAGTTTTTATCATTCTCTGGAAATTAATTAAAACCACCATTAAAACAGCTATAATTTCCGCCGCTATTGTTATGTTATTATACTTTGGCTTCGGTATTACTCCCCAGGATATTTGGCATCAAATCAGCCAATTTACTCAAACCTCCTCTCCCACAACAGGTAATAAGTAAGCATCGAAAAAGTCAAAACAATTATTAACTCAAGTTGCTAGTTATCTCGTTGAGGCTGGTAATTGGTAATTGGTAATTGGTAATAAAAGCTCTGGTTTCATCCTGTTCATCCTTTAATCCTGGATATCCTGATTCTGACAATTTACCTAACTAGCAACTTACATAGGTGAACACAATAAAACCAAACTGTGTAAAGAAATGTAAAATCGCCTAAACCCTCTTCACTCTTGCCTCTTGCCTCTTGCCTTTTGCCTTGCCATAACGACAATTTTCAACGCCAACCTACTTACATTAATATATCTAAAGTTTTCGATTTATTCATCAAACCCTATTTAATCAAGTTATTCACATCCTGGCAAATCTAACGCAATTAACAACGCTTGCTCTAGATGTGCCATCACCACATCAGAAAGAATTCCTCTTAAACGCAAAAAGCGAGTTTTAGATAATACCCGCACCTGATCTGCCATAGCGATCGAGTCTTTCTTTAATCCACCATCTGGTGACAAAATCAAAACTTGAGTAGGGTAAACTCGCTTCCCATCTTGATAGGTGGTACAAGGTACTGCTAAAACTACAGGGCTGGATAGATTAATCACATCACGACTCACAATAATCACGGGACGAGTTCCTCCCTGTTCCGAGCCTTCAGTCATTTCTAGACGTGCATCATACACCTCACCCCTTCTCATCTTGGAGCTTCCCCTAACTGCAACGCCTCCCACTGCGCCGTAGCAAATTCTACCTCTAGTTTTAATACCTCTGCCTGATAATCTGGATCATTAGCCATTTCCGCTAATGCGGCATCAATTTCAGACCGCTTCTGTAAGGCTAATTCTCTTCGTAAAGCTTGAGCGACAAAATCATTCCGACTCTTAGCCTTTCCTTCCAAAACCGCCTTGTCTGTAGCTTCTAGGAGTTCTCTAGGAATGGTTAGCGTCGTGCGAACGGTTTCTGTTTTCATAGAGCGTTCATTTTTTGATGACTGAAGTGATGTCTTATATCATATCGTTTTACGCATCATCCAAAATTAAAAATTCAGTTATTGGTGAAATCCTTGCCTCTTGCCACCTACTTTTCCACTTTATCACCTAAAATAACCTCAATTGTGGCAATCTGAGAAGTATAACCCCTGGCAATCTGATATTTTAGCTACAGAAAATCTACCTGTTGAGATTATGCAAACTCTGCCGACTTTGGAAATTACCAACACTGAATCTAGTCAACCAGCCTTTGATACCACCATCAAACGCCGCAAAACCCGCCCTGTAAAAGTGGGGGATGTCACCATTGGGGGTGGATACCCGGTGGTGGTACAGTCTATGATTAATGAAGATACTCTGGATATTGATGGTTCTGTCGCGGGTATTCGTCGTCTTCATGAAATAGGCTGCGAAATTGTTCGTGTCACTGTTCCTAGTCTCGGACACGCTAAGGCACTGGCGGAAATTAAACAACAATTAATCAAAACTTACCGGGATGTGCCAATTGTTGCCGATGTCCATCACAATGGCATGAAAATCGCCTTGGAAGTCGCCAAACATATTGAAAAAGTGCGAATTAATCCAGGTTTATATGTATTTGAAAAACCTAATACCAGTCGCACTGAATACACAAAAGCTGAATTTGACGAAATTGGCGAAAAAATCCGCGAAACCTTAGCTCCGCTGGTAGTTTCCTTGCGCGATCAAGGTAAAGCTATGCGAATCGGTGTAAATCATGGTTCTTTGGCGGAAAGAATGCTATTTACCTATGGTGATACTCCCGAAGGTATGGTGGAATCTGCCATAGAATTTATTCGCATTTGTGAATCTTTGGATTTTCATAATGTGGTGATTTCCATGAAAGCTTCACGAGTGCCTGTCATGGTGGCTGCATATCGTCTTATGGCTAAACGCATGGATGACTTGGGTATGGATTATCCTTTGCACCTGGGGGTGACGGAGGCAGGTGATGGTGAATATGGCAGAATTAAATCTACAGCCGGTATTGCCACATTATTAGCTGATGGCATTGGTGATACAATCCGCGTGTCTTTAACAGAAGCACCAGAAAAGGAAATTCCTGTTTGTTACAGCATTCTGCAAGCTTTAGGTTTGCGGAAAACAATGGTTGAGTATGTCGCTTGTCCTTCATGTGGACGGACTTTATTTAATTTGGAGGAAGTGCTGCACGTAGTTAGAGAGGCTACGAAACATTTAACAGGTTTAGATATTGCTGTAATGGGTTGTATTGTGAATGGACCCGGAGAAATGGCTGATGCTGACTATGGTTATGTTGGCAAAACTCCCGGTTATATTTCTTTATATCGTGGTCGGGAAGAAATTAAAAAAGTCCCAGAATCACAAGGTGTAGAGGAATTAATTAATCTCATTAAAACTGATGGACGTTGGGTAGAACCGTAATTTTTAAGACTTTTACAAAAAAGGTAATAGGTAATAGTTAGTAGTTCGTCAAATTTATTTTGACGGGTAATGGAAAAAACTTCTCTTCTTCCCTCCCCCACACCCCCACCTCCCCCACCTCCCCCACACCCCCACCTCCCCCACCTCCCCCACCTCTCTTCTCCCCCTGCTTGCCTTCACCCGTCATTTTCGGGTTGACAGACTACTAGGTTCTACCTGGGAATTGATGAAGTGGCAAGTCCACTTCATTTTTATTGTCAAAATATCGGGTTTTTAGTCATTAACTAATTCATCGCGCCATTTTTCGCGTTTTTCTCTCTCTTCACGCACTTCTTCCTCTCGTTCCCGCGATCGCACTAATAACCAACTTTCCCAGGTTAGGGGTTTTTGTCGTTCTAAATGGTTAATAAATTGGATGATTGATAAATCTGCTTTCAGGGGAGTTTTGAGATCAAATTGCATGGTTTGTAAAATTCTATCATTGGTTTTTAGTAGGCGATCGCTAATTGTTTTCCCTACCCATAACATCAATTTATTAATTAATTTTCCTAACATCCCTTTCCGTTTTTTAGACATTAGTAGGGTCTGACCTTCAGTTTTCCCTCCTGGTAATATCCGAGTTGTAAATATTATATGTAGCTGGGTAGACTCATTAGTAAAGGAAACTATACTTGTCGTTCCATACCAATAACAAACACTATAATTAAGAGAATTTTTAAACAACCGCCGATAAAGATTTAGCCAGAATGACTTGCCATTAATATTTGTAATAGTGCTAAAAATAATCGCATTTTGATTGAGTTCTTGTTTCTCCAAAACCATTTTTAATGGTAATTTATGAACCAGATTAATTTGTTGAGTATCAATAGTTTGAATAAGTAAGATATGAGGATGACAATTAATACTAAATTGCGAACCGAGAGAAAAATCAAAGTCTTGGTTTTCCCAATCTAAAACAAAAGGTAAAGATTGTTGTGGAATTTCCCCAGTCCAAACCCAAATCATCCCATATTGTTCGGCTACTGGCCAAGTTTTGGCTTTCAGAGATACAGGTTCATCTAAATTAGGAATATCCACACAAATACCTTCTGCATCAAATTTCCACCGATGTAAAACACAGCGTAATTCATTACCCTCAATTTTACCTTCAGCTAAACTTGTACCCATGTGCGGACAATAAGCATCTAGGATAACTGCACGTCTATCTTTACCACGATATACGACTAAATCCTTCCCAAGAATTGTCACAGCTTTGACATCACCTACCAGTAAAGATTGAGAAGGTAACACCCAATACCAACCTTCAACAAAACTGGCTGATTGGTTGAAGATTTTAGGTTTACGAACTGAGTTGAAATTATCTATATTGGTGTTCATTTTTAGGGTTTCACTTGCAGTGAAGCGGTTAATCTATTCCTATCATGAACAACTCAGAAAAACAGTTATCTTCAGTACCGTCTTAACTATGATTTGTGTGATTAGTTTGATTGAGATGATTAATTAATTGCTAGAGATTACTTTTAATTTTTACCTAACTCCTGGTTGAAAGTTACGCAATCTTAAAGCATTACTGACTACAGAAACTGAAGAAAATGCCATTGCTGCACCGGCAATAATCGGGTTAAGTAACCAACCAAAGAAGGGATAGAGAATACCCGCAGCAATGGGAATACCAATGATATTATAAATAAAAGCAAAGAAGAGATTTTGGCGGATATTGTTGATAGTGGCGCGACTGAGTTGAATGGCTGTCACTATGGCTTGTAAATCTCCAGAAATTAAAGTAATATCACTAGCAGCGATCGCCACATCTGTTCCTGTCCCAATGGCAATTCCCACATCAGCTTGTGCTAATGCCGGCGCATCATTAATTCCATCTCCTACCATAGCCACAATTTGAAATTTGTTCCCTACTTTTCTTTGCTGTAATGATTTAATCATCGCGGCTTTTTGGTCTGGACGCACTTGGGCAAAAACTTGATTGATACCAACTTGATCAGCAATTGTTTGGGCAGTTTTTTGATTATCACCTGTTAACATTACCACTTCTAACCCTAATTCTTGCAAAGCTTTAACTGCTGTTAATGATGAAGGTTTAAGGGCATCAGCAATAGCCATAATTGCTTCTAAATTACCATTTACTGCTAACCAAATTACTGTTTTTCCTTCACCTTCCCAATGGCTTTGATGGGGTTTTAAAATATCTGTATCAATTCCTAATTCTGTGAACCAGCGTTGTGTGCCAACTTGTACTAAGTTATCATATACAATTCCTTGAACACCACTACCAACAATAGCTAAAAAATTCTTGACATCAGCTAAACTCACAGCTTGACTTATCGTATATTTCACCACTGCTTCCCCTAAAGGATGTTCAGAATTTTGTTCTACACTGGCAGCTAATTTTAATAACTGAAGTTCATTCCCATCTGCTGTACCTTTAATAGTCACAAAATCTGTAACTGTGGGTTTACCTTGAGTTAAAGTTCCAGTTTTATCGAGAACAATAGTATTTATTTTATGTGCTAATTCTAAACTTTCAGCACTTTTAATTAAAATCCCATTTTCTGCACCTTTCCCAGTTCCTACCATCACAGAAGTAGGAGTAGCTAAACCCAAAGCGCAGGGACAAGCAATAATTAAAACTCCCACCATTGTCATCATTGCTAAAGTGAAATTACCTGTAATACTAAACCAGATGATAAAAGTAAAAATTGCGATCGCAATTACAGATGGCACAAACCACCCAGTTACTTGATCTGCTAACCTTTGAATCGGTGCTTTTGAACCTTGTGCCTCTTGGACTAACTTGACAATTTGCGCTAAAAAAGTATCCTTACCCACCCGCGTTGCCTTAAACTTAAAACTACCAGTTTTATTAATTGTTGCCCCAATTACCTCATCGCCTAGTTGTTTTCTCACGGCTACACTTTCACCAGTCACCATTGCCTCATCTACGGTAGAATTACCATCAACTACCTTCCCATCTACAGGAATTTTTTCACCAGGACGGACTAAAATTAGATCATTAACTATCACTTCATTAATGGGAATATCCATTTCCAAACCATCTCGCATTACCCTAGCTGTTTTTGCTTGCATTCCCATCAATTTGTGAATAGCTTCCGAAGTTTTTCCCCTAGCACGATGTTCTAAAAATCGTCCTAACAAAATCAAAGTTATAACCATCGCTGCAACTTCATAATAAACATGAATTTCTAAGCCTTGGGAAATAAATAAATCAGGAAAAAGCGTCACGAATAAAGAATAGAAGTAAGCCGTACCCGTTCCCAAAGCAATCAAAGTATCCATTGTCGCAGTGCGGCGTTTTAAAGACTTCCAAGCATTACGGAAAAAAGATCCCCCACACCAAAATTCAACAGGTGTTGCTAATGCTAATTGCAACCAAGGATGATGAAGAAATTTAGGAACAAAAGGTAAATGTAATCCCGTCATCATCGGTAAAGAACCAAAAAACAGAATAATACTAATGACAACCCCAGTTCTTAACTTGAGAATAAGTTCCTGTTCTGCTGCTAATTTACTCGCTGTTGCTGCTGTATCTTCACCTTCTACATCTAACTGAAAGGATGAATAACCAGCATCTGCGATCGCAGCTTGAATTTCTGCTATATTTGTTTGTTGAGGTTCATAACTAATAGTTACCTGTTCTGCACCAAAATTAACATGACAATCAATAATTCCAGCAACGGCTAAAATTGCCCGTTCAACATTATTAGCGCAAGCAGCGCAACTCATACCTTTAAGTTTAAGACTCAGAGTATTCATATCACCTCTTGTAATTATCCTTCAGATCCCCGACTTCTTTGAGAAGTCGGGGATCTATATGTCTATACTTTACCTATTGGTGTAATATATCATTTTAATAAGTTTCTTGACTTCCAACTAACTTACATTTCAGATTTTGGGTATAGAAATATATGTTACAAGTTATTTATTCTGACGAATTTTTAGATCACAAAACGGGAATCTACCACCCAGAAAAACCAGCCAGATTGACAGCGATAGTTGATGCTTTAAAAACTGCACATTTTGCAGAGAAAATTACCTGGAAACTACCTACACCAGTTCTATTAAAACCATCTTTAATGTCCTGGATAGAAAAGGTTCATCCTACAACCTATATTAACAAAGTAAAAGATATCGCTGCCTCCGGTGGAGGTTATTTAGACGGGGATACTCCCATTTCTCCCCGCAGTTATGATGTGGCGTTATTGGCGGTTAGTGCTTGGTTAGATGGAGTTGATACAGTTCTTAATACAGCAGAAAAATCTTTTATATTAGCGCGTCCACCCGGACATCATGCAGTAAGTGACACAGGTATGGGATTTTGTTTATTTTCTAACGCCGCCATAGCAGCTTTTTATGCTTTGCAACAACCTGGAGTTAAGCGCGTTGCTATTCTAGATTGGGACGTACATCACGGAAACGGGACAGAAGCAATAGTAGAAACTCACTCAGAAATTGCTTATATTTCTCTCCACCAATATCCAGCTTATCCCGGTACAGGGAAAGCTTCTCAACAAGGTTCACATCATAATGTGTTAAATTTACCTGTCCCTCCTGGTAGTGATATTACTGTCTATCAACCCCTGTGGGAAAGGAAAATTCTCCCGTTTTTAAGCAATTTTCAGCCAGATTTATTGATTGTGAGCGCTGGTTATGATGCTAATGCCAATGATCCTTTAGCCGGTGTGAATTTGCAACCAGAAGATTTTGGTTTATTTACAGAATACTGTTTAGGTATAACCAAAAAAATTATGTTTGGTTTAGAAGGTGGTTATGATTTACCAAGTCTGGCTGAATCAGTAATTGCTACTATTCAAACTTGTATAAATTAGTTTCTTTTTGGAATTTATCTTCCAAAAAATAAATTACCCAGATAAACGTTAGCGAAGCGTGGCGTTAGCCGTACTAATCCAGACACAGAGGACACGGAGCAATGAGAGTTTGATAGATTTTTTGCGTTAAGTGGTTGAGTGTTTTTATTTGGAAGTCCTCAAAACTCTTGAGATGCTTCGTTTCGTTTCGCTATGGCTAACGCCACGCTCCGCGAACGCTACACTCAGCATGACAAAACAGGATCATTTATTTTGTGGCTTACTCTAATAAAACTTTGTCATCATGTCATGAAAGAGCTAAAGTTTTGTTAAGATACAATTACTGGGAATTCAGCCACCTGGCTGTGAAGAAAAATTAGATAGTACCAGTAGCTGTATACAGTTCAGAAGGTGAACAAATGACCACCTATATTTTTTTTGACCAAGCCCTCAAGATGCTTACCATTGCCTTTTTAGCAGCACCAATCATGCTAATCGCCGCTTCGAGTATAGGGTTAGCAGTGATTGAAACCATTGAAAAAACAGGAGACAGTTAAAACCACGCTTCAAAGTAGGGACAGGGCTTAAAAAGTTTAATTTTAACAGTATATCCGAAATTTTATCTACAACCTGCCCCTACCATAGACATATCACTGAACTTCTAACCCTATAAAACGCTGAAATGGTTAATCAGTCATATTTTTAATTTAAATCTGGAGATTATTTAACCAATTTTGTAAATCCTCTACTGTAGATAAATCAAAGATTGATTCTCCTAAAAATTCAATAATTTCTACATTTAAGAGCCTCTGTGATAGCATTCCCAGTCTCTGACTGGGAACGAGATATAGTATGGGTTTGAGCTTAGATAGAAACTAAGCGACGTAAGGATTCAGCCCGACGTTTAGCAACGATGTTATTGGGTGCTAATTTTAGTGTTGCTTCATACATTTCTAAGGCTTGAGCATTCAATTTTTTCTTTTCGTAAGCGTGTCCGAGATTATTTAAAGCTGATACATAGTCTGGGTTCAATTTTATGGCTTCTTTGTACTGACGAATTGCTAAGTCATATTGCTCTTGAGCAAAGTAAACATATCCCAATCCGTTATAAATAGGAGCAATGGATTCTTCTCCTTCTTCTTCGGCTGCTTTGAGAGATTTTTGAAATAGGGGTATGGCTTGACTAAATACTTTTTTTTCTGAGTAGATACTAGCTAATTCATAATATTCTTGAGCCGTACCTTTTTCTTTTGTTAATTTGTTTTTTAACTTGTTCAAGGAGCTTTCAAGTTTTCGGGTTTTGAATACTTGACGAAAAACACTCACCCCAGCAAATGCAAGTAAACCAACAAAAAGTGACAGATAAATGATGACTAAATTGCTATCCATTTTCTACAAATACAAATTATTAAAATACTCTATCTATTATCAGTTATTAGGTTGTGTATTTCTCACTAAATTACTACAATCCCCAGTATTCTATCCGTTCTTTTAGCCAACCTGTAACTGTATAACGAGCGATCGCTTCATTCACGTTACGTCTTAACTCATCATACTGTAATCCTTTTGGCATCACTACAGATAGCGGCTCTGCTGATAATTTAGTTGCCAGTATGCGATATTGAGGATGTGCTTGCACCCAACCACTAAGAATACTAAGATCCGCCGCAAAACCATCTACCTGATTACTTTCTATTTTCTCCCACCCTTGAGCATAGGAATCTACACTGACCAACTCAGCAGATGGTGTAAAATACTTTAAGTATCCAATTGTGCTGGAGTGGTTGAGAATAGCTATTTTCCGTTTACTTACATCTTCTAATGTTTGAATTGCTGTATTTTTTGTAACTATTCCTGCGCCGTCATAATAGTAAGGAACACTGAAGCTAACGATGCGAGAACGTGATTCTGTGGCTGTGACTCCAGCGATCGCTAAATCAACTTGCTGATTAAATACTAATGGTAAGCGATCGCTATTGGCTACCGGTTGCAATTTCACAGCATCAGCTTTACCCAACAAATCACTGGCCAAACGTTTGGCTAAATCAATCTCTAACCCTTGTAAATTGCCCTTGTCATCTCTGAATCCCAAAGGACGAAGATTATCCTTAACTGCCATATTTAAATAGCCTCGCTGCTGAATTTCCGCCATTGTTGCGGCAGATGCAGTTAAATTTCCACTGGGAAAAGACAGCCAAAAAATCAAAGATAGGGTAGCGGATAATACCAGATGTAACTTATTCATAATCGCTCTGCGTTTTACTCCAATTAAAAATGCCAAAAAGTTTCTTGATTTTTAATTTTCAATTCTCCGAAGTGCCATCTGTTACATCCGTTATTCATCCGTTGCCACCTTTATCCGTTAACCGAGTTAGCGAGTTCCGCAATTTTAGCGAAGCTTGCAGGATCAAGAATTGCCAATTGTGCCAGCATTTTGCGGTTTAGTTCCACATTGGCTTTCTTCAAATTACCAATCAAACGGCTATAGCTTAAACCGTGTTGTCTAGAAGCTGCGTTAATCCGTGCTATCCACAGACGGCGAAAATCACGCTTCTTCTTCTTGCGATCGCGGTAAGCACTGCGAAGCGCCTTCATTACTTGTTGGTTAGCGGTTCTAAACAAAGTTGAGTGAGAACCACGGAAACCTTTAGCTAGTTTGAGAATTTTATTGCGGCGTTTACGAGCTACATTACCGCGTTTTACCCGAGTCATATCTTATTACCTGTGTCTTTTACAAATATGGAAGCATTAAGCGTACGTTAGGTTCGTCCCGTTCATGAACAATTGCCATCTTGGACATATTGCTCTTTTTGCTAGAGGATTTATGCTCTAACAAGTGGTTTTTGAACGGTTTACGGCGGACGATTTTACCGGTACCGGTGACGCGGAATCTCTTCGCCGCAGCCTTGCGAGTCTTTAATTTAGGCATGGGATGGCTTTAATTCAACACAATCTACTATTATATATGAGAAAATGCAAATTGTATGCCCCCTTGGCAAGATCGGCAAGGATTCCCAGGACACAGCCATTATATTCAAAAGATTTTACCTCAAGACTTGACAAGGCGAAAATTTTAGTTTACACTAATGTTAGGAGTGGAAATCTGTCCGCGCATATATAGTAAACTTTTGGATCGTCTGAATCAGGATTTCCAGGATTAAAGGATTTACAGGATGGTAATTTTTAGATGGTTTGTTGGTGATGAAAGTTGTATTTGTCTGATAGCGTAGCGTGGCGTTAGCCATATCAGGATATCCAGGATTAAAGGATTTACAGGATGGTAATTTTTAGATGGTTTGTTGGTGATGAAAGTTGTATTTGTCAGAATCAGGATAACCAGGATTAAAGGATTAACAGGATGGTAATTTATAGATGGTTTAAATTATTCAAAAATAATCATTCAAAAACATCCTGAAAAATCACCAACTCTCCACCAAAAATCATCCAATCACATCCTGTAAATCCTCAAATCCTGAAAATCCTGATATGGCTACGCCACGCTTCGCTATCAGACAAATAAAAATCACCAACTCCCCACCAAAAATCATCCAATCACATCCTGTAAATCCTCAAATCCTGAAAATCCTGATATGGCTACGCCACGCTTCGCTATCAGACAAATAAAAATCCCCAACTCTCCACCAAAAATCATCCAATAACATCCTGAAAATCCTCAAATCCTGGAAATCCTGATTCTGACAATTAAAAATCACCAAATCCCCACCAAAAATCATCCAATCACATCCTGAAAATCCTCAAATCCTGGAAATCCTGATATGGCTACGCCACGCTTCGCTATCAGACAAATAAAAATCACCAAATCCCCACCAAACAATCATCCAATCACATCCTGTAAATCCTCAAATCCTGAAAATCCTGATATGGCTACGCCACGCTTCGCTATCAGACAAATAAAAATCACCAACTCCCCACCAAAAATCATCCAATCACATCCTGTAAATCCTCAAATCCTGAAAATCCTGATATGGCTACGCCACGCTTCGCTATCAGACAAATAAAAATCACCAACTCCCCACCAAAAATCATCCAACAACATCCTGTAAATCCTCAAATCCTGTAAATCCTGATATGGCTACGCCACGCTTCGCTATCAGACAAATAAAAATCACCAACTCCCCACCAAAAATCATCCAATAACATCCTGTAAATCCTCAAATCCTGGAAATCCTGATATGGCTACGCCACGCTTCGCTATCAGACAAATAAAAATCACCAAATCCCCACCAAACAATCATCCAATCACATCCTGTAAATCCTCAAATCCTGAAAATCCTGATATGGCTACGCCACACTTCGCTATCAGACAAATAAAAATCACCAACTCCCCACCAAAAATCATCCAATCACATCCTGTAAATCCTCAAATCCTGAAAATCCTGATTCTGACAATTACGTTTATAATGAAAATTATCAGTTATAGGAAATAGCAATGAATATTACCCTAAAACCAGAACAAGAACAGTTTATTCAAAACCAGTTAGCTCAAGGGAGATTTCCTAATGCTGAAGCCGTTATTAATCAAGCTCTACAACTTTTACAAGAAAAACAAGGAGAATATGAAGACTGGGTAGAAGACGTGAGAGTTAAAGTTAATGAAGCCGCAGCAGAATTAGAACGAGGGGAAGGAGTTCCTTTAGAAACAGTTGTTGAACAGATACAGGCAAAATTTCGTCATGCGCGTGAGGAGAAAAAATGAATCAATGCTTGATTTCACCTCTAGCAATTCGAGATTTAGATAGCATTTCTGAATATTTTTTAAACAGAAATATTGAAACTGGAGAAATGCTTTTTCAAGATTTCACAAAAAAGTGTGAAAAATTACTGCTATTTCCTCAAATGGGACGCAGTTACGAATATATAAGACAGGGAATGCGTGGACTTCCTTTAAATGGTTACATCATTTTTTATCAATTGGTTGATAATAATGTGGAAATTCTCAGAATTGTAAATGGTCGTCAAGATTTAGAAGCGTTATTCGCAGAATAGATAGTTTATTAACTGAGAATTTTGATCATCACACAAATAATATGCAAAAAGTTCCCACATCACAAAAATCCTCACATCCAAAAAACCTCAACACCAACCAACATCCTGTAAATCCTGAAATCCTGGAAATCCTGATTCAGACAAATAAAAATCTCCAACTCCCCACCAAAAATCATCCAATAACATCCTGAAAATCCTCAAATCCTGGAAATCCTGATATGGCTACGCCACGCTTCGCTATCAGACAAATAAAAATCACTAACTCCCCACCAAAAATCATTCAATAACATCCTGTAAATCCTCAAATCCTGGAAATCCTGATTCTGACAATTAAATAAACTTACTTGTCTATCTCAGATTCTAACCATGTTTTCAAGTCATTAATATCTGTAAAATCTAATAATGCTTCTCCCAGCTTTTCCAGTTGTTCTATGTTCAAACTGTTGATATTTTCGATGTAAATATCTTTCAATTTTCCAAATATTTTTGATAACTGGCGTATTAATAAAATCATCTCACCATTCTGCCTACCTTCTTCTCTACCTTCTTCTCTACCTTCCTGTCTACCTTCCTGCTTTGCTTCTTGATATACCCTTGTTTGCTTAATATCACTCACTAAAAACATTGCTTCTATCTCCTGACGGCTTAATTGTGAAAATTTGGACAATAAAACAGTCTCCAACAATTCTATAATACCTTGTTTTTCTCTGTCATTCTCAACTTCTGTCTTAGTTCTGTCCAAGAGAGTTTTAACTAATTCCGGTGCTTGTACTTCCTTGCTGACAATTAACTCAATTAACCCCATACCAATTGAACCCGGTGGTAATTCATCTAAATAAATTCGTTTAATTCTCCCACTATTAATCATGCCATAAAAATTCCATCAAATCGAAATGCCTTTTCTTTCACTTCCACAGAAGTAAATTTATAATCTGTGGCGTTTTCTGTGGGTTCACCCAGAATTTCAAATAATAGAGTGTGAAAAGTGAGGAAGATTTGGTAGAATATCGTGTCTGTGTGCATTATTCCTGATTTTGATATTTCTTAATTACTTGGTTATCTCAGATTTTAACCATGTTTCCAAGTCATTAATATCTGTAAAATCTAATAATGCTTCTCCCAACTTTTCCAGTTGTTCTATGTTCAGACTGTTGATATTTTCGATGTAAATATCTTTTAACTTTCCAAATCTTTTTGATAACTGGCGTATTAATAAAATCATCTCACCATTCTGCCTACCTTCTTCTCTACCTTCTTCTCTACCTTCTTCTCTACCTTCCTGTCTACCTTCCTGTCTACCTTCCTGCTTTGCTTCTTGATATACCCTTGTTTGCTTAATATCACTCACTAAAAACATTGCTTCTATCTCCTGACGGCTTAATTGTGAAAATTTGGACAATAAAACAGTCTCCAACAATTCTATAATACCTTGTTTTTCTCTGTCATTCTCAACTTCTGTCTTAGTTCTGTCCAAGAGAGTTTTAACTAATTCCGGTGCTTGTACTTCCTTGCTGACAATTAACTCAATTAACCCCATACCAATTGAACCCGGTGGTAATTCATCTAAATAAATTCGTTTAATTCTCCCACTATTAATCAATTCTTGTTGATAAGCTGTTAATTCTCCTACATCTAAACTCCGTTTCGCAAATAAAGCCACTGCTTGCCAATCTTGTACAGGTTTAAATTGATTGAGATAAATATTGATTTCGGCGATTAATTCCCAGTAAAAATCTGGTTTTGGTTGAAATTGCACTTCTACAAAATAGATGGGTTTTTCTAGACTATCTGCCATAAAAATTCCATCAAATCGAAATGCCTTTTCTTTCACTTCCACAGAAGTAAATTTATAATCTGTGGCGTTTTCTGTAGGTTCTCCCAGAATTTCAAATAATAGAGTGTGAAAAGTGAGGAAGATTTGGTAGAATATCGTGTCTGTGTGCATTATTCCTGATTTTGATATTTCTTAATTACTTGGTTATCTCAGATTTTAACCATGTTTCCAAGTCATTAATATCTGTAAAATCTAATAATGCTTCTCCCAACTTTTCCAGTTGTTCTATGTTCAAACTGTTGATATTTTCGATGTAAATATCTTTTAATTTTCCAAACCTTTTTGATAACTGACGTATCAATAAGATCATCTCACCATCCTGTCTACCTTCCTGCTTTGCTTCTTGATATACCCTTGTTTGCTTAATATCACTCACTAAAAACATTGCTTCTATCTCCTGACGGCTTAATTGTGAAAATTTGGACAATAAAACAGTCTCCAACAATTCTATAATACCTTGTTTTTCTCTGTCATTCTCAACTTCTGTCTTAGTTCTGTCCAAGAGAGTTTTAACTAATTCCGGTGCTTGTACTTCCTTGCTGACAATTAACTCAATTAACCCCATACCAATTGAACCCGGTGGTAATTCATCTAAATAAATTCGTTTAATTCTCCCACTATTAATCAATTCTTGTTGATAAGCTGTTAATTCTCCTACATCTAAACTCCGTTTCGCAAATAAAGCCACTGCTTGCCAATCTTGTACAGGTTTAAATTGATTGAGATAAATATTGATTTCGGCGATTAATTCCCAGTAAAAATCTGGTTTTGGTTGAAATTGCACTTCTACAAAATAGATGGGTTTTTCTAGACTATCTGCCATAAAAATTCCATCAAATCGAAATGCCTTTTCTTTCACTTCCACAGAAGTAAATTTATAATCTGTGGCGTTTTCTGTAGGTTCTCCCAGAATTTCAAATAATAGAGTGTGAAAAGTGAGGAAGATTTGGTAGAATATCGTGTCTGTGTGCATTATTCCTGATTTTGATATTTCTTAATTACTTGGTTATCTCAGATTTTAACCATGTTTCCAAGTCATTAATATCTGTAAAATCTAATAATGCTTCTCCCAACTTTTCCAGTTGTTCTATGTTCAAACTGTTGATATTTTCGATGTAAATATCTTTTAATTTTCCAAACCTTTTTGATAACTGACGTATCAATAAGATCATCTCACCATCTTGTCTCCCTTCCTGCTTGGCTTCTTGATATACCCTTGTTTGCTTAATATCACTCACTAAAAACATTGCTTCTATCTCCTGACGGCTTAATTGTGAAAATTTGGACAATAAAACAGTCTCCAACAATTCTATAATACCTTGTTTTTCTCTGTCATTCTCAACTTCTGTCTTAGTCCTTGCCATGAGGGTTTTAACTAATTCCGGTGCTTGTGCTTCCTGACTGACAATTAACTCAATTAATCCCATACCAATTGAACCTGGTGGTAATTCATCTAAATAAATTCGTTTAATTCTCCCACTATTAATCAATTCTTGTTGATAAGCTGTTAATTCTCCTACATCTAAACTCCGTTTCGCAAATAACGCCACTGCTTGCCAATCTTGTACAGGTTTAAATTGATTGAGATAAATATTGATTTCGGCGATTAATTCCCAGTAAAAATCTGGTTTTGGTTGAAATTGCACTTCTACAAAATAGATGGGTTTTTCTACGCTATCTGCCATAAAAATTCCATCAAATCGAAATGCTTTTTCTTTCACTTCCACAGAAGTAAATTGATAATCTGTGGCGTTTTCTGTAGGTTCACCCAGAATTTCAAATAATAGAGTGTGAAAAGTGAGGAAGATTTGGTAGAATATCGTGTCTGTGTGCATTATTCCTGATTTTGAAATTTCTTAATTACTTGGTTATCTCAGATTTTAACCATGTTTCCAAGTCATTAATATCTGTAAAATCTAATAATGCTTCTCCCAACTTTTCCAGTTGTTCTATGTTCAGACTGTTGATATTTTCGATGTAAATATCTTTTAATTTTCCAAACCTTTTTGATAACTGGCGTATTAATAAAATCATCTCACCATTCTGCCTACCTTCTTCTCTACCTTCCTGTCTACCTTCCTGCTTTGCTTCTTGATATACCCTTGTTTGCTTAATATCACTCACTAAAAACATTGCTTCTATCTCCTGACGGCTTAATTGTGAAAATTTGGACAATAAAACAGTCTCCAACAATTCTATAATACCTTGTTTTTCTCTGTCATTCTCAACTTCTGTCTTAGTCCTTGCCATGAGGGTTTTAACTAATTCCGGTGCTTGTGCTTCCTGACTGACAATTAACTCAATTAACCCCATACCAATTGAACCTGGTGGTAATTCATCTAAATAAATTCGTTTAATTCTCCCACTATTAATCAATTCTTGTTGATAAGCTGTTAATTCTCCTACATCTAAACTCCGTTTCGCAAATAACGCCACTGCTTGCCAATCTTGTACAGGTTTAAATTGATTGAGATAAATATTGATTTCGGCGATTAATTCCCAGTAAAAATCTGGTTTGGGTTGAAATTGCACTTCTACAAAATAGATGGGTTTTTCTACGCTATCTGCCATAAAAATTCCATCAAATCGAAATGCCTTTTCTTTCACTTCCACAGAAGTAAATTTATAATCTGTGGCGTTTTCTGTAGGTTCTCCCAGAATTTCAAATAATAGGGTATGGAACGTGAGGAAGATTTGGTAGAATATTGTGTCTGTGTGCATTATTCCTGATTTTGATATTTCTTAATTACTTATTTATCTGCTGATTTTACCCATCTTTCCCAGTTCTATATCTACTGTAATTGCATCTTCATCCTGAGATACAAGATAACGTTTTGGTATTTTGGTTATGAGAACAAATTTTATTTTCTTATTTCTCTGCTTCTGCGATTTATTTGGGAAATAATTATCTTGATAAATAAAAACTCTATATATATGGGCGCACACTTTCCCACCTCTAACATAAGGATACCCAAAACTCAGAACACTGTCAACCCCCCAAGCTGAAATTACCAAAACTCGTTACATTATTGATAAAATTCTCAATAATAATGAGAATAAACCCCCAATAATTGAGAAAGTGCTTTTTTGCCAAAATCCCATACAAATAACTTAAATAACTTATATCCTGACGTAAGGAAACCCAACATGATGAAAATTTAATTGGCTGGATTTGTTGGGTTGCCTTATCACTTAGCCCAACCTACAGAGTATAATATTTACCACAACCTTAAATAATTAATTATTAGGAAAATGCCATCTACCGTCACCCTCACCATTACCACAGGAAAACTTTCAGGAAAACAATATATATTTGATAGTCGCAGCACTTGTATTATCGGCAGAGGTGAAGATTGCAATTTGCAAATTGCCGATAATATTGATATGACAGTTTCCCGCTATCATTGCTTATTAGATATCAATCCTCCAGAAATGAGAATCCGTGATTTAGGGAGTTTAAACGGTACGATTGTTAATGGTAAAAAAATCGGACAAAGGAAAGCGGGAGAATCTCCAGAGGAAGCAAAAAAGATAGTTTTTACTGAATATGATTTAGTCAATAATGACCAGGTAGCGGTAGGAGATATTATTTTTGATATTGGTGTAGAAACAGAACTGGAAAAACAGAAAACTCCTTATATTCCAGTTGCAGAAGAAAATAATAGACCGAACTTTTTTGAAATTATTAAAAACCTGCTAAATTTAGCAAATCAAGGTAATCAAAATCTCCAGAAAATTTCTAATTATCAGATTATAAAATCTTTAGGTGAAGGTGGATTTGGAGAAGTATTTCTAGCTGAACATATCCCCACTAAAAAACGGGTAGCACTAAAGTTAATGTTACCTAAAGTTGCTGCTAAAGAACTGGGTGTAAAAATGTTTTTGCGAGAAACAGAAAACACCAAATATTTACAACATCCTCATGTGGTGCAGATGTTAGATTATGGCTATGTCGAAAATACCTTTTTCTTTACAATGGAATATTGTGCAGGTGGGGATGTTTGGAATTTGATGGAGAAATCAGGAGGACAGTTACCTGTTAGCATAGCTGTTGATATTACTCTGCAAGTTCTAGACGGGTTAATATATACCCATAATGTTGAAGTTCCTTGTGTGAAATTAGCAGACGGAAGACTAGGAAAAGGAAAAGGTTTAGTACATCGAGATTTAAAACCGAATAATATTTTTATTACCAAGGTCAACGGTAAAATGGTGGCTAAAATTGGAGATTATGGATTATCCAAAGCTTTTGATTTAGCTGGATTGAGTGGACACACTTTCACAGGTGCGAAAATGGGTACTCCTGCGTTTATGTGCCGTCAACAATTGCTAGATTTAAAAAATTCCTTACCAGAGGTTGATGTGTGGGCAAGTGCTGCTTGTTTATATAATATGTTAACGGGATATTTCCCCCGTGATTTTGTTGGTGATTCCTGGAATTGTGTGCTAAGAAATGATGCTGTCCTCATTCGTCAACGTGATAGTAGTATTCCCGAAAAATTAGCAGAAGTGATAGATTTGGCTTTAATAGAAAAGCCAAAAATTCATTTTCAAACTGCGGCTGAGTTTAAAGTAGCTTTGTTAGAATGTGTTTGATTATTAAATTTTAGTAATTTGAGGATCTAAAACAATGCGTGTACCAGTTATATCTACATGATAAGTCCAGAATTGATTTTTGACCTTAACAATTACTTCCCAACCTTTAATGGGATCAAATATTTGAGCGCAGACTTCACCAAAATTAAACACACAGGAATTGCTAAAAGTTTTCTGGGTTGACTGGGTAACTTTCAGAGAACTTATTGCTAAACCAGAACGTTTAGAAGCATCACTCAAAACCCCATTAGTAATTTTTTTTGGTAATTGATTATTGCTAATTTTCGGGTCTAAAAGAATTTGTGAACCTGATTTATTGACATGATAAATCCAAGATTGTTCTTTCACTTGTACAATTATAGTCCAGCCTGGAATAGGATTATATTCCTTTGTACAAACTTCTCCAAATTGGAAAATACAGGGATTACTAAAAATAGTAGATGTAACTTGAGTAATTTTCAAATCAGAAATTTTTAACCCAGAAACTCTAGAAGCATCTCTGAGAACTGCTTGAGAAATAGATTGAGGTAAGCTATTTTGGCTTAACTGTGACCGTTGGGGATTTTTAGCATTTGCAGATGTACTATTTTCAGTTACACTACAAGCAAACAAGCTAGTAATCATGAAAATAAAGACAAAGACTTGGGGAAAACAGCGATTACGGTACATTTGCAAAAATATCCTGGTAATTAAGTTCATGAGATGTCAATTAACAGTTGAATAATTCTCCTGGTTCTACTTTAGCTGTTTATAGTGAAATAGATATAAGTAGGTGAACACAATAAAACCAATCTGTGTAAAGAAACGTAAAATCGCCCAAACCCTCTTCACTCTTGCCTCTTGCCTTGCCATAACGACTATTTTCAATGCTAACCTACTTATGACGTGATTGATATTGATACATAACGCCAGATAATGCAGCTAGGAAAACCCAAGAGAGAGTATTTAACCGAATATCAAAAGTGGTGACATCAACAGTATTAAATAGTATCCAGCCGCTAAAGGTGAGAAGATAACTAAAGAAGATTAATCTGTTTTCTGGTGCTATAGATTTAGATTTCCAGAGAGTTTGACTGGCTGTAATTAAGATCCAAATTAGTAAACCACAAAATAGCAAAGTAGTAATTAACCCAGTTTCGGCAGACAGCATTAAAAATAAATTATGAGGATGGTTAACATCAATTTGCATTTGGGTTTTATAAAGTCTTCCGAAACTGCGTAAACCTGAACCAGTTAAAGGATGTTGTTGAGTGAGATTCCAGGCAAAATCCCATTGAGTTTTCCGCATTAATCCTACTGGTCTATTAGGAAACATATCATCATTTAATCGCGCCCAAATACCGTAGGGAACAAAAAGTCGGAAAAATTGGGCAATAGGTGCAGGTGCAAAAGCTGCGAAGAAACAAAGACTGGTAATGGTGAAAACAGCCGCAACAATTAATCGCCAACCTTTATATAAAGCATAAGCTAAACAAGCAAAAATAGTGATTCCCCAACCATTACGAGAATTGGTGAGAATTAAGGCGATAAAGTTAGTACATACAGTAATTGTCAAGAAGATAATTAGGGGATTGTTTTGTTTGAGTTTGTGGTAGTTTTCTAGCCATAAACCTAAACCCAAAATAAAAATAGTTACTAAATAAGCAGCTAAAGTATTAGGGTGCATGAAATTAGCAGTCATGCGTCCTGATAATGATTTTTCTGGTGCAACTATCCAATCAAAAACAATCCATAAAAACTGAAATTGGAAATTCCAACCGAGAAATAATTGCCCAAAACCGATGATTAAAACAGGTATAGATCCAAATACCATGATCCAAGCAATTTGTCGTAATTGGGCGGGTGTTTGGATGAGAGGAGTGAGTCCGGTAAAAAAGAAGAAGAAGGGGATGAAGTTGAATAAACCCAAAACAGCATCGAGTTTGCCAGAGGCGAATCCGGTGGTAATCAGGAGTAAGATACTCAAAATAGCAAATCCCTTGTGAATTGGGCGATCGCTAATGATATGGTATTGTTTACGCCAGGTTAGCAATGATGCCACAACAATAGAGATACCGCCCAAAAATGGACTCAGAGGAAAAGATATTAGTCCAAATTGTAGCCAATGCCAAGGGGTTTGTAGGCGGGGGTTTGGATGATAAAAACTTTTATTTAAGCTATTTCCCAACATTCTGTACGGGTAAGACGAATTTGCGCGAGGGTGAAGACTGTAGGAATAATTCTGCCATAGTTTGTGGCGATCGCTCTCCAACCCAAATCAGCAAAAAACCAAGCCCACATCACAGGACCTACCAAAGCAAACGCACCACGAACCGCACCATAACGGGCTGCACTCATGGTCATACCTCGACGGGACATTTGCAAAGCCACATAGTTTTGAAACTGTTTGGTAGCTAATCCTGTACCTGTAATTGCTGCTTCTTTAGCTACTTGATAGGTAGCAAAATGAATAGCAAATTGACGGGCGATTTGTTGAAGAACAAAAGGTTGGATGACAGAAGTTACAGCCAAAGCACTACCACCTTTAAATATTAATCCTAAAGGATCACGTTGCAATGACAATGGTAATGGTTGTTTAAGTTTTGATTCTACTAACTGACGTTGCACATTAATAGTTAATTGTTGCTTTTCTTGTTTTGGTAGCTTTTTCCAAACCTTTCCCAGTAGATGCAAAAAAATTTCTGCTTCTAAATCAATTGTTGTTAGATCTTGATAATAGTGAATTTTCAAATATTTGCATACTTGAATTAGGGCTTGTCGGTAAGTTACTTGATCAGTGCGTCCTCGTAATACTGTTATACCATCAGCCGCTAAAAACCGAAAGCGGTCTTCTATTGTATCTAACCAAGCTTGGTGATCTTGGCTTTGCACTGCAATAGGTTCGGGTGTATGAACATAATCTAAGGGGTTAAACTTGCGACTAAACAGAATAGCTGTCAAGTCCTGTAGTTCCTCTTCGGTGGCTAATTCCAATACCGCCCTGAGTTCTTCCAATTTCCCTTCCTCTCTTCTGTACCACGTAGTCTGTACCTTATTCTACTATCTTGTTAATCAAAATTATTGGCGTTACTGATTCAGAATATGATTTTACCTCACGCAGAGGCGCTCCAGTCGCAGAGAGTAAGAGTTTAAAATCATTGATTTTTCAATTTCATACTTCAGTTCAGCAACACCTAATTATTAAATTCGCTTTAATATCTGCGGAAGGTTGATTCTAACATTTCCTGGCGTTAGGATCTTCAAATTCCCCAGGTTCACGGACTAGAAATTGATTTAAAATCGCCTTACCTGAAGGATCTATTACCTCTAATCTTACTAATTCAGGTTGAACAATTTGCCAAGAAACTCGGTATTTATATTTAGCATTAGTCCAAGTGAAGACAGGACGGGCTTGAGTACCAGATGCTTTAGCACCAATTAAACAAAGTTTTTTACCTGTTTTGAGGTTTAAGTTTTTATAATAATATTGACCTTTAGCTTGCCAAAGAGTTAAATGCCAATTTCGTGGTTGTCCTTGCACATCAAAAAATTCCCCCTCTGGAAAAGCCAGGTTAGCTACAGCCTGACTCTGAACGGAAACATCTGCAACTATGGGTAAAGAAAGACCCAAAACTAAAGAGATAGCTATTCCTTGAACTTGCATCATTAATTCTCCCTTTTTAAAACAAGTTTATAGTCAAGCTACTGGTAATTTTTAGATACATAGCCAAGTGATTATGTATCTGTAGTAGCTTGATCTAAAGATGGGTTGCCACCGCATTATGATCTAATATTAAACCACCTTGCTCAGTAATTTTTTTCGCTGCATCTAAAAGATACTGGTAATAAGTATGAGCAATAATAGATAACTGCTTACCAGCAGGGTAAACCATATACCAGGTGCGTTTAATCGGAAAGTGTTGGACATCCAAAATACTGAATTCCGCAACGTCTGTGAGTAAAGTATGACGGGATAATACAGAAATACCTAACCCACCAGCGATCGCTTGCTTAATCGCTTCATTACTCCCCAACTCCAATTTCACCTTCACCTTTACCCCATGTTCTTCAAACAGACCTTGGACAGCACTGCGAGTTCCCGAACCCGGTTCACGCATAATAAACGGTTCTTCTCCCAAACGTTCAATCGGAATATTTTTTTCCTTCGCTAAGGGATGATTTGCCGGTGCAAAAACTACTAAAGGGTTTTCTAGAAATGGCTGAAAATTGACATCGAAATGATCAGGAATTTGACTCATAATATACAAGTCATCCAAATTACCCATCATCCGATCTAAAATCAGTTCATGATTTGTAACTTGGAGAGAAATATCAATCCCAGGGTAAAGCTGACAAAAAGGACCTAACAATCTGGGAATAATATACTTAGCAGTAGTAATTACAGCCAGTCTTAATTGTCCTTGCTTCAATCCTTTTAAATTTGCAATAGTCATTTGAAACTTGTCCATAGTCTCAAAAATTTGCCGACAAGTAGCAAATAATTCCCGTCCCGCTTCCGTCAAATATAAACGCTTTCCTACCTGTTCAAACAATGGTAAACCTACTGATTTTGTCAACTGTTTGATTTGCATGGAAATGGTAGGTTGAGTCAAAAACAACTCTTCCGCAGCGCGTGTAAAACTACCATGTCGGGCAGCAGCCTCGAACACCTTCAACTGGTGCAACGTCGCTTGATTCAAGCTGATTCTCCTCTGATAACAATTTGTAGATATAGCTTGGTATCGCGTAACACTAGGGATCTTTTCAGTGTTATTTATACAAAGTCCTCAAGTTTAGTATATATATAAATGTATATTCTTTGTCATTATATTTGTCCTGAGACTAGCTAGGGTAGCACCTAGTAGTCAACCCGAAAATGACGGGTGGAGGGAAGCAGGGGTAGGGGGGGGTTGGGGGGGTTGGGGAGGTTGGGGGGTAGGGGAGGTTGGGGGGGTAGGGGAGGTTGGGGGGGTAGGGGAGGTTGGGGGGGTAGGGGAGGTTGGGGGGGTAGGGGAGGTTGGGGGGGTAGGGGAGGTTGGCGGGGTAGGGGAGGTTGGGGGGGTAGGGGAGGGAAGAACAGAAGTTTTTTCCGATCATTATCCGTCAAAATAACTTTGACGAACTACTAGATATGGTAAACATAATATAGCTACGCCACGCTATGCGAACGCGGCTATACAAACGAAATAATCCTGTAATTATACTCAAAACGGCTAGAAGCTGGACTCTTTTATTATACAAAGAACAAGGTTCAAAGCCTCTCCCCGTTGCGGGGAGAGGTTTGGAGGGGGGTTTCATATTTGGTTAAACTATGAACCGTTTGCAGTATACAAAAGATGGATTCGATTATTGTGTTCCGAGAGTGACAGAACGGGGTTAATGGTTCAAACTTTGAGAAAATGTAGCAATTCATCTGATAATCTAAAAGGTAATATTCCAGTTAAAAGCTCAACTGCTTTTGCACATCTACACCAGATACCTAACAACGGTGTCAATTATTAGTACCATGTCTGATTTTAACGCTAATTCCACCCAATTACGAACACAACTCGCTAAAAAATACTTCGATTTATCCCCTGCTATCCAAAAGATTATCCAATTGTTTTCGATAATTTATGCACCGATAGACAAAAGTTCATTCCTCAGTTGTCTTTCGCAAACTGCTGCCTTAGACGAAAAGAATAGACCTTGGACTGCTACAACCCTCAATTACCAAATTGAAAAATTGGTAATAGCACTTTTGCTAGTTAAGGAAAACAAATCAGGTCCTGAATGCCATCCGTTACTCACAGAAATTGCTACTCGTCATGCGGTAGAAACCGGAAAGTTCGATATATTAGTTAAAGCCGTAGAGGAAAAACTACCTGTAAGTAATCACTGGAACAAGAATTCGCGGATGTTCCGCAGTCTCCGCCAGTGTATCAGAGAAATCCGCATTGGTCTTTACCGCCAAGACCTTAATTTTATTAATAAGCAAATTGAAGATTACCAAAATTACAGTAATCATACAGAAAAAATAGTCATAAAAAATATTTTTGAGCAGATATGCAATAACCCATTTGACGAAAATTGGTTTAAGACCTTACCACAAGAATTATATGAACGTGGTATATCTAGCATCCTCTTCAATTCGGCATTAAAATTGGCTGACTGCGAAGATGCGTTTATGATGCTAGACGAAGAATGTTGTGAATCTGAAAAATATGCTTCAGATTATCTAAATCTGGTTTTGACAGAACAATTCTTATTACGGGGTGATACCGAAGAAGCACAGGATAGTTTAGAACGGATATCAGAGAAATATCAACATAACACAGCTACTTATTGGGGTTGGTTGAATTTTCTTCGAGGTGAAAATGAACAAGCCATTAAATATTATACAGATGCCCTCAAAGCTATAAAAAAAGCCACAGGCAAACGCTCAATATATTTTAATACAATGGGCGGCTTATTTTTTATCTTAGCATTGTTAAAAGATGGTTCAGCAGAACGCCTCAAAGAAGCAGAAGAGTATGCCACATTAATGTCTCGTGAATCAGATCATTGGCTCACATTTGTTTATGTCAGATTGAAAATGGTACTGCAAGTTCAGCGAGGTGATATTACCCAAAAAGAACTTGTAGTAAGTGCCTATATTGCTTCTGTAGAAGAAAAAAATAGCTTAAATACATTATTTTGTTCTCTGTGCCTTTACTGGATGGATGCTGAGAGTGCAAAAAAACGCCTACCTGATTTATTAGAACCATTATATCGGCGATCGCTCGCATCCGGTCATCACTGGCTGACAATGGAAACCGCAGAACTTCTATCCCGACTCAAACCCAGCAGCAACTATAAACAACAAGCAGCGGCACTACGAGAAGATAGCGGCATCCAAACCATAGTAGATGTAATCCAACCCCAAGCAGATTGGGAAATGTGCCTCAATGCCCTCGCAAATCTCCAGAAACAACCACAAAAACCTGGCAAACCAGAGTCAGAACTGCGGTTAGCATGGTTCATCACCTTCCATTTCGTTCAATGTAGTTTACAGCCCAAAGAACAAAAAGTTAATGCCAAAGGAGAATGGAGTAAAGGTCGTCCCATAGCCCTTAAACGTCTTAGCAGTGGATTAGCTGAGTTTGATTACGTCACACCCCAAGATATGCGGGTCTGTGGTTGTATTGAGGCATATAGTGAGGGCTATTATGGCAAAGTTGACTATATGTTTAACGAAAAAGCCATCTTAGCTTTAATTGGCCACCCCACAGTTTTTTGGGAAGATACGCCTAATATCCGGGTAGAAATAGTTAAAGGAGAACCAGAACTACTGGTGAAAAAAGAAAAACAAGGTCGTCTCACCTTGGAATTTTCGCCCAAATTACCAGAATCACAGAATATTCTGCATATTAAAGAAACCCCAACCCGCATCAAAGTTATTGAAATTAAAGCTGAACACAGACGTATTGCCGAGATTATTGGTAAAGATAACAAATTAAATGTTCCTGCGATCGCCGAAAAGCAAGTTTTAGCAGCCATTAATGCCGTCTCTGGTATTGTTACCGTCCATTCTGACATTGGTGGGGGACTAGAAAATGCCGAAGAAGTCCCCGCCCAAACCCTACCCCATATTCACCTCTTACCTGCCAATTCGGGCTTGAAAATCACCCTGTTATCCCGTCCCTTTACCCAAGGTGGCCCTTATTTTCGTCCCGGTGCAGGTGGTGAAACAGTCATTGCCGAAATTGAAGGTAAACGTCTGCAAACTAAACGCAATCTATCAGAAGAAAAACAACTTGCTAAAGCTGTTATAGCAGCCTGTCCCACCTTAACGCGCATTGAAGAACAAGATGGTGAATGGACAATAGAAGAAGCAGAGGACTGTTTAGAACTGCTGCTAGAATTGCAAACACTGGGAAACAGCGTTGTTATGGCTTGGCCAGAAGGGGAAAAACTGCGGGTTAGTCACAATGCAGACTTGAAAGACTTTAATTTATCAATTCAACGTCAACAAGACTGGTTTGCAGCCACCGGTGAATTAAAATTAAATGACGACCTGGTGCTAGATATGCAGCAACTCCTAGCACTCTTAGAGAAAACCCCCAGCCGATTTATTCCCCTGGGTGATGGTCAATTTCTAGCTTTAACCCAAGCTTTTCGCAAACGTCTTGACGAATTGCGGATGTTTTCGGAAAAACATGGTAAAGGTATGCGTTTCCACCCCTTAGCCACATTAGGATTAGAGGATTTTGTGGATGAGGTAGGTAAGCTAAAAGCAGATAAACACTGGAAGGAACATATCCAGAAACTCAAGGAGGTGAAAGACCTGCAACCAGAACTCCCGTCTACCTTTCAAGCCGAATTACGGGACTATCAAATGGATGGTTTCTGTTGGTTGGCGCGTTTGGCACATTGGGGTGTAGGTGCTTGTTTAGCCGACCAAATGGGACTGGGTAAAACCGTGCAAGCATTAGCAGTCATTCTTAGAAATGCCCATGCAGGTCCAACTTTAATTATTGCCCCCACTTCCGTCTGTATGAATTGGGTGAGTGAAGCGCAGAAATTCGCCCCAACTCTGAATATTATGCAATTTTCTGGTGCTAACCGCCAAAAATTATTGGATGGTTTACAACCATTGGATATGTTGGTATGTAGTTATGGATTATTGCAGCAGGAAGAAGTATCTCAAATGCTTGCTCAAGTGCAGTGGCAAACGATTGTATTGGATGAAGCCCAATCAATTAAAAATATGGCTACTAAACGTTCCCAAGCAGCCATGAACCTGAAAGCTAATTTTAAACTGCTGACAACTGGAACTCCCATTGAAAATCATCTGGGTGAGTTGTGGAATTTGTTCCGCTTTATTAATCCTGGTTTATTGGGTTCTTTTGAAAGCTTTAATCAACGCTTTGCAAATCCCATTGAGAGATATCAAGATAAACAAGCACGTAATAAACTGAAAAAACTAATTCAACCATTCCTATTACGACGGACAAAAAATCAGGTGTTAGAAGAATTGCCTTCTCGCACGGAAATTCTGCTTCATGTGGAGTTAAGTAAAGAGGAAAAAGCATTTTATGAAGCGTTGCGTCGTCAAGCTATATCTAAACTAACTGAAAGTAATGCAGATGCAGGACAGAAACATTTACAAGTTTTAGCAGAAATTATGAAACTGCGTCGCGCTTGCTGTAATCCTAGTTTGGTAATGCCTGACACTGAATTATCCAGTTCTAAGTTGCAGCTTTTTGGTGAGGTGCTGGGTGAACTGCTGGAAAATCGCCATAAGGCGTTGGTGTTTAGTCAGTTCGTTGACCATTTACATATCATCCGCAATTATCTGGTTAAAGAAGGGATTAAATATCAATATTTAGATGGTAGTACCCCAATGGCAGAACGGAAAAGAAGCGTGGATGCCTTTCAATCTGGGGATGGGGATGTTTTTCTCATTAGTCTCAAAGCCGGGGGTACAGGACTGAATCTCACCGCTGCTGATTACGTGATCCATACAGACCCTTGGTGGAATCCGGCTGTGGAAGATCAAGCTTCTGACCGCGCCCACCGGATTGGACAACAACGCCCGGTAACAATTTATCGTCTGGTGGCTAAGGATACTATTGAAGATAAGATTGTGGAGTTGCATCATCACAAGCGAGATTTGGCGGATAGTCTCTTGGAAGGTACTGACATGAGTGGTAAGATATCAACTGAGGCTTTACTGCAATTAATTCATGAAGGTTGATGAGTTTTATACAAGTAGGCTTTGCTGGAAAAGTTGTCTGTGAGGGCTAGAAGTATGGCTAACGCTACGCTATCAGCAAGCCCTACTTATTCATCATTCCAAATCTCTTCCTTAACTCTCACAGGCAGTTTCGCCAAATCAGGCAACTCCACAGCTTCCACATCTGTTATTTTATCTTTAATATTAATAGGTATATTAACTGGTTGACGTTCTTCCATCCAGCAACTAGCCACAGGTAAAGTTTCTTCCAACTCATCCAAAGGACGAGGAATCACCATAACTGCATTTAACTCACCAATGCGTTCCGCTTCAAACATTCCCGCTTCTACTGCTACGGCAACATTAGCCACTGAACCGCGAATAATTGCCGTACACAAACCAGCGCCAATTTTCTCATAAGATGCTAATTGCACATCAGCAGCTTTAAGCATAGCATCACAAGCACCCACCATAGCAGGAAACCCGCGAGTTTCCACCAACCCAATCGCTTGATTACTCAAACGGCTGTATCCACCACCATCTCCCATAAATCGAGTCAGACGGTTAATAGGTAGAATTATATCTAAATTAGGATAAGGACGCGCAATCACCAAACTAGAAACCAACTGTCCAAACTGTTCAGCCGTTTGCACACCAGCTTCCACAGCCAAACGGACATCAGCAATGCCACCTCGGACAATTGCTGTACAATGACCACTACCAATTTTTTCATAACCAACTAAGTGGACTCCAGCCGACTTTAACATCATGTCAGCCGTGCCAACTATAGCGGGAAAACTGAGAGTCGAGACTAAACCTAAAGCAGTGTCTTTGAGGCTATCACGGCGACGTGGTGCATGAATATTACTCAAAGCACTTTGATTATATGTTTCCATCTAAATTTTCCAGGATAAGGTTCGTATAGCGTCTTCAATCACAAAAGAATGAAAACTAGCATTTTAATATGGACTTACGTTCATACTTCATACTTAACACTTAACCTGAAGAATTGTGAGAGTTTTCGTTACCCAAGGATTGTCTATGGGGAAATAATGTACTCAGCAGCCTATTTATGCTACCTTGTCCATAGATTTGCGTACCAAAAATGTTGTGAGCTTCTAGATCAGACTCGCTAGGTTCTAAGTTTTCAGAAGTAGTTTCTGTAGACTCTGGAAGCGGAGTTTCAACGGGGGTGGAATCACTAGCCACAGCCGTTTCCGACTCTGGTGGAGACTGGCTTTTCGGTGTAGGTGAAGGTGGAGATACAGGTGTAGATTGGTGTTTAAACTCCAGAAAAGCCGCAACCGAGAGTTGAGTTGAGGAAAATACTTTTTCCTGTTCCTCTGGTTTCTCTGGTTGAGAATGAGGAGATTCAAGTTGTTCGGCTAATTCCTCTGGTTTCTCTGGTTGAGAATTAGTAGATTCTGGTTGTACCGCTGACGGTTCAACAATCTGCCGACTAGTATCTCCCAAAATTGAACCAGAGGGAATAACTTGTCCTGGCGCTACGGAACAGTTAAAAACCGTTGTGGCTGCACCAATACAAGCATTAGCCCCAATTTTGCCTTCACCAACCATCAAAAAACCGGCTCCCAAGTTTGCTCCTGCTTCTATTTCTAGAATACCCTCACTTACTTGGAGAATTGATCCCATACCCAGACATACTCCAGCCCCAATCACAATTGTACTGTTAGTAGCTGCTTGCAGAATTACCCCAGGAGCTATTACTGCACTGGGATGAATAATTACGTCGCCATGAATATGAGCATCAAATCTATCGCCCAGGCGTAGCAGCGATACAGACATGGAATTTATTACCTCGGAAGCCGGAAATGGTCAGTTGTCAGTTGTCAGTTGTCAGTTGTCAGTTGTCGGTTGTCAGTTGTCGGTTGTCAGTTGTCAGAAGGAAGAAAATTTCTCCCCTACTTCCTCTGCTTCCCCTACTTCCCCTGCTCCCCTGCGCCTGCCTCTACGGACGTTGGATAATTGCTTCTAATACGCGGCGTTTCGCTTTAGGGTCAGTCCCAACTAAGCGTACATATTCGCCTGGGTATTCAGAGACGTATCCTTCTAGAGCAGCGATCGCTTCTCTTTCAGATGTAGCCTGAATTTGACCCGCAACTGTCCAAGTTCCTGTGCGGAAACGGCGTTGATCTACGTGTTCCACCGCAATTTTTGCCCCACTGGACAATAGTTGGCGCAATTGACCTACTATTTCCGCAGTTAACCGGGTGCTAGTAGCTGTCGCCGTTGCAGTGGCAGAACTTGTACTGGTAAATGATTTTGCGCTACCAGAAGATGCTACTTGTCCATTCGGTCTTTGGATAATTGCTTCTAATACGCGACGTTTGGCTTTAGTGTCAATCCCAATCAAACGTACATACTCACCTTGATGAGTTTCTATACACTCTTCCAAGGCAGCTACAACTGCTTGAGCCGAATTAGATTGAATTGGTTCACAACTGTTCCAAGAACCTGTACGGAAGCGACGCTCGTCTACGTGTTCTGTCCCAATTTTGAAACCACCAGCCAAAAGTTGACGAATTTGATCTACAGTTTCTGCACTCAATTTGGCACTACCAACACCATTGCCGTTACCATTACCATTGTAACTACCAGCAGATGCAGCGGCAGGGGCTTTAAAGCTAGATGTACCAGCAACAACACCTTCAGGACGTTGAACGATTGTTTCTAATACCCGTCTTCTGTTGCTGTCAATACCAAATAGACGCACATATTCACCGCTGTGGTCTCTCAAGCAAGACTCTACAGCCGCAACAGCTTCACCTAAAGACCGAGTTTCAATTGCTTGACAACTTTGCCAAGAACCTGTACGGAAACGTCTTTGGTCTACGTGTTCTGTCCCAATTTTAAATCCTTGTTCTAGTAGATAACGTAATTGATCTACTGTTTCTGCACCCAAGCTATAGCTAACCACGTCACTACTCCTTTCTAACTCTTCAACTTCAATACTTGTATAAGATTTAGCACCGGAAAGATTGAGTTCATCCCGAATCGGCGCAATACACTTGCTATCCGCAGCACAGTGATAACCAGCCCGTAAAGCCTGATTAATCCCTACTACATGGTGAGCAAATTCTTGATCCTGTGCTTGGACATCTGGCAATCTATCCGCTTGCTGCTGGGTCGTAATTATTGATCCAGAAGCTACGTATTTACCCGGTGGAATTTCCACATCTTGAATTAGGGCGTGCATCATCACAATGCAGCCTGCACCCACCCTGGCATTAAATACCGTAGAACGAAAGCCAATAAAACAACTATCGCCAACGTAAGCAGGTCCATGAATCAGTGCCATGTGGGTAATGGAGGCACTTTTCCCAACCCATACTGAGTATTTCTTGCCATCATCACCAACGACTCGGCCTTGCTCCAACCCATGAATGACCACACCATCTTGAATATTGGTATTTTCACTAACACAAAAAGGTGTCCCTTCATCGGCTCTAATCGAAGTCCCCGGAGCAACAATTACATTTGCACCTATATTGACATCACCAATGAGGTTACAAGAAGAGTGGACAAATGCAGTTTCATTGATTTTTGGTTCTGCTAAACTCCTTGACCATGGGGTTGGGGGTGCCGCCGTGCTGCGGACTACCATTGCGAGATTCCTCCTGAAATAAGCTTTTTGTCAGTGGTCATTGGTCATTGGTCAGTGGTCATTGGTCATTGGTCATTGGTCATTGGTCATTGGTCATTGGTCATTGGTCATTGGTCATTGGTCAGTTGCCTATTTTCATCAACTCTTACCTCTTACCTCTTACCTCTTACCTCTTACCTCTTACCTCTTACCTCTTGCCTCTTGCCTCTTGCCTCTTGCCTCTGTTCTGACTATCTATACTGGTCTTTCTTGCTGTAAATTACACGATCTTCAACGTAAATGGTGTCTATAATTGCCACTACTGCTGCGTCTAACGGTCGTTGTTCATTACCTGATAATTGACGAGCAGCACTGCCACGACTGACAAGTACCCACTCATCTACTCCTGCCCCTACACTGTTATCGGCGGCTACCTCGTATACTGGCAGGAGATTGCCATTTTCATCTATTAATTGCAACATTAGTAGCTTCACACCCCGCAGACTGGGATCTTTTTGGGTGCTGGTTACTGTGCCACGAACTCTGGCAATTTGCATTATTAATTATGGTCTTCTACCGAAAGGGCGGATTGTGTTAACACCTTCCCGGAATTGTTCTACATCTTCGGTATAACGAATGGGGAGGACATATTCCAAGTTTTCGTGGGGACGAGCAATAATGTGGGTAGACAGCACTTGTCCACCGTTGACGCGCTTAACTGATTCTACTCCAGCACCTACGGAAGCTTGAACTTCGGAAACATCACCACGGACGATAACTGTCACCCGACCACTACCGATTTTTTCATAACCAACCAAGGTAACACGAGCAGCTTTTACCATCGCATCAGCAGCTTCTACTACGGCTGGAAAGCCTAGAGTCTCTACCATTCCTACTGCAATTGACATTTGTTTTTGTCCTTAAATTAAATTTTTACTTGTACCAGATTTAAACTCAAGCAAGCAGTCCTGTTAATGTTTTTCGTTTAAACAGTAATTAGACTAAGCCCGGAACTGTTCTACAGCTTCTGTATAACGAATTGGCAAGACATATTCTAGGTTTTCATGAGGACGAGCAATGATATGGGTAGATACCACTTCACCACCGTTGACTCTTTTAGCTGCTTCAATGCCGGCTGCTACTGAAGCTTGAACTTCAGAAACATCTCCTCTCACAATAACTGTAACGCGAGCGCTACCAATTTTTTCATATCCTACTAAAGTCACACGGGCAGCCTTCACCATTGCGTCAGCAGCTTCTACTACTGCGGGAAAGCCTTTAGTTTCAATCATTCCAACTGCAATTGGCATCGCAGAACTCCTCAAAATTTAATCGAATTAGAACTATGGGTGGAAATTTTGGACGGGGATGCTCATCCTGATCCGAAAATACTGCCACATTTAAGCATAGGAAACCTTGGCATCCCTGGCAACATAAATTACTATAATAGTTTGTAATAAAATATATTAAAAAAAGTTAACAAAAGTTCATACGGTCTTTTATGAGATTAAAATTCACTGATCCCTAGAGTGACAACTTATGCTTTATAATTTCTTTATCACTTTGAGAATTACTATAGTTCATAGCCCAAGCTAATTCTTTGATGAGGAGGATTGGTGAGTGCTATATATGGGACGGACGGGCTACTGGCTATATCTTTCCTGTGATTCGCTATGGCTATAAACAGTGGGTAAAAATCTGCAAATTTTACCAACGTACTTAAAAAACAAATTTAAAAAAAGCAGAAAAATAAAAAATGTTGTTCAAAAATTATTAGAATATCTAAGATGTTAAATTATATTTAATGGCTCAATAATAGGCTAATCTAAAGTAAATGTGCTTAGGCATATTGAGCTAAAAAAAGTTAAGAAAACATAGATTTTCACAAGGATATTGTTTTTTGAGCAAATGATTATTTAAAGGCTGCTTAAGAGAATCGGAACTGAGTTGTTAAGGAAAATATTAGATGAATGAGTTTCTATTTTTAACGAGTTGCTTCGTGCCTCTTTATAGTTTACTAGGGGCAATTTTGACTTTGCCTTGGAGTATAGGAATCATCCAGCGTACGGGACCTAGACCTGCGGCTTACTTGAATTTATTGACTACCATCTTAGGTTTTGTCCATAGTTTCTTAGTATTTAAAGATATCTGGAATCGAGAACAGGAAAATTTAGTAATTACTTGGTTTCAAGCTGCTGATTTTCAATTATCTTTTGCTCTGGAAATTTCCGTAGTCAGTGTTGGGGCAACAGTTTTAATTACTGGATTAAGTCTATTGGCGCAAATTTACGCACTAGGCTACATGGAAAAAGATTGGTCTTTAGCCAGATTTTTTGGTCTAGTCGGATTTTTTGAAGCTGCTCTGAGTGGTCTAGCAATTAGTGATTCTTTGTTTCTCAGCTATGCTTTGCTGGAAGTTCTCACCCTTTCGACTTATTTACTGGTGGGATTTTGGTATGCTCAACCGTTGGTAGTGACGGCGGCGCGAGATGCCTTCTTGACGAAGCGGGTAGGTGATTTGTTGCTGCTAATGGCTGTGGTGACTCTTTCTACTTTAGCGGGTAGCTTAAACTTTTCGGATTTGTATGAGTGGGCGCAAACCGCTGATTTAAACCCTGTGACATCAACCTTGCTCTGTTTGGGTTTAATTGCCGGTCCTGCTGGTAAGTGCGCTCAATTTCCCCTGCATTTGTGGTTAGATGAGGCAATGGAGGGACCCAACCCAGCTTCGGTGATGCGAAATTCGTTGGTGGTAGCTGGAGGTGCTTATTTCCTCTACAAAGTCCAACCATTATTATATTTGTCCCCTATTGCCTTAAATACTTTGGTGGTTGTGGGGGTAATGACAGCGGTGGGGGCGACATTGGTATCTCTAGCCCAAATTGATATTAAGCGATCGCTCTCCCATTCCACCAGTGCTTACATGGGATTAGTATTTTTGGCTGTAGGCTTGGAACAAGGTGGAGTGGCGTTAATGTTACTCCTGAGTCATGCTATTGCCAAAGCCTTATTATTCATGAGTTCTGGTTCAGTTATCTACACTACCCAAACCCAAGATCTAACGGAAATGGGGGGTTTGTGGTCAAAAATGCCAGCTACTACCACAGCTTTTATAGTCGGTTCGGCAGGTATGGTAACACTATTACCCTTGGGCAGTTTTTGGGCAATGTTAGCTTGGGCTGACGGCTTAGTAAAAATTAGCCCTTGGGTAATTGTGGTTTTAATCTTAGTTAACGGCTTAACGGCTTTGAATTTAACTAGGGTATTCCGGTTAGTTTTTTGGGGACAACCCCAACCAAAAACCCGTCGCGCTCCAGAAGTTGCCTGGCCAATGGCATTACCAATGGTGACTTTAACTATCCTGACGCTATTATTACCCCTGATGCTACAGCAATGGTATTTATTACCTAGCTGGGAAAGCCTAGATTGGTATGTAGTCGGATCTTTAGTAGCTTCTACCATTGCTGGGGTGACTATTGGCGCAACAATTTATCTGCACAAGGCTTGGTCAAGATCGAGAATTTTGATTTGGCGACTTATACAAGACTTATTAGGCTATGATTTTTACATAGACCGCATTTATCGCTTAACGATTGTAAGTGCTGTGGCGCTGTTATCGAGGATATCCGCGTGGAGCGATCGCTTTTTGGTAGATGGTCTAGTCAACTTAGTCGGCTTTGCTGCGATTTTTAGCGGACAAAGTTTGAAATACAGCATTTCTGGTCAATCACAAGGCTATATGCTAACAATCCTTGTCTTTATTAGCATTCTTGGTTTCCTAATTAGTCTGTCATTAGGTTTATTCGAGAAATTACCTTTTTAGGTAATGGGTAATGGGTAATTGGTAATGGGTAATGGGTAATTGGTAATTGGTAATGGGTAATTGGTAATTGGTAATGGGTAATTGGTAATGGGTAATGGGTAATTGGTAATATTCTTCCCCTACCTCCCCCACCTCCCCCACCTCCCCCACCTCCCCCACCTCCCCCACCTCCCCCACCTCCCCCACCTCCCCCACCTCCCCCACCTCCCCCACCTCCCCCACCTCCCCCACCTCCCCCACCTCCCCCACCTCCCCCACCTCCCCCACCTCCCCCACCTCCCCCACCTCCCCCACCTCCCCCACCTCCCCCACCTCCCCCACCTCCCCCACCTCCCCCACCTCCCCCACCTCCCCCACCTCCCCCACCTCCCCCACCTCCCCCACCTCCCCCACCTCCCCCACCTCCCCACCCTCTATTCCCTAACTTTCATGCTCAGTACATTGATCTTACTGCCGTTAATTGGTGCGGCTTTTATTGGTTTCTATCCTTTTACCATCTCTGGTAAACTATCCCGAATCATTGCTTTCGTCTTTAGCGTGATTATTTTTTTATGGAGTATTTTCCTGGGAATTCAGTTTAATCCCGGAGAAATTGGTCAACAGTTTGCTGAATCCTTACCTTGGATAGATGCTATTGGCTTAAACTACAATTTGGGTATAGATGGTTTATCTCTCCCGTTGTTAATTCTCAATGGACTATTAACCTGTATTGCTATTTATAGCAGCGATGAATCCCAACAACGTCCGAGATTTTACTACTCTCTAATTCTGCTCTTAAGTGCTGGGGTGATAGGAGCATTTTTAGCACAGGATTTATTATTATTCTTCCTGTTTTATGAATTGGAACTAATACCCCTATATTTGCTAATTGCGATTTGGGGGGGAGAAAAACGGGGTTATGCAGCCACAAAATTTCTGATTTATACAGCTTTTTCAGGAATCGTCATTTTAGCCAGTTTCCTGGGGATGGTTTGGTTAAGTGGTTCTCCCAGTTTTGGACTAGCAACCTTAAATGCCCAATCTCTACCCTTAGCAACCCAAATTTTACTCCTTGCCGGAATTTTGGTAGGATTTGGCATTAAAATTCCCCTCGTTCCCTTCCATACTTGGCTACCAGATGCCCACGTTGAAGCCTCTACACCCATATCTGTGCTATTGGCGGGGATATTATTAAAATTAGGGACTTATGGCTTACTGCGATTTGGGATGAATTTATTGCCAGATGCTTGGGCTTATGCAGCACCTTGGTTAGCTACATGGGCAGTAGTTAGTGTTTTGTTTGGGGCATCTTGTGCGATCGCGCAAACGGACATGAAAAAAATGGTAGCCTATAGTTCTATCGGTCACATGGGCTATGTCTTATTAGCAGCAGCCGCATCCACACCCCTCAGCGTTTTGGGTGCAGTCATGCAAATGATTAGTCACGGGTTAATATCCGCCATGTTATTTCTGTTGGTGGGAGTTGTTTACAAAAAAGCTGGTAGTCGAGATTTAAATGTCATTCGGGGACTATTAAACCCAGAACGAGGTTTACCAGTTATTGGTAGTTTAATGATTTTTGCCGTTATGGCCAGTGCAGGTATACCGGGAATGGTGGGATTTATTTCCGAATTTATTGTTTTTCGGGGCAGTTTTGCCATTTTCCCCGTCCAAACATTATTAGCCATGCTCGGAAATGGTTTAACTGCGGTTTACTTCCTAATTCTCTTAAATCGTGCCTTTTTTGGGCGGTTATCAGCAGCAGTTACTAACTTACCTCGTGTGTATTGGAGCGATCGCATCCCTGCAATCATATTAGCAGTAGCGATCGTTATTTTTGGTATTCAACCCAATTGGTTAGTCTATTATACCCAAGCCACAATTACCACCATGGTAAAAACTAATAATCATCATCTAGTAGCAAATCGGGAACCATTGGATTCTTAACCAAAACAAGCCCATCATAGTCATCAAAAAAACCCCAAAAATCATAGTTTAGACATTTTAATTCCAGGAGAATTGACATGATAACGACTAAAAACAGCCCCACTTACAACCCTCTAGCTGAATATATTCAACGCTTACAAACTGGTCAGGTATTACTTAAAGATAGTCCCGAAAACGTTCTAGAAGTTGTTGGTATTCTCAAAAGTTATGGTGTAGTTTTAGATGCCTATTCTAAAAATCTTATTTACATTGCTGAACATCAATTTTTAGTATTTTTTCCCTTCTTTAAATATTTTGATGGCGATATTTCTGTTGCCAAATTATTCCGCCATTTATGGCATGATCGGATTAATTTTGAATATGCTGAATATTGCATGAAAACCATGATGTGGCATGGTGGCGGCGGTTTAGACGCATACTTAGATACTCAAGAATTTCACGATAGAGCTAAAGCTGTTATTGCTGCTAAATTTAAATATAATCCCCTCATTTGGGGAGTAAATGAACTGTTTCCCGAATTCTTGATAGAACAGTTACGAGTCTCTGCTTATTATACTGGGTTAGGTCAATTTTGGCGAGTCATGGCGGATATGTTTCTGAATTTATCAGATCGCTATGACAACGGCGAAATTAAAACAATTCCCCAAGTTGTAGAACATATTAAATTGGCTTTAGTTGCAGATGCAATGAAACCAATTACATATAGTGTCAAAATTGGCGATAAAGTTTATGATCTTATTCCTCAATCAGTTGGGTTAACCTTCCTTGCAGATACCGCAATTCCCTATGTAGAAGCGGTATTTTTTAGAGGCACACCATTTTTAGGTACAGTTTCTTTAAACGCACAAGCATATCAAGTTCCCCCAGATTTATCTCGATTTCAATATGGTGCATTATACGCAGATCCTTTACCTATTGGTGGTGCAGGTATTCCTCCCACATTGTTAATGCAGGATATGCGCCATTATCTCCCAGAATATTTACATAATATTTATCGTCGCAGTCTTCGGGGTGAAGATGATTTGCGAGTGCAAATTTGTATGAGTTTCCAAAAGTCTATGTTTTGTGTAACTAGTGCCGCAATTTTAGGACTTTTACCTTATCCTCTAGATAGTCAAGATCCATCTGAGCAAAAACATAATCAAGTTTATTTAGAAAAGTGGATGTCAAGATTAGAGAATTCCCGGTTATTGGAAGTGAATAAATAGGTAAAGCTCTTGGAAGATTTTTTGTCAAAATCAGGATGTCCAGGATTTGAGAATTTACAGGATGTTATTTGATGATGGTTGGTTATTCTTGAAGGATTTTTTTGTCTGAATCAGGATGTCCAGGATTTGAGGATTTTCAGGATGTTATTTGATGATAGTTAGTTACGCACAAGTCATGGAAGAATAAACCACGAAGAACGCAAAGGAAACGAAGGTAAGAGGTTTTAGAGAGATTTTCCTATTTCATCCTCTACATCCCTAAATGTTGGTTATCCTAATTCTCACCATCTGCGTCTATCTGCGTTCATCTGCGTTCTTATCCTGTACATCCTTAAATCCTGGTTATCCTGATTCAGACAAAATACAATTTCTGAAAATCCAGATCAATCTTCAAAAACCATCCTGTGCATCCTTTAATCCTGGTTATCCTGACCCAGACTATTCTAGCCGCCAAATTTTGATAGTCCAGTCATCACTTCCACTCACTAAAGTCCTAGCATCGGGGCTGATGGCTAGGGAAGTAACTCCCACTCACCAAAGTTTGACCATCAGGGTTGATGGCTACATCATTTACATCCTGAGAATGTGCAGTTAGGGTATGAATTAAAGTTGCGGTAGTGATATTTTTGGGAGTAACTGCGGGTGTGGTTTGAGTAACTTTAACAGAAGTAGTATTAGTTTTAATAAGGGACTTCCGATATTAGGAGGTTTAATATCTCAACGTTTTAGCGTCACTACCTTAATAATTCTTAACCCCATTTTGCCAAAAAAGTCTAACCTGGCATTTTTACCCAAAATTATTGAGAATACCTGCGAATGACTCAACGTATTTTCAAGGGTCTTGACTTCTGAGAGGGTTATGTTATGATAGTCTTGAGAAAAATCCAAGGGGTTTATCTTATCTAAATTAAAATAACTCCTAATAGAAGTCAAAAACCAAAAGTTTGTAGGTTGAATTGACTCCGAACAAAAACATAATCAAATTTATTTAGAAAAGATCCTAAATTAATATCCCCGACTTCTTTAAGAAGTCGGGGATATTACTCTTGCAAGTCAAAGAAATTTACAGACCAAACCAAGCTAAGAAATTATCCCACCAAGAAGTAGAAATATTTCCCACAGATAATTGCATTTTTTGGCGAATGTTTTGGATATTCCAGTTGGTAAGTCTAGCTAGAGTTTGCGCTTCTTTTTCAAATCGCTGATTTAATGAACTTTTATATTGTCTTCCTGCACTACATTCGAGATTACCTGTAAATGGGTGTTGTAAAATATAACGTCCTTGAAAAGAATCCCGTTGTGAAGTTGCTTGAAACATCAAATCTTCAGGAAATTTATTTCTGGTGTAGCGAACGTGCAAGCGAGTAATGAAAACACTGCTACTGGGAAAACGAGAACGAAAACGGGGAGATACTGGTCTATCACTGCTATTATTATCCAACCAAAACACACCCGCTTGTTTTAATTCTTCATTATTGAGTGGTTCAGCAGAACAAGGATCACAACTACTCATATCCCAAGCATATTCCAAAAAGCCAACTTTTTTATCTTCTTTGGTGTAGGAAGTTTGGAACATGGATTTATAAAAATCACCAAATTCATTTTTCACAAAAATAGGAATATTTACATCGGAAGGAACTTTAACAGTGCGATAATTAGTAATTTCTGCCTGTCCCTGGGGTGAGAGAATATAAACAATTAAATCTTGTTCTTTGGTAGCATTAATCATTCCTAAACGAATCGGTAACATAAACTTTAGTGATTCGTAGGAAATTTGCAAAGGACGCAGTAATTGATAACCTAATTCGGCAAATTTATCTAAGTTGACTTTAGCAACAAAGAATTTCATTGAAGAACGAATATAGGGTTTTAGTAATTCCTTTGCACCTTTAGGAATTTTATAACCATTGCGATTTAGCCAAATTTCTAGTCCACCAGATTCTTTAGCACTCAAGATGACAATATCATATTCACCAACATTAAATTTGGCTTCAACAGTCACACCTAAACTGCTATCTTTCTTCATGCTATTTTCTGCACCTCTCATTCTTGCTGCTGCTTGTGGTGCTGGCATATCCGTCATTATATTATCTTGAGCGCAGGGGTCAGAATCGAAATATTCAACTAATCTGGGGGCGCTAAAAGCATCTAATCGTTCAATAATTTTCGCTTGGGCTACATGAACTTGTTCTTTTTTTAAAACAGTGGGAACGGGAATAACAACGGCAAAATCTTTAACATCACCTTGAAAATCATTAGCCATTGTTAAGACGGTACGATTTCCATCTCTTGCTAGTATGACTTGTGAAGCTTGATTATAGAGTTTTGTATCAGCTTTAGCCACATAAAAACCACAAAAAGCCCAAGCTGTAGGCACAAAACACAGCACTGCTAAAAGTGCAGAAATTAAGGGCATGAATAGGCGTAAAAGTTGCATTTTGATCCTTAATTAATGATAGTTGATTGGTTATTTTTCTGCTGATAATTCTGGTTGCTGCCACCAAGAAAATCTCGGTGTAACCCAGAATCTATCTAGGAAAATAGTTAAGGGTGCGAGGGCAAATAAAGCCCAAAAAACAGCGGTGGGAATAAAGAAGAAATTTCGCAAAATAAATGTTAATAAAGCAATAGATATTGCCCATAAAATTCTACTCATGGGGGCGTTGGGAATTGAACGCGGATCTGTCACCATAAATAAAGAAAATAACAGTAAAGATCCACTCATTAAATGATGAAAATAAACGTCCCAAGTCCAACCTAACCACATATTTCTGATGGCTGCTAGGAGGGAATAAGCACCTAGAAAAGCGGCGGTAGTATCCCAACGACCAATACGCTGTAAAATCATGCCTCCAGTCCCCACAAATAACAACGCATACCACCATTCTTCTCCCCATTGTCCTGGGGATACCCAAGCATCATTAGTGAGGGTAAGAACGGCAATAATGCCAAAATTAGCAGGGTTGAAAAAATGCTTTTCCCCAAATTGGAAAATAAATTTACTAGCTATGGCTGCAAATCCAGCTAAAGCCATTGTTGACCAATGATCAGCGCGTAGTAATAAACTCAGTCCCAAAGAGGTAATTAGGGGACTACGGATATTAATTACTGGGATTGTCTTTTCAGATTTAGTGAGCAATGAGCAGATAATTTGAGTTATAATGCAAGAGGCGATCGCCACACCAATAAATTCTGGATGTAATGTCCAGTCTCGCGTCGCAATTCCCAAAATCAGAAATAAACTCAAAAAAAGAATTTGATAATCTCGAATATCTTTGCACAACGTCATTTTCCGTTCAGGGATGACCCGCAGATTTTTTACCAATTTAAACCAGTGTGATCATAAATTAGGTTGTTGTTACAGTTTTTGTTACAAAGATATTTTTAACAATGGAATTTGCACCTCTATTTCCCCTTGTTTATCGGCTTCTCCAACCCACCTTTCCCCATTGTCTATGGTGTGGAAACTCGAACAGTAAAACTATCGCCCTTACCTTTGATGATGGACCTCATCCCCAATACACACCCGAAGTATTATCGGTTTTAAAGCGTTATAACATTACCGCTAGTTTTTTCTGGTTAGGAAATTGTGTGAATCGGTTTCCAGAAACTGCGAAAACAGTTAGCACACAAGGACACTGGATCGGACTACATGGATATGAACATGATTCTTTTCCCCTACTTTCGTCAACCCAACTCAAACAAAGTTTAGAAAAAACCCAAGTTGCTATTTATAATGCTTGTAATTTAACCCCCGAACAAGTACGAGATGTGCGTCCTCCCAACGGTTTTTTCACACCTCAAACATTACAATATGAAATAATTGTCAGATAATCATCATCGATAGCATAAATAAGACGATTTGTTTCATCAATACGGCGAGACCAAAAACCTGACAAATTCTCTTTCAAAGGTTCGGGTTTACCGATTCCTTCAAAGGGATCTGATAAAGTATCTTGGATAAGTTGATTGATTCTTTTTAAAGTTTTCTTGTCTTGAGATTGCCAATAAAGATAATCTTTCCACGCTTTACTACCCCAAGCTAATTTACGCATCGATTAAATCGTGTTCTTGTGTTTTCCCTGCTTTGTATTCGGCGATCGCTTCTTCTAAATGTTGAGCATTAGCAGGGGATTTTAACAGATAAACTGTTTCCATCAGACTGTCATAATAACTTTTAGACATGACTACAGCATCTTCCGCATCTCTTCTAACAATGACGGTACAGTTTTTATCATTGGCCACTGTATCTAGTACGGATTTAAAATTGTTTCTTGCTTCGCTAAAGTTGACGATGTTCATGGCTAGAGTTGTACATAGTTAGGTACAACTATGATTATAGCCTTTTTTGACTCTTATCCCCAAAAAGCGAACTGCTTGCAGCAGCGCTAGTTCCCTCCGGGACGCACTCGCGTTCGCTATCGCTCTACCACACCCCAAACAGCGAACTGACAAAAGCCGCATCCAAGAAACAGCGCTTGCGCTATTGCCCCCCACATCCTCCCAAACAGCGATCCTCTCAAAAAATTAACCAGCTAAAAACTTCTTGAACGGTTATATCTAATTCAACCCCTGTAATAACTGGTAAGTGATCGCTATTTTTAAGTTCCCTAACTCGGCGATCGCTATCTACTACTAAAATACTCTCATCTTCAGGATCAAGCAACCAACCCAACTCAGTACCATACTCAGCACAGTGTAGTAATTTGGCTAGGACTTGTTTATATCTCTGATCGGGAGAGAGAATTTCAATAGCCCAATCTGGATGGATTTCAAAACGATTGGCAATCCGTCCTGATGGCAACCGAGGGATTCGCTCCCAACGAAATACAGCTATATCTGGAACGATTGCTAATCCACCAAAAACACAGCGTAGTTCTGGAAAAGCTTTGGCAATTTTTTGAGGTTTAGTAATTTGATTAATAGTTTCGCATAGATTGATCTGAAGTTGGCTATGTTCCCCTTGAGGCATAGGTTTCTGTTTGATTTGTCCATGAATAAATTCAGAAGCAGGTTCTGTTTCTGGCAATTGCAAAAATTCTTCGATGGTTGTGGGTTTAATTGCTGCAATAGTCATAGCTTTATGCCTTCTCAAACCTCTTTAATTTTAACAGCGATCGCTTTCCTAAATTCCTGCATCCCCAAAACAGCGAACTGCTTGCAGCAGCGCTAAGTAGGTTGGCGTTGAAAATTGTCGTTATGGCAAGGCAAAAGGCAAGAGGCAAGAGTGAAGACTTTTTGTGTATCCCATTCAAATTCCATACATATAATTAAATTTTAGACTCAGTAATTATAACATTATTACAAGCGATCGCATATCCCCAAACAGCGATCGCCTTCGGTAAAGTTTTCAAACGCCCTCTAAGACTAACGTATGTTATAGCCTACACAACAAACATTAATTACAAATCATCTTCTACATCTTCTACCAATTCAGCTATCTTCATGATTGATTTTAAAGTCCCAAGTTTTAAATCTTGATTTCTATGTACAGGAATAGAAATAATTTGGCTCTTGCGTCTCTTTTATGGTGATTGAGGATTGATGATAACAAAACCCTTACGGGACAAGGGTTATAAACAATTATTTCCATATTTTCAATGAAATGCCTACAGAATAAGGCTTTCAATGATTTTGAACCAGGTTTTCCATAAAAATAACCGAAGAACCAATAATTTTACTTTCATCAGGTTTTTCATAAATATGGTGACTGCCTGTAATTTTTTTGAGAATCCAACCTTTGTTCTCAACAATTTTACATAATTTTTTCCCAGAAATTGATTTCATACTGCAATTTCAATCACTTGTGAGATTGGATCTGGTTTTTGAATTTCATTTGCTACTTCTAGCCAACCTTGTATAGCATCTTGAAGATTATTAATTAATTCTTCCATTGTATCCCCTTCTGTTATACAACCAGGAAGTGCAGGTACTTCAGCCCAGTAACCCCCTTCTTGGGCAGGATAAATAATAGCTTTAATTTTCATTGATTTTACATTTGGAGTTGTTTACCTGAACAAATTTTAACAGATTAATTTAATTCCAAAAATTTCTCCATTGAGAGCGAACTGACAAGTCAGCACTGGGACGATCGCCCTCCCACACCCCAAAAAGCGAACTGCTTGCAGCAGCGCTTCGCTATCGCCCTCCCATATCCCAAAAAACGAACTGCTTGCAGCAGCGCTTCGCTATCGCCTCCCACACCCCAAAAAGCGAACTGCTTGCAGCAGCGCTTCGCTATCGCCCTCCCATATCCCAAAAAACGAACTGCTTGCAGCAGCGCTTCGCTATCGCCCTCCATACCCCAAAAAGCGAACTGCTTGCAGCAGCGCTTCGCTATCGCCCTCCATACCCCAAAAAGCGATCGCTCTAATCCAATTATCACAGTTAGTAAACTTCATCATGAGTACCGACTGACTCTAACAGGATTGCTTGTGATTCTTCATGTTCAACAAATGTAAAAATAATTCTCAAATCATATCCTGCGCTACAAGCCCAAGAATCTTGTAAATCTCCTTTTAATTTATGAGTTTTTAGGCGTGGATGAAATGGATCTGTAGATAATAACTCCAGAATACTTTGAAAATTTTCAGTGATTTCTGGTTGTTTTTTTAAAATTTTTCGGGCTGAACGAATAAATGCACTGGAACGTAATAAAACAAAACTCACGAAAGAAGTTCCTCCATCAGTTGTGCAGGAGTAACAGTCCGACATTTACCTTCTGCAAACTCTTTTTGTGCTTCCTGAACATCTTTCACTAGACTATTTCTTCGGCGATCTCGTAGTCGTTTCTGTAAAATCTGAATTAAATTTTCCTGATCTTCGGGTACTAATTTATCCGCAGCTTCTAGGATTTCTGCAAAAGTTGTTCCTGTCATCATGTTTTTACTTTTGTCTTTACTTGGTCATCTTAAATTATATTTTATCTAAAACAGTGACAAATAGTGATTGCCCCCACATCCCCAACAGCGAACTGCTTGCAGCAGCGCTAGTTCCCTCCGGGACGCTCCGCGAACGCTATCGCCTCCCACACCCCCAAAAAGCGAACTGCTTGCAGCAGCGCTTCGCTATCGCACCTCCACATCCCAAAAAGCGAGCTGCTTGCAGCAGCGCTTCGCTATCGCACTCCACACCAAAAAGCGAACTGCTTGCAGCAGCGCTTCGCTATCGCCCTCCCATATCCCTAAAAAGCGAACTGCTTGCAGCAGCGCTTCGCTATCGCCCCTCCACATCCCCCAAAAAGCGAACTGCTTGCAGCAGCGCTTCGCTATCGCACCCACATCCCAAAAAGCGATTCCTACGGAGCGCTTCGCTATCGCACTCCCACATCACCAAAAAGCGATTCCTACGGAGCGCTTCGCTATCGCCCCTCACATCTCCTAAAAGTAATTTGACAAGTCGGAATTTGCGCGATCGCAATATGAGTTTAAAATATCAAATAACATTAGAGTAAAATAGCAGTCAAAAAGCCCCCCTTTGTAAGGGGGGTTGGGGGGATCAAAATGAATTATCTACCATACAATAAAAATTTGGTATCGAGAGCTAAAGAGTTAAGACAAAATATGACTTTAGCAGAGAAAAAAATCTGGTATGATTATCTAAGGGACTTCAAATATAGAGTTCATAGACAACGCCCTATAGATAACTTTATTGTTGATTTTTATTGCCCAAAATTGAAGTTAGTTATTGAAATTGACGGCGATAGTCATTACGCCGAAAATGCTCAAAAATACGACCAAGAAAGAACGGAAATCTTACAAGGTTATGGTTTAAAAGTCATAAGATTTAATAATGAGGATGTCTTACATAATTTCACGGGTATTGTCGCATTAATTGAGGAGTTGATCCCCCCTAACCCCCCTTACTAAGGGGGGAACAAGAGCGCGATCGCCCCTCCAAAATCCTAATTATCAAAATGATCGCCCTCTCACATCCCCAAACAGCGAACTGCTTGCAGCAGCGCTTCGCTATCGCCCCTCCACATCCCAAACAGCGAACTGCTTGCAGCAGCGCTTCGCTATCGCCCTCACACACCCCAAACAGCGAACTGCTTGCAGCAGCGCTTCGCTATCGCCCTCCCACATCCCAAAAAGCGATTCCTGCGGAGCGCAACGCTTACGCACTAAACAAGCATAAAATTATTGAGTGCTTAATTTAGATTTTTTTGTTTTGTATTGTTGCTGTAATTCTAGATAATACTTAATTAAGTTATGCGGATTATGCTGATTATTTTCAGAAATTTGATGACGAATTTCTCGAATTTTTTGCAGTACGGAATCATCAATAGTAATCATTAGTTATCTTCCATTAATTTTAAAGGTGTCACGAATGCAGGGACATATAAGCATAGCATAACATTCACTCGTCTAATATGTCCAAACTTGTTAGCGTTAGCTAAGTGACGACAATTCCATGTTAACAAGAAATCACATTTATGATAGGATGCTATGGCAAGATGGAGAGCATCGCCTAAAGGATCATTAGGCATAACCTGATTTTGAATATAGGTTTGCACAATTTCAGCAATTTCCGGCTCGATATCTATCAACTGGATATCATTTATAAGTTGAATTACTTCTTCTTTATTAGGAAAATTTCCTTTGTTAAGTTCATCTAAAACTGCAATACTTGTAACCAGTTCATATTTTTGTTTGACGTTATTTCACCAAAAACGAGTCCATTCTTTACGCGCTATCATATCCGGTTCAGTCCGAATTTCATGGTAAAAACTGGGAACACTTGTTTCAATGTAAATTTTTGATTTCATTATTATGTTGAGTTGACGTTAGAAAATCCTGAGTTTAACACAGAAATAGCTGTAGGGATGCTATCGTGATCGCACCCTCACATCCCAAAAAAGCTATTCCTACGGAGCGCTTCGCTATCGTACTAGTTAATTGATTATTGTTACAGGGTACTGCGAAAAAATAGAATCAACGGAGATGAGAGGAATATTTTCGGCTATGGATTGAGCAATAATGAGCCGATCAAAGGGGTCTTTATGATGCAATGGCAAATGGGAATGAACATAAAGGTGGTTTACTTTGATGTCAAGTAAATTGATACAACTTTGGATAATTTCTAACTCAACAAACTCTTGATATGACCTCTCAAATTTTAGTTTTCCTAAATTATATTTAATAGACATTTCCCAAAGACTAGCAATACTTAAATAAATGGTATTGTTTTTGTCTTCGATTAAATCTTTTAGATGATCATTTAGTTGCGGATCATCGTTAACGAACCAAATAATTATTTGGGTATCCAATAATAATTTCATTCCATATAATCCTTAAAGTCTTCGAGAGGTTCGTTAAAATCTGATGATATCCACACTTTTCCTTTAGCACTACCTCGTTTCAATGGGCGTTGAATTGGGGAAATTTCTGCCACTGGTTTATTATCTTGTGTAATAATGATTTTCTCTCCTTTGATTACCAAGTCAAGATATTTAGTCAGATTAGACTGGAATTGATTTATTTCTAGTTGAGTCATGATTAGTAATTCTCTTACAAGAAGTGTTGAATACTGAATCTGAATATTATCTTCATTCTAATCTGAATCGAAGAAAATGGGAAAAGCCCACACCAACATGGACGAAAAAGCGATTCCAAAAAACGATTCCTACGGAGCGCTTCGCTATCGCACTTCCACATCCCCAACAAGCGATCGCCCCTCACAACCCCAAACAGCGATTCCTGCGGAGCGCTTCGCTATCGCACCTCCACACCCCAAAACAGCGAACTGCTTGCAGCAGCGCTTCGCTATCGCCCTCCCACATCCCAAAAAGCGATTCCTGCGGAGCGCTTCGCTATCGCACTCCCACACCCCAAAAAGCGATCGCACCCCTCCACATTCCCAAAAAGCGATACGCTGCGCGAACGGTAAGCTTGGCTAACACACTTTACATATCATTCAAGTTATAATCAAGTTATAATAAGGAAGATTAGGTTATATATTCAAGAAAACATGACACTAAACAACTTATTAGAAACTCAGGGAATTATTCACTGCGATCCTGAAATTATGAGTGGAGTTCCAGTGTTTACGGGAACTCGTGTTCCTTTACAAACATTTTTTGATTATCTTGAAAGTGAGGGTGGATTAGCTGAGTTTATTAATGATTTTCCTTATCTGGAGACTCAAACTATGAAAGTTTTAGAAAATGCAGCTAAATTAATAATTGCTCAGGAACGTTGCGCTTAATGATTATATTGCTAGATGAAAATCTTTTAAGTAAAAAACTCAAACAACCTTTTTTACATAAAGGTTATATTGTTTACAATGTTAATGATATGGGGTGGCGTGGTTTTAAGGATCACCAAATTCTTGATTTGGCTGAAAAACATCCTTTTGATGTGTTTATTACGGCCGATAAAAATCTTCCTTATCAGCAAAATTTAACTGATAAGACTTTGAAAATTATTATTTTAAACTCTCGTAGCACTCGTCCTGATCATTTAGTGCCTCTAATGAAAAAAATTAGTGAAATGATCTCATCTTTATCAATAGGTTCATCTGTATTTATCAATGATGCGGGTGAGATTGAATCGATTGGTTAATTATTTAGTTACTAGCAGATAATTATTTCTAACAATTTTCACAACCTCAAGCGATCGCACCTCCCACACCCCCAAAAAGCGATCGCCCCCCACAAGCCAAAAAGCGATCGCCCTCATCACATTCCTAAAAGCGATTGCCCCTTACACCCCAAAAAGCGATCGCCCTCCCTCATCCAAAAAGCGATCGCACCTCCCACATCCCCAAAAGCGATCGCACTCTCACATCCCAAAAGCGATCGCCATCTCACATCCCCAAAAAGCGATCGCCCTCCCACACCCCAAAAGCGATCGCGCCCTCACATCCCAAAACAGCGATCGCACTAAAACCACTAAGATTTATGTGGTGAGCAATGCCACCTTATGGGAAAATCCATCAGTTTAATAAGTCCCGTGATACATCACCTACTTCAAAAAATTCCTGAAATATTTTTATTACAACATCAAATTCTGTACAGACTAATTTTGAATCCCACAAATTTCCTAATATGATCACTTGCTGCAAATCACTAGAAAGGTTTGTGTAGGTTCTTACTATATAGTCTTCTTCATCATTCTCTCCTAATGATAAAACAAAGTAACCTTTTTCCGTTTGAACCTGCAAGCTTTGAGGTCCAAGTTCAGATCCATTGATGAGATAAAGCGTTACAGTACCAGATTTTTCAGTTATTTCCGTCAGGATCTCTAGAATGTCATCTAAAATCACATTCTGCCTGTTACCACCACGACAACTTTTGCCAAATCCAATAGTCCATGATAAAGAAATCGAAGACATTAATTATTCACCTTTTTTTAAAGATTTCATCCCAGGTTGCCAGAAAAAACTATTCCCCGTAGCCTCTTCAATTACAGTTAGTGATTTTAAGCCAGATTCATTTGCCATGGCTGCAATATCTCCCATGCAAAAACCGCAAACAGGTTTTCCACTAACTGTTAGCGTCATATTATTCCCAACCGTTTTTCCTGCATCAAATGCTTGTTGAATAGCCCCAATTTCTGCATGAGCCGTCCCCATATTTCCATTGGGAAGAGATTTACCAGATGTTTCCATTTTAGTAGCAATTCGATCAGCAATAAGGGTAGGCTGTTCAGAAACTGCTCCAGTTCTTGCAGTCTGATTTACATCTGTAAACACTGAATTACCGACTTGCGCTTTCGCAGTTACTACTGGAGATACTACTGGCTCTTTTAGTCCAAAAACAGAATTTCTAACTCCTTTAAGACCAAATGGCGCTAACGAGGTAGCAATGTCAAAAGCACCAGTAGCATAGTTGCCACATGATATTTGCTTAATGCCACTGTAAATGCCTAACCCAGCAAGAGGAATCGTTAACCATGGAGCAGCAGCAACAATTGGAGCAGCAACTGCACCAACCCCTGCACTAATACCGACTTCACTCCACGAAAATTCTTTGCGGCTTCCCTCTGCAATTTGAATACCTTGTCGAACTGCATCCAGACCACCTCCAATCGCTGCACCACCAGCAGCAATTAGTATCAAAAGAGGAATAATTTTGCCACTAGGATCGGTAAAGTTAATTGGACTGTTAATTACATACCGATAAAGGTTAGCATCCCCAGCATTAAATCCAATCGGATCTTCACCAATAAATCTACCTACATTTTGATCGTAATATCTAGCGCGATAGTAGTATTGCCCCGTCTCACCATCAAACTCGCGCCCAGTATAAGCAAGAATTGTCTTAAACGCAGGATCAGTCTGACTAGTAATCTTGCCAAAACTGTCATAGGTAATGTGATTCTGAACAGTTCCAGTCCCATCAACCAGATCCCTCACCGTACCTTGATTATCAGTCAGCGTCCACAATACCTGACCTTGACTATTCTCATCCGCTAAAATCTGGTCAACGCCCGTACCATAGAAATAACGGTGAGTTTGCGTACCATTACCATCAAAAGTCAGAGCAATATTCTGTCCATCATAGACATACCTTTCCACCGTCGGAGTAGCCAGACCAGAACCATCAGCATCAATACTCTTGGCAATGCGACGGTTATTAACATCGTAGGTGTACTCTACAGTCTTAATCTCATTACCAGCCGCATCTTTGAAACTTACCTTTGTCAGACGATTTCGGTAATCCCAGACATACTCTGTCACCTGACCAGTAGCAATTTCTGTCCGCTTAGTGCGATTACCTTCACCATCGTATTCATAGTTATAAGTGCCATCAGACAACAGTTGATTATTTGTGCCAGTGGTATATCCCGTATTAGTGCGATTACCATTAGCATCGTAGCTGTAAGCTTCATCAGTTTGATAGCTGTGGTCTGTACTGGTTAGCTGATTAGTTGCATCATAATTAAACGTGCTAGTACCATCAACGGAAGTAGTCTGAGTAATCCGATTTACTGCATCATAAACATAGCCATAAGCAGCTAAATTGTTATTACCTTGCTTGTGGGTTAAATTAGTCAGTCGTCCATTAGCATCATAAGTATAGCCAGTATTTGCTACCGCATTTAACCCTGCTAAATCCGTGAAGCGATTTAAACCAGTCATCTGACTAGCAGCATCATAGGTCATATCAACCCGTTTATTAGCCACACCATTACCAGACTGGGTGAGGCTTGTTGCTCGGTTCAGAGCATCATAGGTATAGCTGGTAGTTCCTTTCAATTGATTATTGATAGTGTCTGTAACTTTAAGCAGGTTATCAGCCGCATCATAAGTGTAATTGAGTAAGACATTGGGAACAACCGGAGTATCTTTGTTATCAACAGAAGTTAGGCGATTCACCGCATCATAGCCATAGCTATATTTGGAGCTAGGATCATTGGCAGTGATTAAATTACCAACAGCATCGTAAGTGTAGCCAGTAGTGCGAATGGCAATATTATTAGCATCTAGCCATTGTTCACCAATTTGCCGGTTCAGCTTATCGTAAGTGAATTTGCGAACGCGACCATTGCGGTCTGTGGTTGCTGTCTCATTACCAGCAAAATCGTATTGATAAGAAGCGGTTTTACCTAAAGCATTGGTATCGCTGCTTAATCTGTCATTTGCATCGTAGGTATAGCTAGTCTTATTACCAACTGGGTCAGTAATAGAGAGGATATTGCCAACTGCATCATAAACAGTGGTTGTTACCTGACCTTTAGCATCAGTTACTTTAGTGCGACGGTTGAGAGCATCGTAATTGTAACTGGTGGTTTGGTTAAGAGCATCTGTCACCGATATGACATTATCAACTGCGTCATAAACAGTGCGAGTTGTCTGACCTAAAGGATCTGCGGTGCTAACTTTACGATTTAGTGCATCATAATTGTAGCTACTGCTGCGATTTAGCTCATCGGTAATGGTTTTAAGATTGCCAACCAAATCGTAGCTAAAGGTAGTTGTACCATTCAACGGATCAATAATCGTTTTTGAGCGATTCCGATTATCGTAGGTGTACTTGGTAATTCTTCCTAATTCATCGGTAGTGGAAGTGATATTACCAACGCCATTGTAGCTAGTGCTGGAGATCCGACTTAAAGCATCTTGAGTTTGGATACGACGGTTTAAATCATCATATTGATATTTGGTTTGATTCCCATTCCGATCAGTTTGGGAAATAAGATTGTTCGCTGCATCATACTGGTACTGTGTTGTCTTACCTAACGCATCAGTTTGACCCGTCTTGCGATTCCTTGCATCATAGGCAAAAGTAGTTAAATTACCAGTTATGTTTTGCGCTGAACCCAAAATCGGACTACTCAAATTACTTACCGTTTTCTGCAAAGTTCCAACGCCAGTATCTTTGTTTATAGCAATTTGTTTTCCGTCCGATGTAAAGCCTAACAGATTACCTGCTTCATCTAGGAATAACCCGTATACCCCTCCAAAGCCTGTATTACCAAGTTTGGTTGCAGTACCACTCAGTGTAATCGAGAATAGGGTGTCAGTTCCTCCTGAATTGGAAGTAGCCCAGAATAAGCTGCGAACATGATCGAATACAATGTCGCCACTGCTAGAAAAATTAGTTCCCAAGTTTGCTATTAAAGAAGCAGTTCCCGTTTTGGCATCAATCTTATAGAAATTAGATCCTCCAGTTGCATAAAGTTCATTGTTTGGCGCAATTCCCAACGCATTTAAATTACTTGTCCCTAGATTTCCAATTAGTGAGATATTGCCCGAATTTGAGTCAATTTGGTACAGCCCAGTTGAAGTAATTCCAAATAACTTGTTATCTGAAGTGAGGGCTATATCAGTCCAGATTTTACTAGTTGATGCTAGTTTTGTAAACTCTCCCGTCAGTGTATTGATAATGCCAATTTGTCCATTATTAGTGGAGACTAAAGCATTATTTCTATTGTCTTTTGTGGTGCTAACTTCTAAAACTGTGGCGAGATTATTATCTGAGTCATAACTGAATCTATTACTACTTCCTGACGGATCAATTGTCTCAACCACCCGATTCCGAGGATCATATTTATTCTCAGTCTTATGTCCCAAAGGATCAACAACCGAGAGCAGATTACCCAGCTTATCGTAACCATAAGTAGTCTTCTGGTTCAGAGCATCAATAGACTGAATGAGACGATTTAACTGATCATAAGCATTTTGAGCAACATGACCGACAGCATCAGTAGTCGAGATTAAATTCCCTCTGGCATCATAACTGTAAGTATTCACAGGTGAAGTTAATGGACCAGCACCATCAGGGTCAGCTTCAACAGTTTTCACCAACCGATTCAGAGCATCATATTCAAATGCAGTGCGATTACCATTTTCATCAATAATTGCCGTTTGATTACCTGCTGCATCATACTCAAACTGCTTTTTAGCTTCATCTGCCGTACCCTTGGCGTAGGTGATAGCAGTTAAACGACCCTTAGCATCATAATCTTCATCCGTGATGCGTCCCAAGGGGTCAGTAATCAGGTCAACTAATCCCTTGTCGGTATAGGTGAATTTGGTAACAAGGTCATCATCACCACCCACAGCGCCAACAACTTGAGTTAGAGATAGCAAGTTGCCATTATTCGGATCAATTTGATAAAGAGTTTGATGACCTAATTCATCAGTTTTACTGGTTAGTTGGTTGAATTTTGAGTCGTAGGTAAAACTAGTATCTATACGTTCAAAACCAATTAAGTTGTTAATTAAGTTTTGGTTATCTGTAATATCATTTGTGCCGAGGAAGAAATTAGTGTCAAACATGACAGTTAATTTTCCACCAAGAGCATTGGGAAGATCATTTTCATCAAAGTAGATGGTACTACCTCGATTTGCATTATCCACCGTGACAAACTGCCCTGTCCCTGCACTGGCAACACCTCCAGTTGCAACTCCACCATAGGTTACATTCCCATCAGAAATAGGATTAGGACTATTAAATGGGGCTAGAACTTGCTGAACGAAAGTAGGCTCAACGAAATTCAGTAAGCCGCCACCTGCTTTTTCAATAAAGTTCAAGATTGAATTGTTACGAGTTGCAAAGTTCCCATTTTCACCCACTAACATTAAATTACCACCAGACCGTAAAAAATCAAGGTACAGTGCCTTATCTGAATCTTTTAGGGCAAATTGATTGTCATACCGAATATCTAAAACTTGAGTAAATCCGTTTAAATTGGTTGGAACCGTATTAGCAATCGTAGTTTTTATCCCTGATTCTTGAAGTAAGTTTACAAGAAAGTTTGTCTCACTACCATTACCACCATTGATAATTAAGGCATTTCCTCCAGGAGAAAGAAAAGACAATGAATCTTGAGTAGTAAGGACATTACCTTTTGCATCATAAGTAAATGAGGTAGCGTTTCCTCTCGCATCAGTTTGTTGCGTAATCATGTTATCCTGATTGCGTTTTACAGAAGGCAACAACCCAACCGCATCAGAAGAAGAAACAATCTGTCCTGCCCTATCGAGAGTATTCACAATCTTATTGCCATTAGCATCCGTATAGGTAGAAGTCGCTGCCCCTAATTGGAAAGCCACAGGCGCTTTGAGAGGATCATTCGTCTTATTTGGCTCATATAAACCTTGCACCTCTACAGGATCAAACTTGACTGTTGAACCATCTTTCAGAATCGAGTTAGTCACCCTACCTGCAAAATTATAGAAAGTCTGTCCGCGATTTCCTAGCTGGTCAATACCTGCGGTCATGTGATGACTAGCATCATATTCCCAAGTTTGACCCGTACCATCAGGATCAGTAATTTTGAGTAAATTCCCATTGCTGTCATAAGTTAATTTCGTGACACGCCCTGCGGGGTCTGTAATCGCGGTAATCCTATTACCAACGTAGGTAAAAGTAGTTTCCAAGCCAACAGGGTCAACAATCTTACTCAATACCCCATTTTGATAAACATAGCGTGTTTCATTGTTCAGGCGATCGCTCACCTTAACCAATTTATTCTGAGTATCAAAGCTGTACACCGTTTGATCTGTCGTAGTATGACGGAAAGTACCATCTCCCAAACGTTCTAAGGTGGAGAAATGCCCAGCAGGTGATTTATAGGTATTATCTGCATTCTTCTCAAACAACAACTCACTACCATCACCATCAATTAACATTACCGAACCATCAGGATTAGTAACTAATTCCTGCAATCCTGCTAATCCCCAACCACTACCAAAAGCACTATTTACAGAATTGACAACCAGTAATTTACCCGTACTATTAGAAGTCGAACCATTAAACTGATTATTATTAAATCTCAATAATCCCGTTGTTAAATCATAATCATAACGCCCAGAGGATAAAGTTCGTAAATCTGCCTGAAGTGCAGCATCAATCTTGCCACCACCACTAGGAATTGACCAGAAATTTTCTCCCCCATTCAATCCATATTTACCACCCGCAAAACCTGGGACTGCTAGAGTGAAATCACCCCGTTTAATCGTCAATTCCGCCATCAATCGCAGATTTGGATCAGATGGTACATTGCTATATCCAAAATGTACAATTGGTCTAGCATCAGCACGCTCCGAATCGTAACGCAAAGTCAATCCACGACTGACTCCCAAAGATTGATAGGATGCTAAATTATGGGTTTCTATTTCTGCACCAGAATATAGTTCCACATCAGAATTACTCTTTGCTTTTGCTTTGTCTCCTTCACACCCTTTTTCAGGGTTACGAGGATCAGCATTAGGATTATTAGGAGTTGGTGCTGGTGGTGCGAAGAAATGCCAACTACTATTACGAATACCACCACTAATAGTATTAATCACCTTGCCATCAGCACTAACTTGACCAACTCCCACACTGTCAAAATTTCCGGTTTGGGGATTAATTGACCATAAATCCATTTGCGTACCTGCCGCATATCCAGCTATATTCGGTAAACTCAGAGGTGCAGGAGTCCTAAAATTCATTTCCCCTGGTTGAATTGTCACCACCAAATCAGGACGCAAGTTATCAGGTAAAGCCGCAGGAGTAAGTTCTGTGGGAACTGTGGTAATACTCAGTTTGCCAGTATAAGGTTTATTGTCTTGATCGAATAAAGTATTAGCAGCAACTCTAACCGATGAACCAGGAATTGCAGCACTGGTAACAGTTTGAGTAATTGCAGGGTTAATAGTTTGAGCGTTGCTAATGTCAATAGGTGGTAAAAAGATGGGACGGTCAATAACGTTTTTCACATTCGCATAAACATCATGTCCCAACAGTAAAGGTAATTTCTCAGCAATGGATGGATAAACAATATTATCCACTTGCTGACCAGGTTGAATGATCAAAGCTGCATCAGCAGACGGCACACCAGCCAAAGTCAAAGTAAATGAACCATCGGCGGCTGTAGTAGCAGATACATCACCAATTTTCACCACGACACCAGATAACGCTTTCTGATCAGTATTTTGAATTACTCCAGAAATCCTTGTAGTTGTCAATGTGTCAGCAACTACAGCTAAATTAAACTTCTTGGTGGTAACTTGCTCACCATCTCTAGCTACCAATGTAAAATCATAAGTGCCTATTTGCGCGGGTGTAGGCTTAAAGATTAGCGTTCCATCGCTATCTAGCATCCCTGTAGGTAAGCTTTCTTTACTTTCCAGGGCAAAATTGGCATTTTTACCAAAAATATCTTGTGATTCCAGTTTTAACTGCTCTCCAGGCATCACACTTAACTTTTGCACTGGTTCAGTAATCGGCGCTAACAAGTTTTGCAAGACATAATTACCCACTGACTTACCAGTAGCTAATCCATCTACATTGTCTGCATTGAAATGAATCCCGCCATAAATCCGACTAATTCCCGCCTCATTTGCAGCAGCATTGAAATTAGTGAAAGTGCGATTAACACCAGGAGTTCCCAGAGAATTGAGACTAAAGCCGACATTATCGCCCAAAATTGTCGTTAATACCGTTGACGCAGCCCCACTAAAGGTACTATGTCCAGAAATATAGCTGGGGAATGGCGGTGTGGTAATTAGGGGTTTCCAATTGGTGTCAGCAGTGGTGTTAGGATTACCATCTGTATCAGCTTTTTGAATTGCGGTAATGGGTCGCCAAGAATTTTCGGTATATTTAGCATCCCAAGCAGCAATTCCCGCATCTGCTAGAGAAATATCCAATAAGGCAAATAAACGGGCATTATCTACTAAAGAATTACCCTTAGTTGCAGCGACATTTTGGGCTATTTGATTCCAATGTCCAGGGGGTGTAAATGTACCTGCACCATCAGCCCAGAATTGGGCAATTTGGGTTTGGTCAGCAGTGCGGGTGTTACTGTTAATACTGCCCAAATCTTTGACCTGATTGAAGTCTGTAGTATATTGATCACTCGTTAAAGCGGGTTCACCAGCAGGACGGAATTGAGAACCACTCGTTAATCCGAATGGTGTCACCTGTCCCCATTGTGGTAACAAGGCTGAAGCATTAGCTGGGGGAGTTGGTTGCCAATCACCAGGATTAGTTCCAGGTGTGTAATTTACAGTGGTATTGGACCCATCTGTACTCCGTAAGGTGAGGATATCATTGGCAACAGTTTGACCAAAAGTTACTCCTGTATTTTCTGCTTCACCATCAGTAATTTTAGCCAGAGAAGTTGTTAAAGCAGTATCAAAGAAGGCTTTTTGCTTGGGGTAAAGATTGACGAGAACGGTATAAGCTGCTGAGGCGGCGGCGGCTTCTGCTGATACAATTTTCGGGGCTGTACCTGTGAAGTGATAGTTTTTGTAAGTTCCAGTAATACTATTTATGGCATCAAAAACCGCAGTTTGGGCGATCGCCATGTTGCGAGAAGCAACAGGTGGTGCTGTTTTATCTGTGTAAATAGCATTTAACAATGTGGCGTTCCAATCTAAAACTACATCGCTATTATCTTGATTAACTCTTTTGATAATGGTGGTAAAGGTGCTGGTATTTCCGGCTGCATCTTTAGCATTCACAGTCAAGGAATTATCACCTAATATGAGAGGTACATCAGTAAATGTAAATTTACCCACAGTATCAGCAGTAATTGATATCCCTGTTTGTTGTAATGTTACGGTGGCGTTTGCTTCTGTTTGTCCTATTAGTTTGACTTTATCATAGGTTGTCTGAGAATCTCCAATAGGTGCAGAATCAACCAGAGAATCTAACATGAAGCCCGGTGTTTGTGGTGCTGTGGTATCCAGGGTAAAGTCTAATTTAACTTCGCTAGAAATATTACCAAACTTATCTTCTGCTTTCAAATTAAGTTGATAAACACCATCTGGTAATTGTCCACCATTAATTTGAGTTAGTGTGGCTGTATCTAAAGTAAAATTACCATTTTGCAACTTAGCTAAAACATCTACAAAGTTGCCAGAATTTAACTTAGCTTGGAATGTGGTTATTTCACTGATATCTGTGACTGTTCCTGTGATGGTAGAATCGAAAGTGATACCATCGGTGTTGATGCCTGTATCATTATTAAGACTAGCAGTAATTGATGGTGCTGTTGTGTCTGGTGTTGATTGATTGACGACTACATTTTGAGTAGTTTCTTTACTATTTCCGGCTAAGTCAACCGCTTTAATAATCAGGTTTTGTTGTCCAGATAAATCGGTTAAATTCAATTCAACATCAAATGCACCTTGATTATTTACTGGTACATTAATTTCACTACCATTACCAAAACGATAACTTAATTTATCTATTGTTGAACCTGTACCATTTACAGTACCTTGCAATCTTGCACCTGGATTCAATATTGCATTAGTTTGAGGATTGGTAATATTAATTTGTGGTAAAGCAGAATCAATGGTAAATTCTGTATTACTAGCATCACTCGGATTACCACTAATATCGGTGGCTGTGATAGTTAATTTTTTCAATCCATCGGTAATTTGAGATGTGGTAATTTCCCAAAAACCATTAACAACTGTTGTCTGTCCTAATTTATTTTGTCCATCAAATAGTTCTATGAATACACCATTTTCTCCGTTACCTGTAATAGTTGGTGTATTTTGATTTGTAACTCTATCACCATCATTTTTCAAACCTACTTCTGTGGGTATTCCTGGTTTAGTTGTATCCAAGGTGAATTTAACTAAAAATTCAGAAATATTACCAAATTTATCTTCAGCACGTAAATTTAATTGATAGTCTCCGTCTGCGATTTGTCCACCTTTAATTTGAGCTAATTTCTCTTTATTTAAAACAAAGCTGCCATTTGCTTTTAACTCAGATAAAATATCAACGAAATTACTACCATCACTGAATTTAGCTTGTAATTTGCTAATATTATCAGCATTGTTGACAGAACCGGAAATTTCTGGATTATTAGTAATAATATCTAAATTACTAACTCCTGTATCTTGAGATAATTTGGCTATTAAGGTTGTATTATTAGATTGGGAAGCAAAGGTAATAATTTCTTGAGCTAAGGGAACATTCCGCCAATCTTTACCACTAGCAAATAATCCTCCTATATCTGTTAGTGATCCAATCGCACCTTGAATTTTAAAGATAATATCGTTGTAATCTGCATCTGTACTTTGGTCATTTCTAATATCTTCCCAACCAAAAGTACCTGGCACTAATTGTCCTATTTGTGTGGCATTATTGGGATTAGCAGCCGCAATAGAAAATAAGGGACGTTGACTATTACCTGCGTTGGGATTATCAAATACTTGTTGAACAGTTCCTTGGGGAACTAACATAAATGCAATTTTACCTCCAGGGGTAAAACTGAAGGTTTTTAAACCAGAATAATTTCCATCATTTTTATTACTTTCTCCTATTTCTCCAACAAATTTCGCACCTTCGTTAATATCAATAATTACTGTATATCCTAATGTTGAATTACTTAAAGCCCGACGAGCCGCTTCTTTGATATAATCTGCTGAACCAGGTGTTAAACTATCCATATTCTCAAGGCTGAAAATAGCCATTTCGTTATGGTAACTACCGGAGTCAGCTAAGAAGTCAATTGAGATTCTTCCTGTATTATCAACTAGAAATACTCCATGAGTATCCGCGTGTTCTATGGCGATATTTTGCCCGTTAATATTTAAGATACCATGATCATCTTCCGCTTTTAATGTTATTAGTTCTCCTGGTGCTAAAGGTTGATTTTGAACGAGTTTAGCAAAAATTGCGCCTTCATCTCCGGGAGCATCTTGAATATTTATTTGCGAATCTATATAGTGTCCCATTTCTTCTAACAGGACATTGACAACTTGACTAAAATTAGACTGTTGTGAGTTAACTAAATCTTGAGAGATATAAATAGTATTATTGCCAAATGCTCCATCAGCTTTTAACTGAGATTGAGGGATAATTTGGATATTGGGAATTTCTTGACCACTGGCTAAATTGTCAACTATTTGATGTGCGAATTCAACATTGCAACCATAGCCAAAAGCTAATTCTATATTATTTGAGAACTCAGAGGAATTGGAAAATTTTTGTAGTGCTATTTGTGTAATTGGGAGAATTTCTTGATTCAGATATTGTGTTGGTGTAATAGTAGCAAGGGAATCAAATTCTGAATGAATGAATGAATGGGAATTTTTATCTAACGGGTTTACGGGTAAAAAGTCGTTACTCAATATACTAGAAGTGACAAGTGGTGAATTGGAGTCGTCACGAACATTAGATATATCCATAGATGCTCAACTTTTGGTTGTATATTTGCCCAGAGTGTGTAAATCTGCTACTAAACCGCAACGGCTCTATTGGAATATACCCTGAACAGTATGGTATAAACAAGATGTTTTTTGTAAAGACTTATGTATTTTTGTATTAA